>JANPDI010000031.1:0-111934 GCA_031431435.1 Burkholderiales bacterium
TTCAACCTGCCCGTTGAAATGGTATTGGCAGACACGGTTCGGGCGCCGGATGGTCTGGCGCTGTCGTCACGCAACGGCTATTTGACGGCGGTCGAACGGTTGGAAGCGCCGCGCCTGATTGACGTGTTGAATTCCATCAAGACCGAATTAGAGGCGGGTCGCCGCGACTTTGCCGCCCTTGAGGCGGGCGGACAATCAACGCTTGAACGTCACGGCTGGCGGACCGACTACATCAGTATTCGCCGCCAGATTGATTTGCGTGAGCCGCAACGATCGGATCCGGCGCTGGTGGTGCTCGCCGCCGCCCGTATCGGCGTCACGCGTCTGATTGATAATCTGGAGGTTCACCTGGATGTCGGCTGACCAGCGCGGCTTGAACGAAACTTCTGAGCGGGGTTCGATGTCAATTAGCAGGTTACGACCCACAAAAAACGCCGCCGTATTTGGCGGGCAACTTAGAGCGTTTAATCTAGAACGAATGAATATAGTGGGTGGCGTTTCCGTCCATACCAACACCGTCCGCACGCGAGGAACCATGCAACGCACCATGTTGAAGTCGAAGATCCACCGTGTCACCTGTACACATTGTGAAGTCCACTACGAGGGGTCGTGTGCGATTGACCAAAATTTGCTTGATGCCGCTGACATCAAGGAATACCAGCAAATCGATATCTACAACGTCAACAACGGCGCACGCTTTACAACGTATGCGATTTCAGCGCAGCGAAATTCGGGCATCATCAGCGTTAATGGTGCGGCGGCGCGGCTTGCGGCACCGGGCGACTTGCTCATCATTGCCAGCTATGCGGCATACAGCGAAATTGAGCTGGCTGGTTACCAGCCGGATTTGGTCTACGTGAACGAAACGAACCAGATTAACGCGAGACGTGGCGCAATTCCCATCCAAATGGCGGGCTGATCGGGCCCAGTCTGGTTGCAAAAGGCCATTATTGACGGGCATTTTCAGGCAAAAACACATGGGAAACGCCGTCAATAGGGGTGTTTGATTTTCAGGCGGCCCGCAATGCGTCGACAATCTTCATTCGTGAGGCGCGAAGAGCGGGCAGAAAACCGCCGATAAAGCCCATGAATAATGAAAAAATAATCGTCTGAATGACAATGCCCGGCGTCAGCGTGAATGAAAACGCCAGCTGTGAAAATGATTGGAAGTTCAAGGTCGATACCGTGATCGCCTGCAAAAACGTGGCAAAAAACAGCCCTGCGATGCCACCGACAAAGCCGAGCAACAGCGACTCGCCAAGGAAAGCAATCAGTATCGATAGACGGCGAAATCCGAGGGCGCGTAGCGTGCCGATTTCAGCCGTACGCATTGCGACCGATGAATACATCGTGATGGCGGCACCGATCATGGCGCCGATTGAAAACACAATCGACAGCAGTAGTCCGAGGAACGAAATAAAGGTCGACAGCGCGCGTGATTGATCCTCGTAAAATTTTTGCTCACGCTTGACGTCAATTGTCAGGCGAACATCAGCGGCAACATTTTTTGCCAATGCATCATACGCATCACCACTCGTTAATTGCACGACCATCGACGAGTAATTGAGACGACGAAACGATTGCATCAGCTGGTCGACATCACCCCAAACCTCCGAATCAAATGCACTTTTGCCGCCGTCGAAGACGCCCACAATCGTCCAGTCGCGCTGCGCAAAGCGGATTGATTGGCCCAGCTGTGTTCCGTCAAACTCCTGATTGATATTGCGCCCGACAACGATCTCGGACGAGCCGGCGCGGAACATGCGGCCCTGCACGATCCGTACTTGTGGCCGTAATACGATGCCCATCGGCGAAACGCCGCGGGTCACGATGTTTGAACCCTTGTCCTGGCCGGTTTTGTAAAGTGATATCAACACCAGCGATTCCTTTGATGCCATCGGCTCACCCGACTGGCCGCGCGCAACCTGCGGCATGCTTTCAATCAACGCCGCCTGGTCCCGCGATACACCACTTTGTATTTCGGTTTCCGCGCCGGTCCGGATTGCCAACACGTTGTCGTAGCGGCCGGTGCCGACCATGGTCTTTTTGAGTCCGGCATCCAGCATCAGCACGGCGGCAAACACAAACACAACCAACGCCATCCCGGCGGCGGTCAGTGCAGTGGTCAATTTTCGTGTCCACAGGTTTCGGAAGATATAGGAGAACGGTACTTTCATATTTGCATCAGCCGATATGTCTGAGGCCGTCGACAATTTTGATGCGGGCACTGCGCCAGGCGGGTACCAGACCCGCAACAATGCCGACGGTCAGCCCCGACAGTGCCTGCAGCACGATGGTGTCGTTGGAGATCCGGAATGACGAAAATACCGCGCTGCCAATCGCGCTGGAGCCGAACAGTGATGCCATGGGAATGGTGATCAGGATACCGAGCCCGGCACCGATCAATGCAATCATCAACGCCTCGCCGAATACCAATGCGGCCACATAACCCGGGGAGAACCCCAGCACCTTAAGGGTCGCGTATTCCGAGATTCGTTCACGCGCTGTCATTGCCATGGTGTTGGCAACCACCGCCATGATGATAAAAATCACCACAAATGACACCACACGAATCGCGATGACAATCGCTTCGGACTGTGCAACAAATCCCAGCTGGAAAGACTTCTCTGTTTCTGTCAGGGTTTCGGCGAGCGAATTTTTGAACTCGGCATCGATTGCCTTTGAGATTTCCGCCGCCCGGGAAGGGTCCTTGATTTCGATGTTGAACACACCGATTTGGTCAGCGCGCCGGGGAAACCGCTTTTTTATTTCCTCGTTGACATAGTCCCAATGAAAGAAAAACAGCCGCGTGACCACGGTCTCGTCCTTGCCGTCAAAAATCGCGCGAATCGTAAACTGCCAGGTTCCGCCAAAAATTGTGCCGCGAATCGGAATGACGTCACCAACTTTCCAACCAAACTGATCCGCAAGCTTGCGCCCGACAACCGCGCCCTGTCGATCCCGTTTGAAGGCGAGCATTTCCTCCGGCTTGATGTTGTATTCCGGAAATAAATCGAAGTAGTTGGTATGGTCGACGGCGAACTGCGGAAAGAAATTTTGCGGTTCCTTGTAGACGCCGCCAAACCAGTTTGAATAACTCACTGTTTTTACGCCTTCGATCGAGCGCATGCGTTCGCGGTAGTAGGTCGGCATCGGAAACACCAGTGAAATGGCGTTTCGGGTGACAAGGCGCGCGCCCGAGGCCGCATTGGCGCCGGCAAAAAAAGCCGTGACGACGGTTTGTAAAAAACCAAAGGCAAACACGGCAATCACCAGCCCGGTCAGCGTCAACGCGGTCCTCAGCTTGGCGCGAAATACATTCTTGAAAATGAGTTTCAGGTAGTACATCTGATGGCCTAATCCGCCGCCACACCGGGTTCGTCAATCAACTCGCCTTTTTCCAGATGCACAATCCGCTTGGCGGCTTCGGCCGCATGGCCGTCATGGGTCACCATGATGATCGTCTTGCCGAGTTTTTCATTGAGCTCTTTGAGCATGTTTAGCACATCGGTCGCCGACTGCTTGTCGAGATCGCCGGTCGGTTCGTCGCAAACGAGAATGGTTGGATCGGTGACAATCGCGCGTGCAATGGCGACGCGCTGCTGTTGTCCGCCGGAAAGTTCGTTTGGATAGTGGTCCATCCGGTCCGACAGCCCGACCATGTCTAGTGTGAGGTTGACGCGTTGACGCCGTTCTGCCTTGGACAGATTGGTCAACAACAACGGCAGCTCGACATTTTCAAATGCCGTCAACACCGGCATCAGATTGTAAAACTGAAAAATAAAACCAATGTTGGAGGCGCGCCAATCGGCGAGATCGCCTTCAGATAATTGCGAAATGTCCTCGCCGTCAATTCGCAGCGTGCCGGCGGTTGGTTTATCAATACCGGCGATGAGATTGAGCAGTGTTGATTTCCCGGATCCGGACGGCCCCATCAGTGAAATAAAATCACCGCGTGCAATATTGAGCGTGATGTCGCGCAACACCGGCACGTCTTGATCGCCACGGGTGTAGGTTTTGACAAGATTGCGGATCTCGACCAGCGTGGAGCCAATGGTTCCCATTGCGGCTACTTCTTCTGGATTGCGACTTGCGCGCCGTCGTTGAGCTTGTCGCCGGGTTTGAGGACAACTTTGTCGCCCGGCTTGACACCGCCGACACGAACCAGATCGCCGATTTTTTCACCCACGGTGACAACAACCATTTTGGCAAAATTCTTTTCGTCGATGACAAACGCGACGTCCTTGCTGTCACGTTTGGCAATGGCGGCGGGTTGCATCGCGGTGACAGGCTTTCGTTCTTCGGCCGTCAATGCGCGTGACAAGAAAGCGACCTTTGCGCTCATGTCGGGCAGAACACGACTGTCCTTTTCGACAAACTCGACCTTGACCAGCACCGTCGCTTTGGCGCGATCAACGGTCGGCACAATGCGGCTCACCTTGCCTAACAGACGCAAATCCGGAAATGCGTCGAGTTGAATTTCAACCGGCATGCCCACCACAATCTTGCTGAGGCTGTTTTCCGACACATCGGCTTCGACCTCAAGCGTTGTCATATCGGCGATATTGACCACCGCACCCTTGGAGTCGGCGGCGGACGAAAACGGCGTGATGATGTCGCCGACGTTGGCATTTTTTGTCAGGATGACGCCATCAAACGGCGCGCGAATGATGGTCTGCTCGACCGACACCGCTGCAACACGCGCATTGGCCTCGGCCACCCCAACCTGGCCCTGCAGTGCCGCCAGAGAGGCGGCAGCCTTGTCATAACGCGCCTTGGCGGTATCGAGCTGCGCCCCTGAGATAAAGTTTTTTAAGGCAAGATCCTCGGTGCGCCGTAGATTCGCCTCCGCATCGCGCAATTCAGCCAGCCCCTGCTGGGTGTTTGCTTTGGCGGCCCGCACGTTGGCTAGTGCCTGATCCTGTGACGCAACCACGTCTTTGTTTTCAATACGCGCAAGTACGTCACCGGCCTTGACCACGGAGCCCTCCTGCACGCCAAGAAACTCCAGCTTGCCTGTCGCTTTGGTGGAAACCGCCGCCTTTTTGAATGCCGTCACGCGGCCAGTCGCATTTAGCGCGGTGATTGCCAGCGACGGGTAGGCAGACGACACCACGCCCGCCTCGACTTGCGCAGTGCCGCCGCCGCCACGCACGATCAAGGCCGTCAAAACAACGGCAACAACAGCGGCGCCAATAATCCAATATTTCCGGCGGTTTCGCGGGTTGCCAGCGCGCCCCGTAAATGCCTTCTGGCTGCGGTCGATGGAAAGCTTTGAGAGATCGGTTGTCGCCACAATTTGCCCCGTTACGGAAATAAACAATTGACGGAAATTATAGGCGGTTCAATTTTGTGTTCCGACCAATTTTGAGCCGAATGGCTGGATTTTGTGCGCCAATGGCATCCTGCCCGGTTGAGCGGACGGGGCGTGCTGACCGGGTGGTTGTTCATCTGGCGAATACACCGGCTGGCCGCTGGTGCACGATTGCGCTATAATTCACGCCTACCGTTTTTTGCCGGGATGGCGGAACTGGTAGACGCACTGGACTCAAAATCCAGCGGTGGCAACATCGTGCCGGTTCGATTCCGGCTCCCGGCACCAAATTAAAAAGCCCACATCAGTGGGCTTTTTAATTTTTGTTGGATCTATTGTCTGATCAGGTACTTGGTCGTCGTGCAACACGGGCCTGCAATACCGGCCCCAAAATTTTAAGCCCATGAAAACCACAGATTTTGATTACGATTTGCCGGCGGAGTTAATCGCGCAGCACCCGGCTCAGACGCGAACGGCGAGTCGCCTTTTGCATTTGGACGGCAATAGCGGGTCATTGTTTGACCGGCAGTTCATCGAACTGACTGAGTTGGTCGGGCCAAACGATATTTTGGTGTTTAACGACACCAGGGTGATCAAGGCCCGGTTGCGCGGCCAAAAGCAAACAGGTGGCAGTGTTGAGGCGCTGATCGAGCGGATCCTGCCGGGCGCAGATGACACATTCAGAGTGGTGGTGGCGCATATTCGCGCCTCAAAATCACCCAAGGCGGGCAGTCGAATTTTGTTTGACCAGGGCATCACGGCGACCATGACGCGTCGCATCGACGACTTGTTTGAACTTATATTTGACGGCGACGAAAGTGTCTATGCGATTCTGGAACGAATTGGCGAAGTCCCGCTGCCGCCATACATCACACACCAAGCTGACGCAGTCGACGAATCCCGTTACCAGACCGTTTACGCAAAGTACGATGGCTCGGTCGCAGCACCGACTGCCGGGCTGCATTTTGACGATGCAATTCTCAACCGGCTGGGCGCCCTTGGCGCGACGCTCGCCTATGTCACGTTGCACGTTGGTGCCGGTACGTTTCGCCCGGTTCGTGATGACGATATCTCAAAGCATGTGATGCATCAAGAATGGTATCGCGTGCCGCCGGAAACGGTTAAAGCCATCCGCGTGGCCAAGGCAAAGGGTGGTCGTTTGATTGCCGTTGGTACCACCAGCATGCGCACGCTGGAATCAGCCTCGCAATCAGGCGAACTGGTGGCGGGTGCAGGCGAAACAGCGCTGTTTGTCACCCCGGGCTACCAATTTCGGGTGGTCGACCGGCTGATTACCAATTTCCATCTGCCAAAATCAACCTTGATGATGCTGGTTTCGGCGTTTGCCGGACGCGAAAATACCATGCAGGCGTATCGGCATGCGGTGACACAGCGCTATCGGTTTTTTAGCTATGGCGACGCGATGTTGATTGAAAAGAAAAACTGAAAATCAAACAATGACGGCGCCTAAGCGGCACAAATGGCTGAAAGGCCGCTTGCCCGGCGGAAAAACGTTTTCAACCTGCCAGATGGATGCGGCTCTGCGCGGCGACGTGCTGCTTCAGAAATTCCATTTGATCGACCAATATTCGGCGGTTGGCGAGAATCAAGAACTCGGCACGGTTCGGCACATACGGGGCATACAAAAGTTGCATATTTGCCTCTTCCAACAGGCGGTTACCCTTGCGTTCATTGCAATTGCGACACGACGTCACCACGTTCATCCAACCGTCAAGCCCGCGTCGAGAGTAGGGGACGATGTGATCACGGGTAAGTTTGGCGTGCGAAAACAGTCCGCCGCAATAGGCGCAGACGTTCCGGTCACGATGAAACAATTCGCGATTGTTTAATGGGGGTGTTTGATTAAACCCCTTGATCGCCATGGCCTTGCCGCGAATGGCAATGATGGAGGCGGCCGTCACTGATGATACCTCCCCTGTCTCGCGGGACTTTCCGCCGTTTACCGTAAAGGCCTCCGAGCCGGTCTCCCAGGCTACCCGTTCCTTGGCGTAATACCAGACGGCATGTTGCCAGGTAATCCAGCGGTGCGGGACGCCATTTTGGTCGAGCGTCAGGATCAACGGAAAACGTTTTGCATCGGGCGAATACAGCGAAAATGCCGGCTCGTGTGCATCCTGTGCCTGTTTGGCAATTTGCTGGGACTGGGCCAGCTGAACCCGCTGTTGGGCAAGCATGCTTCGGCGATGTTGATGAGGGGAATGCATTTTTCTCCTTTATCGTTCCGCGTCCGGATTGCCGGTTGGCGGATTTGAGGCGAACAGCGATAATCCCGGTCAAGCGCGCAGCTACAATGTCTACTCCGCCGTCGCAATTTGGCTCTATCGGCGACAGGGAGGCACGCCCCCAGCGGAAGCCTAATCCAAAAAATCACTTTTGGGAAGCACCCCTGAAATTTTTTTTGTGTATCACTGCCATGAAAGAGCCACCCCATGAATCTTGACCGTGTCGATTCCGGCCGCGACGTGCCAAATGATTTCAACGTCGTCATCGAAATCCCGATGAATGGTGATCCCATCAAATACGAACTCGACAAAGCGACCGGCGCGTTATTCATTGATCGCTTTATGTCAACGTCGATGCATTACCCCTGTAACTACGGCTATATCCCGCATACGCTGTCGGACGATGGTGACCCGGTTGATGTGCTGGTGATCACGCCGCACCCGTTGATTCCCGGCGTGGTGGTCCGCTGCCGGCCGCTCGGTGTGTTGAAAATGACCGATGAAGCCGGTGGTGACGAAAAACTGCTGGCGGTGCCGATTGAAAAATTAACGCCGATTTATAACGAAGTCAAAAATGCCAACGATCTGCCGGCGGTGCAACTAAACCAAATTGCCCACTTCTTTGAACATTACAAGGATCTTGAGCCTGGCAAATGGGTCAAGGTCGAGGGATGGTTTGGGGTTGCGGAGGCAAAACAAGCCATTGCCGACGGCGTTTCCCGTTACAGCACGGCGGCGGAAAAGCCGCGGTTCTGATTTTTACCGGCAGAAAACATCCAAATCCGACCTTGCCCGTATCTCCTTCATGCGGTCGTATTCGACGACCGCCAATGATGAGGAGAGTTTTCATGCGGATGAAATGTCTGTTGCGGCTGATATCAGCAGGATTGATTGCGCTGTCTGCGCCGGTTTTTGCCGCCGTTTGTGATGCGCCTTTATCGGTGACTAGCAGCAAGACGCGCACCGTGCTCGCCGAGCTTTACACATCCGAAGGCTGCAATAGTTGTCCACCGGCAGACAAATGGTTTTCGACTATTGATAAGACGGACAAAACAATCATTCCGCTTGCATTCCACGTTGATTATTGGGATTACATCGGCTGGAAAGACCGCTTTGCGAAACCGGGCTTTTCTGCGAGACAGCGGGAAATGGCATCGATCTCGGGCAAACGTAGCGTTTACACACCACAACTTCTCTTAAACGGGCTTGATACGACTTATTGGCACGATGCCAGGCGGATTGCCGCGTCACGAATTGACGCAAACAGTAAAACGTCGAACGTCGAACTTGGCCTCCGCGTGGCATTCCGTGAAGGCGTGTTGACAATCGAAACCGATGTTTTATTTGAAAATGCCGTCGACCGCAAGCAATCAGCGTTGTTTATTGCGGTCACAGAAAACAATCTGGCAACTGACGTGAAGGCGGGCGAAAATCGCGGTGTGTCGCTGCGACACGATCACGTCGTACGTGATTTGATTGGACCTCTGCCGCTTCGCACAGATGGGAAAAACCGCACCTTGCGAAACGCCGTCATTCCGGCTGACTGGAAGATCGCGAACATTAACGTTGTTGCGTTCGTTCAAAGCGTCGGGCACGGCGATGTCGGACAGGCTGTTTCGACGCCGCTTTGCAGGCCGCCGGCCGGTTAAAAAGTTGTGTTTTGTTTTTGCGGATTTATTGGCGTTATCATGCGCGGTGGAAAAAATAACCGTCTACCCGTGCCGCGTCCGTTTTGGCAAACTTGGAAGCGTGCCGGATTTGAACAGTCAACGCATTGCAACCGTGCTTTCGCCAGAATTTTCAAGATGACTAATCAGCCGTACGCCATTGCATTGGCAGCCTGGACGGTTGACCACGCCGTACTTTCGCAAATTCGTTTTACGGTATTTGTTCAGGAGCAGGGCGTTCCACAGGAGCTTGAAACGGACGTCGCTGACGCTGACCCGTCAAAAGTCGTTCATGTTGCGGCACACAACGCCGCGGGCGAACTGATCGGCACCGCAAGGATGCTGCTCGAACAGCCGATGCCGCGTATCGGCCGTATGGCGGTACTGCGCGATTGGCGCGGCTCAGGTGTCGGTAAGGCGATGCTCGAATTTTTGTGTGCGCATGCAAAACAACTTGGATATCAACAGATACGGCTCAATTCGCAGACCCACGCCACCCCGTTTTATTACAAGCAGGGTTTTTTGTCGTACGGGACTGAGTTTGCCGAAGCGGGAATCCCGCATTTGGAAATGCGGCGCGCGCTTTAACCAGCGGCACCAGCAATTGCAGAGAACAGGCCGGCGGACTGCCCGTCAAACGGCGTATGGCAGCGTTAGTATTGTTATCGGCTGTGAAAAGTTTTGGTCAAGAAACAAGCCGCTGCCGGTCAGACTCTCGATCTGTGTCACAACAAGCGCCTCAATGCCACCGGTGGCGATATCCGATGGTGCAGCGAGGGCAATGGTTCCGCACGCCTGACCTTCAAACGACGGCGAATACACAGGTGTGCCGGGCGGCGGCGTAATGTTTGCAGCAAACGTTACCCGCACCATGCGGCGCTTTAGGATGCCGCGATATTGGGTGCGCGCAACAATTTCCTGGCCCGGGTAACAACCTTTCTTGAAGCTCACGCCGCCGGCCAGCTCGAAGTTGGCCATCTGCGGTACGAATGTATCTTGTGTTTCCGGTGCCACTTCAATTATCCCCTCGCGAATTCCTGCAAGGTCCCAACGCAAGGCTGGTGCGAGCCGGCATTGGTCGCTGAGTTTGCGCCATGCAGATTCGGCGGCATCGGCGGTGGCAACAACAACGTAACGTGATGCGGATAGGCGGATTACCCGACCATTTGAACTGGTCATACTGGCGAAGTCGTTGGCTGGCAACCCGTCGTAGATAGTTGCTAGCAAAGTCCGGGCATCGGCGCCGGTGACACCAAATCGTTGCAGCGTGTCGCTGGCATCGGTGATGATGACTTTTGAGCGCAGCACAAACATGCCAAGCCGTTTATGAATGGCCGGCAGCAGCGACTTGGGCAGCATCAGGAAATACGCGTCAAGATCACGCCAGACCAAAAGTGTGACCAACAGTCGCCCTTTGGGCGAACACCAACCATTCCATTGCGCCTGCCCGTCATCCAGAGCCAGCACATCGTTGGTGAATTGTGCCTGCAAAAAAGCCGCCGCGTCCACGCCGCTGATTTCCAACAGACTGTAGTGGGACAGATCACACATCACTGTTGCGGTTGGCAGAGCCGCGCCGGCGTTGGATTCTGGATAAGCAATCACGCGGCCATCCGCAAACTGCGCGCCGTTTGTGCTCAATAATTGTGCCCAACGTTCATTCATTTTGGTTCCTGCCTTGTTTGCTTGTGTTGCAGGTCGATAAAGCCATCCGACTGCGCGGGTGGTGCGACGCCACCGGCCAACGGCGATTTTCCACCGTTACTCGGATGATTCATTGATATTCACATACGGCATTGATTGGCATGCTGAAACTGTTGTAAATTCGTGCGCATGTCTGACATTCAAGACCCGCGCTGGATATTGTTAAAGCCCTCCCTGACCAATCTCATCCTGACGTTGGGCGCGGCACTGCTTGCGTGTGCCTCATTATGGTTGATTGATATTGATGAATGGGTTCGTGCCGTAATATTATTGGCGGCGTTGATTTTGCTCGTCTTCGATATCTATTTGATCCGATTCAAGTCGTCCGATGCCATCGATGCCTTTTACCTGTTCGAACGGGAGGCGGCGCCGATTTTGCCGAAACCCACGCCGGCGGCGGATCATTTGCCGGCAGCTGCAGAAAAGTCGGTCGAATTGGTATTGCGAATCCATTTCGCCAATCCGGGCAAGCGAACGCGCATGCTTGATATCTATCGGTCGGAAGCCGAAGTGGTGGTGACCAGGTCACCCTATGTCTCGACCTACTTTACGAGTATTCCCTATCGTTTTCCCAATGATCCAGCCTGGCGGCGCTGGTTTCCAAGGGTGCTGGCGTTATGGGCGGACAGTCTTGATCGAGAACGGTTTCGACAGGTCCGCATCCGGTTGAAATGGCGATAGCAGGCGCATTTCCGCGGGTTTAATGCGGCGGTTGTGGCCCAAGCAGGATTGCCGGGTCGCTTCGGTATAATTTACGGCGGTGGATGCGCAATCATTGCACATCAGTTTCTCTTTCACACCCCTTGTCCAGCCTTGTCATGAATCCCAAACCCGTTGCTTTGACGCCCGGTTGCTTAACGCTAAGGGGGCCTGCCGCCCTTTCGCGTTTCCGTCTTGAAAAACTCAACGCCGCAATTTCCGCCAAGGGAATTGTGGCGGGCAATGTCGGCGCCGAGTTTTTGCATATTGTCTCGACCAGTCGTGAGCTGGACGCGGCCGAATTGGCGACGCTCCAACAACTCTTGACTTATGGCGTCAACAGTGGCGTTTCGGACGAAAATGCCGGGAACACCCCGTCGATATTGGTGTTTCCCCGGATAGGGACGATTTCGCCTTGGTCGTCAAAGGCCACGGACATTGCCCATAACTGTGGGCTCAGCGCCGTGATCCGTGTCGAACGGGCCACGGTGTACACCATTGCCGGTTTCGCTGCGTTGGACGAGGCTGGCCGGGCCGCGGTGGTGGCGGAACTGCATGACCCAATGACCGAGACGGCAGGCTTTTCATTGCGGGATGTGGCATCTCTGTTTGTTGAGCAAAGTCCGCAGCGGCTGACCACGATTGCATTGATGCAGTCTGGCAAACCGGCCCTCGATGAAGCAAATCGAATGCTTGGTTTGGCATTGTCCGCCGACGAGATCGATTATTTGTTCGAATACTATGATCGTATCGGACGGGATCCGACCGACGTTGAGTTGATGATGTTTGCACAGGCAAACTCCGAACATTGCCGCCACAAGATTTTTAACGCCAGTTGGACAATCGACGGTGCCGCCAAGGACAAAAGTCTGTTTGCGATGATTCGCAACACCCACGCCGTTTCGCCGCACAAAACCATTGTTGCCTATTCAGATAATTGTGCCGTCATGGAAGGCGCCTCGATCGAGCGTTTTTATCCGGCCGATAACCATCACTACCAGTTTCACGCCGGCAAAATGCATGTGCTGATGAAGGTTGAAACACACAATCACCCCACCGCGATTTCGCCGTGGCCGGGCGCGGCGACCGGTTCCGGTGGCGAGTTGCGTGATGAAGGCGCGACCGGCACGGGCGCCAAGCCAAAAGCGGGGTTGACCGGTTTCTCGGTTTCCAATTTGCGCATCCCGGGATTCGAACAGCCGTGGGAACACGATTACGGCAAGCCGGCCCGGATGGCCTCCCCGCTCTCGATCATGATTGATGGCCCGTTGGGTGGGGCGGCGTTTAACAACGAGTTTGGCCGCATCAATCTGTGTGGCTATTTCCGCACCTTTGAGCAGCGGGTGAACGGCGTGGTGCGTGGTTACCACAAGCCAATCATGATTGCCGGCGGCCTCGGTAGCATTGCCGCTGAGCACACCCACAAGAACCCCCTGCCGCCGGGCACCCTGCTGATCCAGCTTGGTGGACCGGGCATGCGCATCGGTCTTGGCGGCGGCGCGGCGTCGTCGGTTTCGTCGGGCACCAATACCGAGGCATTGGACTTTGATTCTGTGCAACGGGCGAATGCTGAAATGCAGCGTCGTTGCCAGGAAGTGATCGACGCCTGCTGGCAGCGTGGCATGGCAAATCCAATTTTGTCGATCCATGATGTCGGCGCCGGTGGTATTTCAAATGCGCTGCCGGAACTGGCGCACGGCGGTGGTGCCGGCGCAAAATTTGATTTACGCAAGGTGCCGACGCTTGAACCGGGCATGAGCCCGAAGGAAATTTGGTCGAACGAATCCCAGGAACGCTATGTGTTGGCCATCGCACCAGAATCGCTGGATTTATTCCGGCGGTTTTGCGAGCGCGAGCGCTGCCCATTTGCCGTGCTTGGCGAGACAGTGGCCGAACCGGTGCTCATCGTCAGTGATCCGTTGTTCAACAATAATCCGGTTGAAATGGACATGGATGTGTTGCTCGGCAAGCCGCCGCGCATGCACCGTGAGGTCCGCAGCGAGGCGGTTATCACGACCGCGTTTGTGACGGATGATATTGATTTGAAGGATGCGCTTTACCGGGTGCTGCATATGCCTTCGGTCGCCGACAAGTCGTTTCTGATCAATATTGGCGACCGTTCGGTTGGTGGCCTGACCGCGCGCGACCAGTTTGTTGGACCGTGGCAGGTGCCGGTTGCCGATTGTGCGGTGACGCTGATGGGCTTCAACACGCTTACGGGCGAGGCGATGGCAATGGGCGAGCGCAGTCCGATTGCGTTGATTAATGCGCCGGCATCCGGTCGCATGGCCGTTGGTGAGGCCGTGACCAACATCGTGGCTGCCGATATCGGCATGATCAGCGACATCAAACTTTCCGCCAATTGGATGGCCGCAGCAGGTTATGCCGGTGAAGACGCCAAATTGTTTTCAACCGTCGAGGCGGTCGGGATGGAATTGTGTCCTGCACTCGGTATCGGCATCCCGGTTGGCAAGGATTCGTTGTCGATGAAGGCCGCATGGAAGGATGGCACGGCTGACAAGGCGGTTATCGCGCCTGTGTCACTGATCGTTTCGGCATTTGCCGTGGTGAACGACGCGAGCCAAACCCTGACACCTGAACTCGCGCGCGAAACAGACACCGAATTGGTGCTGATCGACCTGGGTGACGGCAGGAACCGTTTGGGGGCATCTGTATTGGCACAGGTCTATGGCAGCATCGGTGATGTTGCGCCGGACCTTGACGATGCCGCCGCGCTCAAAGCGTTTTTCGCCGCCATTCGTGCCCTTGCACGCGACGGCAAACTGCTTGCCTACCATGACCGCTCTGATGGCGGTCTGGTCACCACGATCGTCGAAATGATGTTTGCCGGTCACGTTGGTGTTACGTTGTATCTGGACGCGTTGGTCTATGATGAAAAAGAGACCGATGTTGACGATTACGATACAACAGCGACATCAATCAAACTGGCCGCCAATGCGCATGTCATGTCAGCACTTTTTAATGAGGAGTTAGGGGCGGTCATTCAGATTTATCGGAAGGACCGGGATGCCGTGATGCAATTGCTGCGGTCGGCGGGCTTGGGCCGGCACAGTCAGGTGATCGGACACATCAACGACACTGATGAACTTCGGCTTATTCGCAGTGCCAAACCGATTCTCAGTGAGACGCGGGTCGATTTGCAGCGCGCATGGAGCAAAACCAGCATGCTCATCCAGTCACTGCGCGACAACCCGGATACAACAGCCGAGGAATACAAGCGTCTGCTCGATACAAAAGACAGTGGTTTGTTTGCCCGGCTCAGCTTTGATCCGTCGGCAGATATTGCCGCGCCGTACATTGCAAAAAGCCTCAAACCAAAAATCGCAATCCTCCGCGAGCAGGGGGTAAACGGCCAACTCGAAATGGCGCACGCCTTTACCAAGGCGGGATTTGATGCCTTTGACGTCCATATGAGCGATGTCATTGCCGGCCACGTGTCATTGCGTGATTTCCACGGGCTGGCCGCGTGTGGTGGATTTTCATATGGTGACGTGCTGGGTGCCGGCGAAGGATGGGCAAAATCCATTTTGTTCAACACACGTGCGCGCGACCAATTTTCGGCATTTTTTGCCCGCAACGATTCATTCGCACTGGGCGTTTGCAATGGCTGCCAGATGATGTCCAATTTGTCTTCCATCATTCCGGGTGCCGAGAACTGGCCGCATCTCGAGCGCAACAAGAGTGAACAATACGAAGCACGGACGGTCTTGCTCGAAGTACGCGAGTCACCGTCGATCTTTTTCGCCGGCATGGCGGGCTCGGTTATCCCGGTACCCACCGCACATGGCGAGGGCCGCGCGGTGTTTCGTGATGACGCGCAACAGGCTGCGGTACGCTGGTTGTGTGCCGCACACTTTGTTGACCATGCGGGACGTGTGACGGAAAAATTTCCGGCGAATCCGAACGGATCACCACTTGGCATGACCGCGTTCACGACGCCGGATGGACGATTCACGATCATGATGCCCCACCCTGAACGTGCGAGTTTGAGTGTGAATCTTTCCTGGCATCCGAAGGGCTGGGTCGCCGAAAGCCCCTGGATGCGGATGTTCAGGAATGCAAGGGTATGGGCAGCTTAGGCGGACGCTGTTATTGACCGCGCCGGTTGTTGGCCGCGCTAGTTCTCAAAGCGCGTGCCGTATGCATCCGAATATTCTGCCTCACCATACTCGAAATGGGCATCCGGTGATTCACCCAGATAGGTTGTCTCAACGGTAATTTTTACGTATCGATCGAGTTTTTGCCAGATTGCGTAGGTCAGCGCTCTGGCGACGCTGCCCGGGCGTCCGCCGGCCGGGATTTCATGATCCGCAATCAGCGTGACGGCGAGTGCTTCTCCCGAGGCGCTGCCAATCGAGACGCGTTCGATCTGTTCGGGTTTTGTCCAGACTTCGGTGAACGCCGCAATCACCGGCGGCATTTCGCGCGGCAGGAGTCGGGAAATGGACGCCTCCAGACGGTAATAATTACCAGCCTTGGCGAATTGGACGCGGATCGGAGCGAGCGGTTGTGTCATGCACATAAATTACGCGATTGGCTCTGCCGCCGCAATACTAGGCAAACAACAAAAATTGATTTACAGTTGAAATCCCGCGCCATTCCGTTTGCCCTGACGGCGATCCGTCCGACGCGGACAACAAAAAAGGCGGCCATGGCCGCCTTTTTTGATTGCTGCAAAATCGCCTGCGCAGTTGTGCGACGACTATTTTTCTTCGACCTTTGCCTTGCCGCGCAAATCCGCGACCAGTCTGCTGACTGTTTCCTGCTGCGCGCGCTGGCGGAAGTTCTCTTTCACTTCGTCAAACGTCGGCTGCTTCATATCGCGTGAATCGTCCAAACGAATGACGTGCCAGCCGAATTGTGTCTTGATGGCATTTGACGTGGTCTGGCCTTTTTGCAAGGCGCGTAGCGCGTTGCCGAATTCAGGCACATAGCGGCCCGCAGGACCCCAATCGAGATCGCCGCCGTTGTCTTTCGAACCGGTGTCCTTGGACTTTTCTTTTGCCAGTTTTTCAAACGATTCGCCGCGTCCAAGCTGGGCAATGATTGCTTTTGCCTCATCTTCGCCATCAACCAAAATGTGGCGAGCCTTGAATTCCTTGTCGCCCATTTGTTTGACAAACTCCGCGTACTGCGATTTCAACTGTTCGTCCGCAACCGGGTTGGCTTTAATGTAGTCGTCAAAATAGGCGCGGATCAGCACAGCCTGGCCGGCGATGCGTATTTGCGCGGCGATGTTCGGGTCCTTGTCCAGCCCGCGCTTTGCAGCAGCCTGCGCCAGAATTTCCCGGTTGATCAGTTCATCTTTGATGGCGGCATTCATTTCCGGTGTTGCCGGTTGGCCGGAGGCGGCACGCTCTTTGTTCATCGCGTCAAAAAATGACTGCGGGATGATCACGCCATTGACACTCAAGCGGCCGTCGGCTTTTTGCGAAGTTGATTTTTCCGTTTTGGTTGCGGCTTTTTCCGTTTTGGTCTGGGCAATGGCGAACGGGGCGGCGACTGCGATTGAAATTGCGATAGCGAGAGTTTTTTTGGTCAGTTGCATTGCTTCTTCCTTCCGGTGAATGGGACAAAATTAGGACAACAAATCAAACAAATAAAATCGTTGGAACGTAAATCAAAATCATGCTGTGCGCGCATCAATTTTCAGGGCGTGAATGCGCGTTTTCATCAAATCCTCCAAGCGCGCATAAATCATCCGGTGTCTTTCAAGCAGTGGCTTGCCGGCAAAAGCAGCCGAGGCGATCGTAATATCAAAATGGGTACCCTCGGTCATACCGGTACGGGTCGCGTGCGAGGCAGCGCCCGCATGACCTGCGTGTGATGCAGATTCATCAATCACATCCAGCATGGTTGGATTGAGGGCGGACAGACGCGCCTGAATTTGCTCGCGGACGGTTTGCATGGATATATTTCGCCGGCCAATTTAGGCGGGCAAAACCTTCTTGAATGGCTTAACGGTTACATTTGAGAAAACATTCGCCTTGCAATACGGGTCTTCGGCAGCCCACGCTATGGCGGCTTCACGTGACGCAAACTCGGCAACGATCAACGATCCCGTGAATCCCGCCGGCCCCGGATCATCGGCGTCAATTGCCGGGTGCGGGCCTGCCAGAACCAAGCGCCCCTCCGCCTGCAAATCCTTTAACCGTTCAACGTGGGCAGGCCGGTTTGCCAACCGCCGTTCCAACGCGCCGGGCAATTCTTCGCAAATAATTGCATAGAGCATTATTTGACGGCCTTCATTGGCTGGTCGGCGACCGGTGCCGGGGTGGTTTTATCCGCGTCATCCGGCAAATATGGCATCAACCAAAAAATCTGCGCAATGATGAAAACGAAAAACAGCCCCATGTCGCCGAATGTCTTAAACAAGACCCAAGTATCGGTCGATGTGTAATAGGCGAACCAGATATTGAGCGCCGCGACAGAAAGCAGGAAAACAATCCATGAAACGGATAGCTTCCGCCAGACGGCATCCGGTGCCTCGATGGTATTGTTAAAAATAAACGAAACCGGATTTTTTTTAAACCAGAACTGGGTAACACCGATCGCAACCGCCATTGCCGTGAACAGGATGGTCGGCTTCCACTTGATGAACATCTCATTCTTGAAAATAATCGTGGCACTGCCCGCAACAATGATGATTCCCAGACCGAGCCACATCATGGGTTCCACTGGTTTCTTCGCCAATTTCAAATACCCGACCTGCGCAATCGAGGCAAAAATCGCGACCGCTGTTGCGACATAAATGTCGAACATCTTGTATGCGGCAAAAAACAGGATGACGGGGAAAAAGTCGAAAAGAAGTTTCATGCAATATTGTTGATGCAGGATGGCATTTTACGAAAATTTATTAGCGCGAAATTATCTCACGTTCAGTTGCTTTTCGCGTTGTGATCAATGCATTTTGATTGATTGTCGTTGTTCCTGTTCAATCAGGCTGCGGATTTCAACCGGGAAGCCGGGTTGGGTGGCGATTGCGCAGGCCTCCGCATAAAAGCCCGACCGTTCGTCCGGCAGGGCGGTATTCAGGCAGTCAAATGCATATCGCATCATGGCGGCGTCGCCAGTTCGAATTGCGGTGATTGCAAAATTTACATTTAGCATCCGCCAAGGCCGTTCCGGATTGGATCGCTCAAGGTCACTCTTCAGTGTAGGTGCCAAATGAATCACGAAGCCCTGCATGAGCGCATAAGTTGCCGCCGTTTCCTGCCTGCTGGCCGCCTCATTCGCCCGTCTGGCCAGTGCATTAACAACCGGCGCCGGGGCAAGAATATTGAGCTGGTGGCGCATGCACCATAGTCCGATACCGATGGCAATTGCATCCAATGAAGAGCTCAGCGCCGGTTGCCGGCCGGCTGGTGCCAGGCGGCTGATTTGCGCCTGCAGATCCAAAACGGCGCGCAATGCCTCGTCAGCCGCGCCCGCGGCGTCGTCGACCGGCAGCGCGCCGTCCTGCCCATAGGCCCCGTCCAACAGCGAAGCGGCATCCAAAAATGCGGTGACGGCGTTGATCGACTCGACCAGACCCGTCGGTGGATGATTGTCCAAAACGGCCTCGGCGAATGCCGCAAATTGTGCATTCATGGATGCGGCTTCTGCGATTTCCGCAGAATTAATCGGGGTCACGCCTTTGAGTGAAAAGTGGATCGGTTTGATTTCGGCCATAGAATGTCAGTTAGCTTGTTAATTTATTGATCTTTGAGCTGGTTTTTGGGCCATTTTGCCAATTTCGCTCGAATTGTCGGCCGTCACCATTGTCTGATCGCCGATTGCCGCAAAGGTTTTACATGAACTCTCTTAATTTTGACTTGCACAATCATACCAATGCGTCCGATGGGTTGCTGTCGGCAGACGCGCTGGTTGCGCTGGCAGTTCAAAATGGCTGCGACGCGTTAGCACTCACTGATCATGACACCGTCGCAAATGTTGATGCTGCTACAAAAGCCGCTGCTGCCGCAGGATTGCATTTCGTCGCCGGGGTGGAAATCTCGGTTTCGTGGGTGGCCGCCGGGGATATTGACTCGTTGCCAACCACGATCCACATTGTCGGGCTCGGCATCGATGCAGCCAACCCAACACTGCTTGCAGGGCTTGCGAGCGTTCGAGACGGTCGAATCATACGCGGGAAATCCATTGCCGGCCAACTCATCGACGCAGGCATACCGGATATTTTTCCCGACGCTTGGGCGCTTGCCGAAAACAAGGAGATGCTGGGGCGCACACACTTTGCCCGTGCATTGGTTGCACGCGGCATTGTGAAAGATGTCGGCAGCGTATTCAGACGCTTCCTCACCCCGGGGAATCCGGGGTTTGTGCCACACCGGTGGGCAAGCCTGACCGACGCGCTGTCATGGATTCAGTCCGCGGGCGGCGTGGCGGTTATCGCCCATCCGGGCCGGTATGGTTTTGACAAAACACGGCTGGGCGCGTTATACCAAGAGTTCAGGCAACTTGGCGGCAAATCGATCGAAGTTGTCACCGGCAGCCACTCGCCCGCAGAATTTGCCGCATTTGCCGCACATTGCAAGGCATTTGATTTTTTTGCCTCTCGCGGCGCCGATTTTCATGGGCTCGATGAGTCGTCATTCCAGCCCGGAACGCTACCCAGACTCAACGCCATTGACCGTGATTTGCGTCCGGTTTGGCAGTTGTTCGACTAAGACCGGGTAACGAATGAGTCAATTCTTCAAGCTGCATCCGGTTAATCCAGAAACGCGGCTGATCAAGCGGGCGGTTGAGATTGTTCGTCAGGGCGGGTTGATTGCTTACCCGACGGATTCTTGTTATGCCCTTGGCTGTCATATCGGTGACAAAGCGGCGATGGAGCGGATTCGTCAGATTCGAGATGTCGACGAACGGCACCATTTCACGCTGGTTTGCCGCGACCTCTCAGAAATCGGCACCTTTGCAAAAGTTGATAACGCACAGTATCGTCTGTTAAAAATGCACACTCCGGGCCCATTTACGTTTATTTTGAAGGCGACCCGGGAGTTACCACGACGTCTGGCGCACCATAAACGGGCAACAATTGGTGTGCGGGTACCGGAACATGTGGTTGCCACCGCGTTGTTGCGCGAATTAAACGAGCCAATCCTATCGTCGACCCTCATTTTACCGGGTGAGGACCAACCGCTGAATGATGCCAATGAGATTCGTGACGCACTTGAGCACCAATTGGATGTCATTCTGGACGGTGGCGCATGCGGCATTTTGCCGACAACGATTATCGATCTGTCTGCCGACGAGCCGGTGTTGATGAGACGCGGAAAAGGCGACGTATCTGGTTTTGGGTTCCAAAACCAATAAGGAATGCAAGACAAAACCCGATGGAAAACATAATCCAAAACATTGCTGTCTATGCCATTCCACTGCTGTTTGCGATTACCGTGCACGAGGCGGCGCACGCCTATGCCGCGAAGTACTTTGGTGATAACACGGCGTTCATGCTCGGCCGGCTGACGTTCAACCCGATCAAGCACATCGATCCGGTTTGGACGATCGCCATGCCGATCGTGATTTTGATCCTGTCGTCGTTCACATTTGTATTCGGCGGGGCAAAGCCAGTGCCGGTCAATTTTGGTGCATTGCGCAACCCTAAGCGCGATATGATCTGGGTGGCGGCAGCGGGGCCCGGGGCGAATTTGGTGATGATGATCGGTTGGGCCATCCTTGGCAAGGTCGCGTTGATGTTGCCGATGTCAACGCCGACAGCGTTCATTGTCCTGGTTGCAAAGGCGGGCATTCTTGTTAACGCCTTGCTGATGGTGTTTAACCTTTTCCCGCTGCTGCCGCTTGATGGCGGACGCATTGTTGCCGGAATCCTGCCAAACCGGGCTGCCTACGCGTTCTCAAAACTTGAACCGTACGGCATGTTTATTCTGGTGGCGTTGATCCTGACCGGTGTTGTCGGCATTTTTCTCGGTCCATTGGTTGAATTTTCGATGAAAGCGGTATACTCGCTTATTGGTTTGAAATAGTTCAAAATAGCAAAAACAACCAAGCAAAAGTGTTCGCCAATCCGCCTCCCGGTGTTGAGAAAATCGCGAATTAGATTTTGTTTGGACAATTACCCCGCCGTTTTTTTGGCAATCAGCCCGCTGGGAGGGCTGATCGTAATTTGACGTTAGACCACCAAGTTCCCACCCGCCTTACCAGCAGCACGATTTATTGACACATTTTTCGAAGTCTAAACGCCAACCTAACCTGGGTTTTCTGCCCGCATATGTTTCCTGATCGAGTGTTATCCGGCATGCGTCCGACCGGTCGCCTGCACCTTGGCCACTATCACGGCGCGCTCAAAAATTGGGCGAAGCTGCAAAATGAGTTCCCGTGTTTTTTCTTTGTTGCCGATTGGCATGCGCTGACCACACACTACGAGTCGCCCGAGGTTATTGAGCAATACACCCACGACACCGTCATCGACTGGATCGCCGCAGGGGTCGATCCGTCACAGGCAACCATGTTTGTGCAATCGCGTGTGCCACAACACGCCGAGCTAACCGTCCTCATGTCATTTTTTACGCCGATCTCGTGGCTTGAGCGCGTGCCAACCTACAAAGACCAGGTTGAAAAACAGAGCCATTTCGGCCGCGATTTGACCACCTACGGATTTCTTGGCTATCCGCTCATGCAGGCCGCCGATATCCTGATTTATCGCGCCAATCATGTGCCGGTCGGTGAAGATCAGGTATCGCATATCGAATTGACCCGCGAAATCGCGCGCCGGTTCAATCATTTGTTCGGCCGGGAAAAGGGTTTTGAAGAAAAGGCCGAAGCGGCAATAAAAAAACTTGGCTCAAAAAAGGCAAAACTTTATACAGAGCTGCGCACCCAATTCCAGCAGGAAGGCAACGAACAAGCCCTGTTGGAGGCGCGTGAATTGCTGGGTGACGTGCAAAACCTGTCAATGGGTGATCGCGAGCGCCTGTTTGGGTTCCTTGAGGGCGGGGGTAAGGTGATTCTGCCCGAACCCGAGGCGCTGCTCACACCGGTGTCAAAGATGGTCGGGCTTGACGGGCAAAAAATGTCCAAGAGTTATGGCAATACCATCGATATTCGTGATGATGAAAAGGCCGTGACGGAAAAAGTTCGCAAGATGCCGACAGACCCGGCGCGGGTGCGGCGTACTGACCCGGGTGATCCCGAAAAATGTCCGGTATGGGAGTTGCACCAGGTCTATTCGAATGCGGACACCAAGAAATGGGTTGTTGAGGGCTGTAAAACCGCGGGTATCGGATGCCTTGACTGCAAACAGCCGGTGATTGACGGAATCGTCCATGAATTGCGACCGATGCGCGAACGTGCCGCCCCGTTTGAAGACGATCCGATGCTGATCAAGAATATCCTCGCGGATGGCTGCGACAAGGCCCGCGAGGCGGCTGAAGAAACCATGCGTGACGTGCGCGGCGCAATGGGGCTCGACTACAAATGAAACTTGGCGCGTTAATCGGATGCCTGATTCTGGCCATGCCGGTATTGGCAGCGGGCCAACCGGGTGTTGTTGCGGCGGTTTTGCCCGCTGGAAAATCGCAGTTTGAATTTGTCGACAATAAAGGCGATGCCACCCGGCCCGTGACTGTGTGGATGTATGTGCCGGCAGGTTGCGATCAGACGTGTCCACTGCAATTTGTGATGCACGGCGTGCAGCGCAACGGTGAGACCTATCTTGACCATTGGGTTCCCTTTGCGAATGGTGGTGACGCGAGCGGCAAGGCAACCAACGGCGGTAAATTTATCGTCATTGCCCCGGAGTTCAAGCGACAGTATTTTCCGAAAGATGACGACTACAGTCTTGGCCGTTCAACCGCTGAGGCGGATCCGGAAAAATGGGCGTTTGCGGTACCGGAACATTTATTCGACGTGCTGGTGTCGCGTTACGGACTGAAGGCGACTGGTTATCGGTTGTTTGGCCATTCCGCCGGCGGCCAATTTGTCCACCGGCTGCATTTGTTTTATCCGCGGCACCGTGCCAGTCCGGCCATTGCCGCCAACCCCGGCTGGTACACACAGTTGGAATGGGGCAAGACTGACACCACGTTTCGTTTCCCTTACAACACCATTGGTTCGCGCGTAGATGAGAGTCGCGCGCGCACAGCCCTTGCGCGCCCGTTCATTTTGTTGCTGGGTGACGCCGACGTGGATGCAAACGACAAAAGCTTGAACAGGAGCCTGGGCGCCAATGCGCAGGGGTCGTTCCGGTTTGCGAGGGGAAATGCGTTTTTTGAAAACGCGCGCGTGGCGGCGCAAAAATTGAACGGCAAGTTTGCATGGCAAAAAGTCGTTGTTCCAGGTGTCGCGCATGATGGCGCACAGATGTCGAGGGCGGCGGTTGACTTGATGGGGGGGGCGGGGAAATGAGTGTGGAACTTGTTGTGAACAATGCGTCACCCGGAAGCGCCGCTGAATCGGTGCCGCAGGCCACACTTGGGATGGAAATGCCGGTTGCAAAGATCCGCGGCGAGTTCATCACTGAAATGCCAATGGATCTTTTTATCCCGCCGGATGCGCTTTCGGTTGTGCTCGAGCAGTTTGAAGGTCCGCTCGATTTGCTGCTCTACCTGATTCGCCGGCACTCGCTGGACATTCTTGACATTCCAATGGCGGATCTGACACGTCAATACATGTCATATGTCGAGGTGATGCGCGATGGGCAACTCGAGCTCGCCGCCGACTATTTATTGATGGCGGCGTTGCTGATTGAAATCAAGTCGCGCATGTTGTTGCCGCGCCCGCCGCGTGATGAAGACGTTGAGGCTGAAGACCCGCGCGCAGAACTGGTGAGGCGACTACTTGAATACGAGCAGATGAAGTCTGCGTCGCATGCCATTGAAATGCTGCCGCGAATGGGTCGCGATTTTTCGTTGGTCGACGTGTTGGTCGAGCAAAGTCTGGTCAAGAGGGTGCCGACAGTGCTTGCGGCGGATCTGACGGATGCCTGGCGGGTCATTCTTGGCCGCGCCAAGGCAACACAGCGGCACCGGGTTTCGCGGGAAGGCCTTTCTGTTCGCTCACATATGAGTCGCATCCTTCGTCACCTGGGCGAGCGGCTGAACGCACTGGGCGGCAGGGAGTTCGTCTTGTTTGAAGACCTGTTTCAGCCCGGAGAGGGCGTGTCGGTGGTGGTGGTGAGTTTCCTTGCGGTGCTGGAACTGGCACGTGAGTCACTGATTGAAATCAGCCAATCCGCACCGCTTGAGCCCATCTACGTAAAGATGCGCACGCATGAAATGCCCCCCCTGGAATCGTAGATCACGTTGGATTAACAGAGCCCAAATGCAGTCGCCATGGAACAACACGAAATGAACCAACAAGAACACGCCGATGCGTCCGGATTTGAAAATGCCGCATCAAATGACACCTCCGTCGCAGTCGCAACGCCGCCCACGCCCGACAATGACGCCGACGCAACAGCCATGATGCCGGCGGATGCATCGGACGACGCCGGCGTTGAGCACGCAGCCGGGGCGATCGATATCGAGGAGGCGAAGCGTGCATTGGAGGCGGCATTGCTTGCCGCGTCGGAACCAATGGCGCTTAACGAACTCAGGCGTTTATTTGACGGGCAACTAAACGTCGACACTATTCGTAATCTGCTTGATGAACTCAAGTCAGAATGGGATGGCCGCAGCGTCGAGTTGACAATTGTCGCGAGCGGCTACCGGTTTCGCGTCAAGCCCGCCTATCAAAAGTATCTCGACAAACTGTCGAGTGACAAACCGCTCAAGTACTCCCGTGCGGTGCTTGAAACGCTTGCCATCATCGCCTATCGTCAGCCGGTTACAAGAGGCGATATTGAAGACATCCGTGGTGTCGCGGTCAGCCCGCACATATTGAAGACGCTCGAAGACCGGGGCTGGATCGATGAAATCGGCCATCGGGAGACCGTCGGACGTCCTGCGCTGTTTGCAACCACCAAACATTTTCTGGATGACTTGAACCTGCATACGTTGGAGGAGCTGCCGCCGCTGCATGAACTGCAGGCAACCCTGGACATGTCGCAGTTTGGTGTGATTGCGCCTGCGGTTGCACAAACGGGAACACTTTCACTCGAGCTTGATTCAGCCGACCCTGTTGTCGCCGGCGCCGTTGAATCGCAAGTCACCAATGTTGTTGATTCAACAGGGCCATTGGATGCGGGCAGTCAACCGGCCGGCCTTTCGCCCAACGAAGGACAGTCAAGATGACAAAGCGTGTGGTGGTCCGCGTTGCGGCGCGGGGTTACGTTGATGGACGTTACATCGGCGAAGAAAAAGAAGTCATTGAAGCGGTTGATCCGTCCGGCCGCGGCAAACGCGGGCGTGGAAAGTCAGCCGGTAAGAATGACAATATCGGCAATGACAACCGCGGCAATCGCGTCGCCGGGCGCGGCGGCAAGCGCGGCGACGCGCGTACCGGTCCAAGGGGTGCAGGCGGCGCAGCAGGTGCGGCCAAAGACGGCAGCCGTCGCCGTCAGGCGCGCGGCGCTGGCGGGGCCGCTGGTTCGGGCACACGCGACGGCAATGTGATGCCGGGTGTACCGGGCGCGCCGTCGCCGCGTACACCGCGACAGCCGCGTCAGACCGGTGAGCGCAACAGTCGCGGCGGACGCGGCGGGAATCCACGCGCACCAGGCGCGGCGGGCAATTCATTGTTGCCGGGCGGGGACGTTTCCGGCAATGCGGGCACACGTGCAAGACGCGGTCGTGGTGGTAAAAAAACGCCATTTCGGGTCGGTGCAGGTGGCCCAAATGCTCGACCGGGCGGAATCAATCCGGACGGCCCGCGTGCGTTGATTTCAGAAGTTGCCGAAACCCGGCGCTGGGGAGACGAGTCAAAATCAGGTCAGTTTGCCGAGGCGCTGGCAAAGGAAGAAACAGTCAAACGCGAGCGGCTGCACAAGGTGCTTGCACAATCCGGCCATGGCTCGAGACGAGACATGGAAATTATGATTTCGTCGGGCCGCGTGATGGTCAACGGAATTGTCGCGACCACCGGCACGAGTGTGTCGCCAAGTGACGCGATTATGATCGACCGGCACTTGGTGAAGCTCAAATTTGATGAGGCGTTGCCGCGTGTTTTGCTCTATCACAAACCGGAGGGCGAGATTGTCACGACCAACGACCCGGGCAATCGGATCACGGTGTTTGACAATTTGCCGCCTGTTGAAAACGGCAAGTGGATGTCTATCGGGCGTCTCGATATCAATACGTCGGGGCTGCTTATTTTTACCACCAGTGGTGAGCTTGCGAACCGCTTGATGCATCCGCGTTATGAGGTTGAACGCGAATATGCGGTTCGGGTGCTTGGTGAACTCACCGACGAGCAGACCGCGCGTCTGCTGGCTGGTGTGTCGATTGCGGCCGAGCCGGATGAAGATGAGGATGAAACGCCTGTTGAGCATCCCGCAAAGTTTGATTCGATCGACAAACGAGGTGGGGAAGGCGTCAACCAGTGGTATCACGTGGTGTTGCGCGAAGGGCGCAATCGGGAAGTGCGAAAAATGTTCGAAGCGGTCGGTCTGACGGTTTCCCGACTGATTCGCGTCCGCTTTGGAAAGATCGGCCTGCCACCGCGACTCACGCGTGGCCGCATGGTCGAGTTGGACACATCACAGGTTCGTGCGGTGTTGAAATGGGTTGGGATGGAAGTTGAGGGCCACATTGGCGCGTTGCCGACCAACACCCAGCCCAATCGGGGACAGCGCAAAAGCGCCGATCCACAAGGTGATGGTGAAGCCGCCGGTCAGCGCGAGCGGGGCGAACCAAGGGGGCGCGGGCGTCGTGGCCGCGGCCGGGAAAGTGCCGCATTGCCGTCTGGCGAATCCACCGATTTTGTTGCCGGTGACGCCGCGGTGCGGGACTTTCAAGAGAGCCATTCTGAAATCATCGCCGGTGATATTGAATCAGGGTTGTCGGTTGTGATTGACGCTTCTGCTTCAGGCCAACAGCATGGTGCGAAAACGACCGAGCAGCCGCCCCGACAGGGCAAAGGCCGCGGCCGCAATGCGCGCCGCTCACGCGGCGGCCGGGATGGCGGACAGTTGACCGCAGGTGGTCAGACACCGGCCGACGGAAATGAGTCGATCGGCAATTTGCGGGGCAAGGCAGCAATTGGCAATAACGAAGCGCCCCGAGACGTTAGCGACAATATTGGCAATCAGATCCGCAACGATTCGTTCGGCGGCCAGGACGAGGGCCCGGATGACGCCATCGGTAATCGTATCGCGCCGGTTGGTGGCAACCCGGGGCCACGTGGCAATCCACCGACCAATCGCGGCGGGCGGAGTTCGTCTGGCGCGGGGCGAGGCCAGGGTCGTGTTCGCACCGCGGGAAACGCAGGCGGTCAGGCGGCTGCAGATGGCGGGAGACGGCATTCACGCGGACGGCGCAAGCCGCCCAATGGCACGGACAACTCTGGAAATCGATAGGCCGGGTGCGTCGCCGGCCGATTACTTGGCCGCCAACAGCGTTTCACGGTCAACGACAAACACCACCTCGCCGCCAACGCTGGTTTCAGGCCACGTAAACGCGGTTTTCGGAAACGCTTGTTCAACGCCCTCACGATTAAAGCCGACTTCAACCACCAATACCCCATTGGCATAGAGGTGGCTGGTCGCGGCAGCCATGATGGTCCGAACGTGGTCAAGGCCATCCTCACCCGAGGCCAACGCCATTTCTGGTTCACGACGATACTCGTCCGGCAGTTTGGACATGGATTCTGACGAGACGTACGGCGGGTTGCTGATGATCACGTCATAGTGTTTTGCACCAAGCGATTCAAACATGTCGGAGGCGACAAGGTTGATCCGGTCGTCGAGACCATAGTCGCGAATATTTTTGCGTGCGACCTCAAGCGCATCGTGCGAGGCATCCACGGCATCAACCGTTGCGTGGGGGAATGACAATGCCGCCAGAATGGCCAGACAACCCGAACCGGTGCAAAGATCAAGCACGCGTCCGACACCGCGGGGATTTTCCACCCACGGCGCAAGATCGTCCCGCAGCAATTCGGCGATAAACGAACGCGGAACAATCACACGTTTATCGACGTAAAACTTGTATTCACCCAGCCACGCTTCATGTGTAAGGTAGGCGACCGGAATGCGCTCACGTACACGGCGTTCAATCACGCCCAACACGGCATCACGTTCGGCGCCGGTCAACTTTGCATCCAGAAACGGCTCGAGCCGATCCAACGGCAAATGCAGGGTATGCAAGATAAGGTAAACCGCCTCGTCATAAGCCGACGCGGAGCCATGACCGAAGAACAGCTTTTGTTCGATGAATTGGCTGACCGCGAATCGAAGCAGATCGCGCACGCTGGAAAGTTCACGACGGGCGGCGTCGTATATGCCGATGTCACTGGCACCTTCCGCAGAACTGCCGGATTGCAGGGGCGTTAATTTTGTCGATGACGCAGACGACGCTTTGCTGGGCATTGTTGTAGGCCTTGTTAATGAACGCGATCGACTGATTTGGTCATGTTGTTATCTGCTTGCATCGGCAATAATCGTCCATCACGTGCCGCGACGGTGGGACCAACCCTGTCCTCGATATATTTGCGCAACCCAGGTTTGCTGCCTGCCATGAAAAATGCCTCCGCCATGACAAACAGCGGGCCGATCGCAAGCCCCATCACATCATCTGTAAACGCTGGTTTGACACCTTCATATCGGTGGCCGACAAACTGGATGATCCAGCCAACCACAAATAATGCCAGCGCAAGTCCGAGCGCAACCGCCCAGCCGGTCTGGGATGAAATCAACGACGCGGCCAGACCACAAATCACCAAAAACACCAACATCGCCAATCCAATCGAACGATCCAGCCATAGGTAATATGCGCCGGCCAGTCCTATACCAATCCAGCCGGCATGGAGCGGCCCGACGGATAGTTGCGCGAGTGCCAGCACCACTGAAAAAACGATGACGGGCACGCCTATAAAATGGGTGACGATATTGCGCTGGTCGCGGTGGTAAGCGGCGTATTGTGTCAGGTGTTGTTCGATGTTTTTCACGGTGCTGGGCAAGGCTAGGTACGCCAGCCACAATTTTGTGGCTGGCGGTTGAGTTTATCAGTTAGTGCCGACTGCTGAAATGTGACCAGCACCCGGCTTCATAGCAGTGATGTGTGCGCAATGGTCGGCACCAGCAGGAACCATTGTTATTCAAAAGCAACCGACCAACCGCCAATTTGAAACACATTGTTTGGCGGCTGTTTTCAGGCAAAAATATCCCGAAACGCCCGCCAATAAAGGACTTTCATTTGCGGGTGACGAGCGCAACGCCGCAGGCAGATACCGCCAAGCCGCCAATCGCGAGCGCTGACAATGACTCCTGAAATAGGACGAACGCCATGATGGCCGTGACCGAGGGGGTCAAAAAAAACAGGCTCACGACTTTTGACGCGGCACCATGTCGGATCATGAGATACAACAGCGAGATCGCGCCAATCGATAACACGACCGCTAGCCAAAAGATGGCAAACACAAATTGTGGCGCCCAAACCACCGCGCGGGTTTCAAAAATCAGGGAAAGTGCGAATAGAAAAACACCGGTCGCGGTGAATTGGATGACGCCGCCGGTCCGCAAATCCATGTTCTGGCAAAACCGCTTTTGGTACAACGTGCCGAGGGTAATGCCCAGCAATGCCACGATTGCGGCAACAAGCGCATCGAGGCGCACCTCGTCCAGCACATATTTGCTGGCGATAACCATTACCACGCCGGTGAATCCCAGCCCCATCCCGAGCCATTGAATACGGCCGAGGCGTTCGTTGAGCAGCATGCCGGAAAGAAACGCCGTCAACAGCGGCTGCAGTCCGGCAATCAACGCAATAAACCCGAGCGGAAGCTTGAGATTGATGGCGTACAACACGCCTGAAAGATAAGTGGCGTGCACCAGTAAACCGGCCACCGCAATATGCGCGAATGTTTTCCAGTCGCGCGGCCAGGGTGCCCGTGAAAGCAGTGAAATCGCCATCAAAATTGACACGACAATCAACATGCGGACCGACGTGAGGGTAAACGGCTCGGCGTATGGCAAGGCATAACGGGAGCCGATAAAGCCGGTGCTCCAGAGTAAAACAAACATTGCCGGTGCGGCATCGAGCCAGGCCGGCGGGTGGGGAACGTTGTTTGGCAAGAGTCGGCGCCGGTCGTCGGTATGCATGATTATCGCACCGGTCGGCATCACCGCACGTTTGCACGACCCAGATCAAGTGCCCGACTTTCAGAATCATCATCGGGTGTCATACAATGCGCTACCGCCGGTCAAAAAGGTACAATCAAAAATGTATCAAAACCGGCAAGATCACCCAAAAAAACTAATCTGTTGAATTCGATAGGGGGAGCCATGCATTTACGCAATCCGAAGGACTTTTGGGCCGGCGTGTTGTTCGCCGCCATTGGTTTTGCTTTTGCCATCGTCGTCAAAGTGGCGGAATACCCGATGGGCACGGCAAGTCGCATGGGCGCGGGTTATTTCCCGTTTGTGCTGGGCACCATTCTCGGCGTTCTCGGATTGATCATTGTTGCCAAGGCGCTGGTATCTGACGGTGATCGTGTACCAAAGTTTGCGTGGCGGCCGATCATTTTTATTTTGGGCGCGGTGATCATATTTGGTCTGACTGCCAAGACGATTGGATTGGCGCTCGCCATTGTGGTGCTTGTCATGATCGCTTCGTTTGGTGGTCACGAATTTAGGATGAAGGAGCAGTTGATCGCCAGTGTCGTTCTGGCGATTGGTTCGATTGCGGTATTTGTCTACGGCTTGAAGTTGCCGTTTCCCATTTGGCCTTCTTTTTTCAATTAAGGAGAAGTCTCAATGGACGCGCTAATTGCGAATCTTAGTCTTGGCTTCAGTGTGGCGTTGCAGCCCGAGGCGCTGATGTATTGTTTGATCGGCTGTTTGCTGGGCACACTGATTGGTGTCTTGCCCGGGATCGGCCCGGTCGCCACCATCGCGATGTTGCTGCCGGCAACGTTTGCGTTAAAGCCGGAATTTTCACTGATCATGCTGGCCGGTATCTATTACGGTGCGCAATACGGAGGCTCAACCACTGCCATTCTGGTCAATATTCCCGGGGAATCATCGTCAGTGGTGACGGCGCTGGATGGTTACCAAATGGCGCGCAATGGGCGTGCCGGCGCAGCCTTGACGGTCGCCGCGCTGGGCTCGTTTTTTGCCGGATGTGTCGCAACCATCTTGCTCGCCGTTGCCGCACCGCCGCTGGCTGAAATTGCATTCAAATTCGGCCCCGCAGAATATTTTTCACTAATGACGCTGGGTCTGATTGCCGCCGTTGTGCTGGCGCACGGTTCGGTGGTCAAGGCCATCGCCATGATCATTCTGGGGCTGTTGCTCGGGCTGATCGGCACAGATGTGAATTCGGGCATGGCGCGATTTAATTTTTCCATTCCTGAATTGGTTGATGGCATTGGTTTTGTGGTGATTGCGATGGGCGTATTTGGTTTTGCCGAGATCATCAAGAATTTGGAGCAGGGCGACGAGAGTGAAGTGTTTGTGCACAAGGTGGGCAGTCTGTTGCCGACCATGAAAGACTTCAAGGACGCCTGGCCCGCTGTTTTGCGCGGAACCGGGTTGGGCTCATTGCTGGGCATCCTGCCGGGCGGCGGCGCGGTGTTGGCATCGTTCTCGGCCTATACGCTGGAAAAGAAAATTGCCAAAGACCCTTCACAGTTTGGCAAAGGCGATATTCGCGGCGTCGCCGCGCCGGAGTCGGCCAACAATGCCGCGGCACAAACCTCGTTTATCCCGTTGCTGACGCTGGGTATCCCGCCGAATCCGGTGATGGCGCTGATGGTCGGCGCGATGATCATCCAGGGGATTCAGCCCGGTCCGCAGGTGATGACCGAAAAACCACAGCTGTTCTGGGGCATGATTGTTTCAATGTGGCTCGGCAACCTGATGCTGGTGATTCTGAATCTGCCGTTGATTGGCATGTGGATAAAGTTGCTGACGGTGCCCTATCGGCTGCTCTACCCGGCGATTTTGGTGTTTTGTTGCATCGGTGTCTATTCACTGTCCAATAGTCCCTTCGATGTGGTGTTCACCGCGATTTTTGGCTTCATTGGGTACCTTTTCCTCAAGCTTGGCTGCGAACCCGCACCACTGCTGTTGGGTTTCATTCTTGGCCCGATGATGGAAGAAAATCTGCGCCGGGCAATGTTGTTATCGCGGGGCGACGCGACGGTGTTTGTCACAAGACCGCTGTCGGCAACGTTACTGGGAATTGCCGCGCTGTTGTTGGTCATCATCGCCTTGCCCGCCATCCGTGCCAAACGCGAAGAGGCGTTTGTCGAAGAATAGCGGCGCAGCAGGCAATTTTTGTTCACAAGAGCCCCGCTGTGCGGGGCTCTTTGTTTTGCCGGTCAAAGGCGTTTGTCTATTTGTGCGTCGCAGCGTGTCGATGCGCTGACGTAAAATAGCAATTAAATTGCCGAGATCAAACATGGAAAGTAGTGTTGTTGTTTCTGCATCCGGCGGGTTCGATGCTTCAATGCCCCCGCAACCACCACGCAAGCCCGAACCATACGAGTGTTGTGGTACCGGCTGCATTCCGTGTGTGATGGACATTTATGAAGAAGAGCTTTGGCAGTATGAAAAAGATATGAAGGCATGGCACGCCAAAAACGATGTCGATCAGTTGATTGAAGCACCTTTGAAAGCAGACTGAAATGAATGTCCCGCCATTTTCTTTTGACACGCCCTATCCGTCGCAGCGCATGCCGGTGATGGCAAAAAACATTGTTGCGACGTCACAGCCGCTTGCCGCGCAGGCGGGCATCACCATGCTGCAACGTGGTGGTAACGCGGTTGACGCGGCGATCGCCGCCGCGATCACGCTGACGGTGGTTGAACCCACCTCCAACGGCATTGGTTCCGATGGTTTTGCCATTGTTTGGGACGGTGCTGCGTTACACGGCCTGAATGCCTCCGGTTGCGCGCCGAAAGCATGGACGCCGGACTATTTTGCAAAAAAATATCCGGGAAACGATGTCATGCCTGAACGTGGCATTGATACCGTCACCATTCCGGGCGCGGTCTCGCAATGGGCCGAGTTATCAAAACAATTCGGCAAATTGCCGTTTGAACAGTTGTTTGCACCGGCGATCAACTATGCCCGGAACGGCCATTTGGTCTCGCCGATCACGGCGACCAGCTGGGCGCGGCAGGCCGCTATGATTAACGAGGCAGATTTTCAACGCGATTTTGTGGTCAACGGTCATGCGCCACGCGCCGGCGAAAAATGGATTTTTGCCGCGCAGGCGAATACGCTCGAAGAAATTGCCGCCACCGGCGGTGAAAGTTTTTACCGCGGCGCGTTGGCAGAAAAGATGGTTGCCCATTCGAAGTCGTTGGGTGGTGTGCATTCGGCCGACGACTTTGCCAATCATCGCGCCGATTGGGTCGGCACCATTCACCAGGATTATCGCGACGTTCGCTTGCATGAAATTCCGCCGAATGGTCAGGGCTTGGCGGCATTGATTTGCCTCGGCATTCTGAAGAACTTTGATTTGACGGCCAACGAGGTTGATTCGCTGGCGGGTGTGCATTTGCAAATCGAGGCAATGAAGCTGGCGTTTGCCGATGCATATCGATATATCGCCGACAGTCGATTTATGGATGTGCCGGTGAGCGCATTGTTAGACAAAAATTATTTGAAGTCACGTGCGGCCCTGATCGATCTAAAGCGCGCCGGCGAACCGACCTTTGGTGTGCCACAACAAGGTGGCACCATCTACCTGACGACAGCAGATGCCAGCGGCATGATGGTCAGTCTAATTCAGTCAAATTACATGGGCTTTGGGTCAGGTGTGGTGGTGCCGGGAACCGGCATCTCGATGCAGAATCGCGGTCATGGTTTTACGCTCGCCGCCGGTCATCCCAATCAGGTTGCGCCTGGGAAACGACCGTACCAAACCATCATCCCGGCATTCCTGACGACGCCGGACAACCAACCGCTGATGTCATTTGGCGTGATGGGTGGCCATATGCAACCGCAAGGTCACGTACAGATGGTGACGCGAATATGTGATTACGGCCAGAACCCGCAGGCGGCATCCGATGCGCCGCGCTGGATCGTCAACGCCGACGGCACCATCGGGCTGGAAGATGCGCTCAAGACAGCAATTGGTGCCGGACTTGAGGCGATGGGGCATTCACTTGCGCGGGCCGAGGCGGTCAATTTTGCATTCGGCGGCGCCCAGCTGATCTGGCGCACCGCCGACGGATACGTTGCAGGATCCGATCACCGCAAGGACGGCCACGCGGTTGGTTACTAATCTTTGAGGCGCAAGGCTAATTACGCACCGTCATCCTTGCGTGATTGAAATACCGGCTCAACGCTACCGCCGCCATTTGGTGCCGCCGCTGCCTTGCTATCGGACTCGGGCACAGGTTTTTGGTTGGTAAAGAACCTTGCGCCCCATTGGCCAAGCGAATCCATATACGTGTACAGCACCGGTACCACCACCAATGTCATGATGGTCGAGGTGATAATCCCGCCGATGACCGCATGCGCCATCGGCGATTGCTGTTCAGACCCGGCGCCAAACGCAAGTGCCAGTGGCAGCATGCCGAAGATCATCGCCGTGGTGGTCATCAATATGGGCCGCAGGCGCACCTGGCCGGCATTCAAGATGGCCTCGTCGCGTGACAGGCCTTCACGGATGCCATGATTGGTGAAGTCAACCAGCAAAATCGCGTTTTTGGTGACCAATCCCATCAGCATGATGAAGCCGATGATCGAGAACAGGTTCAGCGTCGAGCCAAATATCAGCAGCGATAGGAACACACCGATCAACGATAGTGGTAACGACGCCATGATGGCAAGCGGCTGAAGGAAACTGCCGAACTGCGACGCCAGAATGAAGTAAATGAAGATGATGCCCAGCCCGAGTGCGGCAACCGCGTAACCCAGTGATTCGGCCATGTCTTGTGATGAACCGCCATACTGAAAACGATAGCCCGGTGGCAGCTGTACCGCGTCCGTTATTTTCTTCACCTCGGCCGACATTTCGCCGACGTTGACGTTGTTGGCGACGCCCGAAAAAATACGTATCTGGCGTTGCAACCCGCGACGGTCGATTCGTCGTTCAGACACACTTGGTTTGAAATCGGCGACTTGTCGCAACGGTACCATGCGCGGACTGCCGTCTGTGTTGACGCCGCCGCCGCGTACGTACAGCTTGTCAAGATCGCTGATACCGGTGCGCTGGTCTTTCGGCAGACGAACAACAACTTGATGATTCTCGCCATCCGGTCCTTCCCATTGGCCAACCGGCTCACCGGCAATCAGTGCGCGGGTGGTAATACCGATTTCGTTCATTGATACACCGAGATCGGATGCCAGTTCCCGGTTCACCACCACATCCAGCGATGGGTTGGTCGGTTTAAAGGTTGATTCGATGTCAACCAACCCCTTGACCTCGCGCATCTTGCTCATCACGCCCTGTGAAATTCGATCAAGTTCCTTGATGTCTGGTCCCATCACAAAAATCTGGATGGGGCGGTTGAAGCCGATATTGATTTCGAGCCCTGCAATTCTGTTCAAGCGGCTACGAATGGCATCATCAAGCTGCTTTTGTGTCCGCTTGCGTGTTTCTTTGTCGATCAGCTGTAGCTCGAACCAGGCGTTGTTTTTATTGACCGTTTTTGATACGCGCTTGATTTCAGGGAAATCCTTCAGCGCTGATTCGACCTGCTCGGCCTTGGTGTTGGTATAGGTCAGGGATGATCCTATCGGCGTCTGGATTTGCACACTGGTCCAGTTGTTGTCTTCTTGCGGTACAAATTCGGAGCCGATAAAAGGCACGATCAAAAAGCTGCCAAAAAAAGTCGCCGCGGCAACCGCCAGCGTGGTCTTGCGGCGCGCCAACGACCAGCGCAACCAGCCGTCATATTTAAGGTGCAGCCAGTCCATGCCAGCCTGTTGTTTGTCCAGCAAATACTTGAGTGGCTTCCAGTCCATCCACTTGGATTTTGGGTCATGCCAAATTGACGACAGCATCGGGTCAAGCGTAAACGACACAATCAACGACACCAGCACCGCAACCACAACGGTGATGCCAAACTGCAAAAAGAACTTGCCGATAATGCCACCCATAAAGGCGACCGGCAGAAACACCGCGACGATGGTGAACGTGGTTGCCATCACCGCAATGCCAATTTCGTTGGTGGCGTCAAATGCCGCCTGCATATGGGTTTTGCCCATACCCAAATGCCGCACGATGTTTTCGCGCACCACGATCGCATCATCAATCAACACGCCGATCGACAGTGACATCGCCAGCAGTGTCATGAAATTGATGGTGAATCCCATTGCATACAGGACAATGAAGGTCGCCAGAATCGAGATCGGCAGCGTCAAGCCGGTGATGACCGTCGAGCGCCAAGAATGCAGGAAGAAAAAGACGATCAATATCGTCAGCAACGCGCCTTCCAGAATTGTTATTTTGACGTTGTCAACGCCGTCCTTGATGAACTTGGAGCGGTCAAACGAAATCTCGAGAATGATGTCTGACGGCAGTTGTTTCTTCAGTGTTTCAACCTGTTTCTTGATGCCATCGGCCATATCGATGGTATTTGCGCCACGTGTCTTGCGGATCTGAATGGAGATCGCGCGGCGACCATTGGTTGTTGAGAGTGACGTCTCTTCGCGTTTTGCGTCGGCAACATCGGCGACTTGACCGAGCGTGACAGCAGTCGATCCGCCGGGCCCGCGGCGCGCGACAATAATGCGCGAAAAATCGTCGACATTGCGAATTTTTCCCTGAACCTGTACCAGCCGTTCGCTGGTGTTGGACACCAGCGCGCCGGCCGAAATATTCTGGTTTTCGGATCGTATCGCCGCGATGACCTCGTTCACACCGATGCCAAACGCCGCCAATTTTTCCGGGCGCAGATTAACGGCCAATTCACGGCCGACGTCGCCTGACAATTCAATATTGCCGACACCCGGCGCGCCTTGCAGGCGCTTCACCACCAACTGATCAGCAAGATCCGAAATTTCACGCAAGCTGCGAGAGTCGGAACGCATCGACAAATACAACAATGGTTGGTCATCGTCGTTGCTTGCCCGCGAGACGGTGGGTTCACCGACATCGCGATTAAAACGGCGGCGCGCTTCTGCCACCTTGTCTCGAACGTCCTGCACAGCAACGCGCGGGTCGACATTGAGTTCGAACTCAACAACGACGAAGCCAAAGCCGATTTGTGAGCCGGAACGAATCGTTTTGACGCCGTTGATGGTGTTGGCCAGTTGTTCGATCGGCCGAACCACGTCTTGCTCAACGGCTTCAGCAGACGCGCCCGGATAGGGAATCGAAACAACCGCCACCGGAATCGCGATATCTGGCATTTGATCGACCGCGAGGCGTTGGTAGGAAAACAATCCCAACACCATCAGCGCGGCCATTACCATGGTCGCAAAAACAGGATTATTGATTGATACTTTGGTCATCCACATGGTGTGTCTCCAAGACTCGTTTATTGGTGAGCGTTTCCGGGCGTTTATGTCTGGAACGGCCCATCAATAACGGACTTTTAACCTACAGTTTTCCGTTCGGGTTTGCGGCGGGCGTGGCCGCCGCAGTCGCGCTGCCGTCTGTCTTAATGATCGCTTTTGCGCCGGGCTTCAGTCCGTCCATCTTGACCGCAACAACTTGCGTGCCGTCGGCCAATCCTTCGCGAATTTCAACCAGACCCAGATCGACGCTGCGGGTGCCGGCGGTCACCGGTTTACGTTCGATCTTTTCTTTTTCAATGGTGAAAACAAAACTCTGTCCACCTTCCTCACGCAGTGCAACCAACGGCACGGCGTTGACCGGCCCGCGTGATTGCGCCGCGAGTTTGCCACTTGCAAACATGCCGCCCTTGAGTGATTGGTCGGCATTAGGGATGGATACAAATACCGCGATTGAGCGCGAGCCGGCATCGGCCGACGGGTTGATGCGTTCAACTTTTCCGGAAAATTGGCGTCCGCTGAATCCGTCCACCACAAACGAAATTTGCTGGCCGATCTTCACACCCGGGATCTCCGAAACCGGCACCATCGCCTCCATTTCCATGCGGGCAAGGTCGACGACTTGCATGACGGCCATATCCGGTGAAAGCTTCTCGCCAATATTGACCATGCGTTTTGCCACCGTGCCGGCGAATGGGGCGCGGATGGCCGCGTCGTTGAGTGCGCGTTGTGAAATCGCCGCCTGCGCTTCGGCTGATTTCAAATTTGCCCGTGCCACTTCTGCCGAGCTGGCGATTGCGTCCAGTGCATTCTGTGAAATAAAGTTCTTTGCCAGCAATTGGCGGTTGTTCGCCTCATTCTTGCCAGCCAGATCGAGCCGCGCTTTCATTTCCGCAACGACCGCCTGTTGCGCATCGAGTCGCGCCCGCAAGTCGGCGGTATCCAGCGTGACAAGGATCTGTCCGGCTGTAACACGCTCTCCCTCCTGAACATGGACGCGCGCCACGTCTGCCGCCACCTTCGACTTCACGATTGCCTGGGTCAGCGGCTTCAGGGTGCCGGAAACCGGAATAACGTTGCCCAACTCTCGCGGCCCGAGTAATGCCAAATCCCCCTGACTGAATTCAAAGACTTTGTCTTCGTTTTTCTTTGGTGCGTCCTTTTTCGCGCTATTGGCGCGCCAGGCAACCAATGAGCCGGTCGCCAACACTGCTGTCAGTAGTACTGCGACCGGCTTTAACCAGCGGCGACGGGAAACGGTCGGTGAAACGATGCCATCTCCCTGGTCCGACGGATTTGTGTTCTTGCGTTTGGTGAATAACATTTTATTTGTGCAGTCGAGGTTGGCGATAGGGTAATTTTGGCGTGATTGCCGCCAAACAGACAGTAAGACGCGACAGAATGCGGATTCAGATTCGCCAGTCGACCCTCTGGGCGATAAATCGCAGAACACTGCCATCGACCAAGCATAAAGCACACGCCAATTGCCCGCTATCCCGCGATGATGGCACGGCGTGGCGGCAGGGCTTCCGGTTGCCACAGACCAGTTGCCCTTTCGAGCAGTTGGATCGGTGACAACATCGCCGCGTCTGACGGCAACGTTTGCCGCAGAAAGACCAAGCACTGCTGGAGCAGTAAAACGGCGTGGTCCGGGGAGATGGCCGATGCCAGGGTCTGTTTTGAATGTTTTTGCCCGTCGCGGTTGGTCGCAACCGGAATGTGTAGATAGTTCGGCGTTGGCCAACCCAATAGTTGCTGCAGGTGTATTTGTCGGGCGGTCGAGTCCAATAAATCCGCGCCACGCACAATATCTGTCACGCCAAGGTTGTGATCATCGACCACCACCGCTAGCTGATAGGCAAACAATTGGTCACGACGCCTGACAACAAAGTCGCCGACGTCGTGCGCAAGATATTGTGTTTGCCGCCCCTGCAATCGATCGGTAAACGTAATGGCGCGATCATGGGTCAATATGCGCAGCGCGTTGCCGTCAATCAGGTGGCCGGCCGCACGGCAGGTGCCAGGGTAGACCGGCCCATCGATGCCCTCAATGCCTGAATCGGCTATTTCGCGTCGTGAGCAGACACATGCGTACACATGTCCGTTAGCAATGAGTTGCTGCAGTGCGTCTTGGTATTGTTGTTTTTGCCGTGATTGCACAACAATTTCCCCGTCCCAGCGGAAGCCGAACAGGTGCAGTGTCCTGATGATATCGTCTGCATATTCGGCTTTGCAGCGGGTTTCGTCGATATCGTCAATGCGAAGGTGCCAACGACCCTGATTGGCACGTGCATCAAGATAGCTTGCGACAGCCGCGACCAGCGAGCCAAAGTGCAACGGTCCGGTTGGGGATGGTGCATAGCGGCCGATGTAAGGCCGGTTGGCGTCTGTCGGTTGTGCAATCAACTTGCAATCTCTGTCGGAAAAACCATGGCGGCAATTTCCGGGCGCTCAAATTGCTGGATAAACCAACGTTGCGCGCGCCCGGTACGATTGGCACGCCATGCGATACAAACTGGCGATTCGCGGCGCGGCGTGGTGACGGCAAGCGCAACCAGACGATTTGTGTCGATTGCCGGCTGCGCAAGATGTGCCGGCAGGAAGCCGACGCCCATGCCGGCAATATGCGCGGCGAGCTTGGCCTGCATGGTGGGGACCGTGAGTACATCCTGACCCGAGATCAAACCGACCGTTCGTGGTGCCAGCTGGCGGGATGAATCGGCAACACTGATGGCGCGGTGGCGCGTGATGGTTGCTTCTGTCAATGGCAGGGTTTCATGAACAATCGGATGGTTTGGCGCAGCCACAAACTGCCATGTCCATGCGCCCATCGGCAACATGGCATAGCCGCCACCCGATGGCATGTCTGCGCCGGCACCAATGATCAGATCGGCGCGTCCGGAAATCAGCGCATCCCAAGTGCCGCCCAGCACTTCAGTTGATAAGCGCACCCGCGTGCCGGATTGTTCCGCGCCAAATGCCGCAATTAACGGGAACAGCGCTTCGCTGCCAATAATCGTGTCGACCGCGATTCGCAACTCGGTTTCCCAGCCCTTGGCCAGTTGTTGGATGCGACATTCGAGGTCAGATGCGGCCTTTAGCAGGGTGCGCCCTTCGTTCAGCAGTTCGTGTCCCGCCGCGGTGAGGACAGCTTTTCGGCCATCGCGGGCGAAAAGTTTGATTTCCAAGTCGTGCTCAAGTTGCTGCACTGTGTAGGTAAGCGCAGAGGGCACACGATGCAGTTCAGTCGCGGCACGTGCAAACGAGCCGTTTCGGGCAATCGCATCAAGCGCCTGTAAGGCATCCAACGAAAGCTTCATATTCAAAAAAATTGAAGTAAACGGTCAAAATTATCCGCTTGTGCCGACTGGCTGGCAAGCCCATATTACTAAAAGCAGTCTGGCTGAAGAAAAAAGTAGGCTGAATCGATCACCAGAAAGAGTTCAAAATGATTGAAATAAGAAAATCACAAGACCGGGGTTATGCCGATCATGGCTGGCTGAAGAGTTTTCATAGCTTTTCATTTGCCGACTATTACGACCCAAAATTCATGCAATTTGGCGCGTTACGCGTGATCAATGAAGATCGGGTTGCCGCCGGGATGGGTTTTGGCACCCACGGCCATCGCGACATGGAAATCATCAGCTACGTATTGGATGGCGCACTTGCGCACAAGGACAGCATGGGCAATGGCTCGTCGATCCGACCGGGCGATGTGCAACGCATGAGCGCAGGCACCGGTGTGCAGCATTCGGAGTTCAATCATGCGGCAAACCAGGTCACGCACTTTTTGCAAATCTGGATTCAACCGAATCAACTCGGCATTGCACCGTCGTACGAAGAGAAACATTTTTCCGCAGCCGATAAGCGCGGTAAATTGCGCGTGGTCGCCTCGTCTGATGCGCGTGATGGTTCGGTCAAGATCCATACAGATGCAATCATGTATGCGGGCTTGTTTGACGGCGATGAACAGGCCAGCATTGCCATTGCGCCCGGGCGGCGCGTTTATGTCCATCTCGCGCGCGGGCAGTTGACGGTCAACGGCACATTGATGGGTGATGGCGACGCACTGAAGCTATCGGGTGTGACGACGATTGACATAACGGATGCCACCAGCGCCGAGCTGTTGGTGTTTGATCTGGCCTAAATGCACGCTTGATACGAGCATGAATGCCTCTGCGTAAAATGAAATGAAACAAATGAAACCCTCCTATCGAACCATCGAACGACTGATTCAGGCGCACATTGCACCGGTTGGAACCTTCACGGTCAAGCGCGCGCTTCCGGATAACAATCGCCGTTCGATCGGCCCCTGGGTGTTCCTCGACCACTTCGGTCCGTTTCGTGTCAAGCCCGGTGAGGATGGCGTGGGACCACATCCACACGCCGGTATCGAAACGGTCACCTACCTTCTGTCCGGCCGCAACGAGCACCTTGATTCGGCAGGCCATCGCGGTATTGTCGGGCCCGGCGGGGCGCAATGGATGACCTCTGGCCGGGGCGTGATCCATTCGGAATACCCGCGCCCGGAAAATGAAGCGGAAATGGTGCAACACGGCATCCAGTTGTGGACCGCGCTGCCGAGGGCGCTGAAGACAATGGCACCGCGCTACCAGCGCATTGGGGCAGATGATATTCCAGTCGTCGAGCAGTCTGGCGTGACAGTGCGTGTGATTGCCGGCACGTATGGCGATGGTAATGTACGCGGCCCGGCCGAGGTGTTGATGCCAACCCTTCTTTGGCATGTTTCGCTTGCACCAGCAACCACATTCAATGCCGCCATTGCGCCGGGTTTTGAAGTTGGCGCCTATGTGATGTCTGGTTCAATCGCCTTTTCAGACGGCTTGCAACGGGTGGGTGAAGGTGGTTTGGTGGTTTATAACAACATCGATGGCGATGTTCAATTTTCGAATTTATCCGATCAGCCTGCAGGGGTGATGTTGCTGGGCGGCGCGCCGGCCGAGGGGCCGCTCGTGTTTCACGGGCCGTTTGTCATGAATACGGTTGAGCAGGTTCGCGCCGCCGAACATGCTTATCACACCGGCCAGATGGGCCAACTGGCGGGATAGTTTTTTGCATCATTTTTCTTAACAATAACAGGAGATTCCAATGCGTCATTCAATATTCATGCTGGCTGCGTCCGTACTGGTTGCGGCGTCGGTGGTAACGGCCACATATGCACCGGTGGCGGTCGCCCAAGCGGGGCCACCAAAAGTCGAAACAGAATTTTCCAAGCAGCCGGCGGGCGAATATCTGCTCGACAAAGCGCACGCCTCCGTCACATGGCGGGTGGCGCATCTGGGACTTTCGCTGTACACCGCGCGCTTCGACAAGCTTGACGGAAAGCTGGGTTTCACACCCGCCACCGCCTCGGCAAGCAAGGTGGAATTCACCATCGATGCAACGTCGATCAATACCGGGCTTGCGCCGTTCAACAAAAAATTGCAGGGCGCGGAGTATTTCGATGCCGAGAAGAATGCAAACATCACATTTAAATCAACCAAGATTGAGCCGGCCGGCGCCAACAAATACAAAATGTCGGGTGACCTGACCCTGCGTGGTGTCACCAAGCCAATGACCTGGGATGTGGTGTTCAACGGCGGCCTGTACAACAGCTTTGCACAGGCGCACGCGGTCGGTTTTTCGGCAAAAGGTGTGGTTAAGCGTTCTGAGTGGGGCATGAAGGAGTTGATTGGCGTGGTCGGCGACAACGTTGAAGTATTGGTGGAAGTCGAATTCTTGAACCGCGCAACACCGCAATAATTGCATCGACGATTGCAGGCAGAACCATTCGGGTGACCAATGACCGGGGCAACGCGATACACCAACACTGCAATTGTTTTGCATTGGCTGATGGCGGCAATGATTCTTGTCGCCTTCGCCATGGGCCTCTATATGGTCGATTTGCGGATCAGTCCCGACAAGCTGAAACTCTACGCGTGGCACAAATGGATCGGCGTCGCGGTCTTCATGCTGGCAGCATTTCGCTTGTGGTGGCGCTTGCTCAACGCGCCGCCGCCAGCCGCGCCGATGCCTGCCTGGCAGCAAAATGTGTCTGAACAGATCCACCGGTTGTTCTACCTGTTCTTTTTCGCCGTTCCCGTCACCGGTTGGTTGTTTTCATCCGTCAAGGGCTTCCCGACGGTGTTTCTTGGCATCCTGCAACTTCCCGACTTGATCCAAAAAAATGACGAATTGGCACCATTGCTCAAACAAATCCACCTGTATGCCGGCTACGGCCTTGGCGGACTGGTCGGTTTACATGTTCTGGCCGCACTTAAGCATCAGTTTGTTGAAAAAGATGGTTTGATCAATCGCATGATGCCCGGCCGGGCGCCACACCAAAAAGGCTGATATGAAATTATTTTCCCGCACGATCGGTGCATTGACGGCGATGTTGCTGCTGGCATCGTCAAATAGCCATGCCGGCGAACTCAAGCTTGATGCGACCAAGAGCAGCATTGAATTCGGCTTTTCACAACTTGGCGTGCCGATGAAAGGGCGCTTCACACGGTTTGACGCCAGGGTGTTTTTTGATGCAAAAAAACCGGAAGCCACAAAAGCCGAATTCGGCGTTGACATCAATTCGGTCGACCTTGGTGACAAAGCATACAACGATGAAACCAAAACACCGGTTTGGTTGAATGCCAGGATGTTTCCGCGTGCAACCTTTGTCGCCGAAAAAGTTGCCGCCATACCGGGCGGCAAATTTGAAGCAACCGGCAGGTTATCCATCAAGGGTGTCACACAGCCGATCAAAGCGGTTTTCACATTTTCCGATGGCGCGGCGCCGGTTGTCGACGGCACATTCACAATGAAGCGGCTCGGCTGGAAGATCGGCGATAACGAGTGGAAAGATACGTCTGTCGTGGCCGATGATGTGACCGTCAAATTTCGCTTCACCACCATTCGCTAACGTTAACGGAATTCAAATGACAACAAGAATCGTGGCATTTGCAGGTTCAACCCGGCAAGGTTCCATCAATCGCATCAGTCTTGGGTTCGCCATTGAGGGCGCGCGCGAGGCGGGGATCGACGTTGAATTGATCGACCTTAAAGACTACCCAATGCCGCTATATGACGCCGATTGGCATGAGGCCAACGGCGTGCCGTCGACAACGGCAATGTTGCGGGAAAAAATGATCACCGCGCAAGGATTGTTGATTGCCAGCCCGGAATACAACTCGTCGATTACGCCCCTGCTGAAGAACACCATCGACTGGCTTTCTCAATCGGTGCGTGACGGCGTCGGCAAGGGCGGCGGCCGCCTACCGTTTGAGGGCAAGATCACCGGTATGTTGAGTGCGTCGGCCGGCGGCTTTGGCGGTGTTCGTGCGTTGCCGCATGTCGCGGGCATTTTTTCCAATCTTGGTGCCGTCGTGCTGCCGATTGTGGCCGTGCCGGGCGGCGACAAGATCATCAATGCAGACGGCGGTATTGCCAACGAACGCGCCGTTCAAATGCTGCGTCAACTCGGCGGACGCGTCGCGAAACTGGCCATGGCTGCAGCATAAATTACGACCCGCCATGCATCCACCATAACAACCAACAGTCAGGACGTCCAATGGCAAAGATCGCGATTGTGTTTCATTCGGGTTGCCGGCATACCGCCAAGCAGGCGGATGCCGTCGATTGGATTTTTCAATCACCGGGATTGGAAATACCAATTTGTGCCAACGCGATCCGACCTGCATACTGATGGATCATTATTGTTGGGAGTCTCCATGGCCAGGTCGAAATCAGCACCAGTCGCGATCGACATCGGTATTTCGGAAAAGGATCGCAAACAAATTGCCGTCGGACTTTCGCATTTGCTTGCCGATACCTATTCGTTGTATCTGAAGACACATTACTTCCACTGGAACGTCAAAGGACCGATGTTTCAGACGCTGCATTTGATGTTTGAGGCGCAGTACAACGAACTCGCACTTGCCGTTGACGCGGTGGCGGAACGAATCCGCTCACTCGGTCACGAGGCGCCGGGTTCGTATGCGGCATACGCAAAGCTCACCTCGATCGATGACACCGACCATGTGCCGGCGGCAACAGATATGGTGCACCTGTTGGTTGGTGGTCATGAAGCCGTTGCACGGTCCGCACGCAAGGTTTTTCCGGCGACCGAAAAGGCGCGTGATGAAGCGACGGCAGATTTGCTCACGCAGCGCCTGCAGGTGCACGAAAAAACCGCATGGATGCTTCGATCCCTTCTGGAGAATTGATATGGCAACACTCGAACTGACCAACAAAAATTTCAACGCCACAATTGAAAGTGGCAAGACGGTCATCATCGATTTTTGGGCGCCGTGGTGTGGTCCGTGTCGCGCGTTTGCACCGACTTTTGAAGCGGTGTCTGAAGATTATCCAGACGTGATCTTCGCAAAAATAAATACCGAGGTCGAGCAGCAACTCGGCGCGGCATTCAACATCCGCTCGATCCCGACGTTGATGGTTTTCCGTGAACAGGTGGTGCTGTTTACACAGGCCGGTATGTTGCCCAAGGCGGCGCTGCAGGAAGTGGTTAAGAAGTCGCTGGAAATCGACATGGCAACCGTACACGCTGAAATTGCGGCGCAAGACACAAATACCGCCGTCAATTAGCTGACAAACACTAGCAAAGACGGGCGATTCCAGGCATTTATGGCTGGAATCGCCCGTATTTACTGGTAATATTGCTTCAAAAAATTGTGTTACATGCCATTTTGCACCGGCATTTTGTGCAAACTGCCATAATGCGCGTCACTCAATTCATTGTCTGCGTCCATGTCAGTCCAACCTGAATTTGTCACGTCCGCCCATCAGCCGATTTCAACCGATCTGCCGGGGTTCGCGGCGATGCGTTTGGCGTTTCTTGCCGATGAGGACCGCACGCTGGATCAACTGATTGCGACGGCAAAAGTTGACATGCAGACCAATCACCAGATCGCCAATATCGCGCGGTCGCTGGTCGAATCGGTCCGGTCACAACAAAAAACCAACGCCGGTATGCAATCGTTTTTGACGCAATACGACCTGTCCTCACAAGAGGGGGTGTTGCTGATGTGTGTGGCCGAGGCGCTGTTGCGCATTCCAGATGCTGCAACCGCGGACAAGCTGATCAAGGACAAATTTTCGCAGGGGGATTGGCAAAAGCATCTCGGCGAAAGCGACTCGATGTTGGTGAATGCCGGCACCTGGGGCATGATGTTGACAGGCAAGCTGGTGACGGTCGGTCCCGCTGATTTCACCGATGTCAGCGGCTGGCTGGGGCGCATGGCCAACAAGGTTGGCGAGCCGATTGTTCGCGCGTCGCTGCGCCAAGGGATGAAGTTGATGGCGGAGCAATTTGTCATGGGGCGCGATATAGACGAGGCGCTGACGCGCGGTGCGTCGGCTGATCAGGCAAGGTTCCGCCATTCGTTTGACATGCTGGGCGAGGCGGCCATGACCGACGCCGACGCCGAGCGGTATTACCTGGCATATCAAAACGCAATCAAGTCGATTGCCGGCGCGGTGAAGCCCGGCCAATCGGTATTCGAGGCGCCGGGTATCTCAGTCAAGTTGTCGGCGCTCCATCCGCGTTATGAGGTGGCGCATCGGCAGCGCGTGCTGGATGAGATGCTGCCAAAGCTGCTGGTGCTGGCTGAAATGGCGCGTGATGGCCGTATCGGCCTGACGTTTGATGCCGAAGAGACCGAGCGGCTGGAGATTTCGCTCGAACTGTTCGCGGCGGTGTTTTCGGACCGGCGTTTTTGCCACTACGAAGGCTTGGGCCTTGCCGTGCAGGCGTATCAAAAAAGAGCGCCGCATATCATTGACTGGCTGATTGCGTTGTCGGCACAACACGGCCGCCGGATCATGACACGGCTGGTGAAAGGCGCGTATTGGGACACTGAAATAAAACGTGCGCAGACGCAGGGCCTTGCCGGATATCCGGTGTTCACGCGCAAGGTCAATACCGATGTGTCTTATCTGGCTTGCGCGGCAAAAATGCTGGCCGCACCAAGCGCGTTTTATTGCCAGTTCGCCACCCATAATGCCCACACCGTCGCAACCATTCTGCAACGCGCGTCTGCCGCACCCGGCAGTGCGGGGTTCGAATTTCAGCGGCTGCACGGCATGGGCATGGAACTTTACGACGCCGTGCTCGATTACCCGGGCAGCGCCTGTCGGGTGTATGCCCCGGTCGGCAGCCATGAGGATTTGCTGCCCTATCTGGTACGCCGCCTGTTGGAGAACGGCGCAAATTCTTCGTTCGTCAACCGGATTGCCGACCCCGCTGTTTCGATAGACGATGTGATTGCCGATCCGATTGCCGTTTGTGAGTCAAATCAGCCGCGCGCCAACGGCCGGCTGCCGGTACCGAAACGATTGTTCATGCAATCAGCCGTCAATCGTCTCAATTCGTCCGGCTTGAGTTTTTCCGATGTAACCGCGACCGATGATTTGTTTTCGACAATGGCGCCGGTGTTGGCCAGGAGAGACTGGTACGCGCAGCCGCTGATCGCCGGTGACCGCATGCGTGGCGCCGCGGTCGATGTGATCGACCCTTCAACCGCGCAGAAGATCGGCACCGTTGAGGAGGCTGACATGGCGTTGGCCGGTTTGGCATTGGATCTCGCGATGCAATGGCCAGGCATGGCGCCGCTCGAGCGCGCGGCGGTATTGGATAGAGCCGCCGATTTGCTCGAGGCGCGGCGGTCGTTTTTTATCGCGCTGATGGTGCGTGAGGCCGGCAAGACCCTGCCCGACGCATTGGGCGAAGTGCGTGAAGCGGCAGACTTTTGTCGTTACTACGCCGAGCTCTGTCGGATGCATTTTGCCGTGCCTGAGCAACTTTCCGGGCCGACCGGTGAATCCAATGTGTTGTCGTTGCAAGGGCGCGGCACCTTTGTTTGTATCAGCCCGTGGAATTTTCCGCTCGCCATTTTTCTGGGGCAGATTACCGCGGCGTTTGCGGCCGGCAATGCGGTGATTGCCAAGCCGGCGGAACAAACGCCGGTCATCGCCTTTGAGGCGGTCAAGTTGTTGCTCGAGGCGGGGATGCCGCCCGCGGCAATTGGTTTTTTGCCGGGCAAGGGCGAGGTGATTGGCGCCATGTTGGTCGCTGATTTGCGGGTGGATGGTGTTGCGTTCACCGGTGGCACCGGCACCGCACGGGCAATCAACCGCGCACTGGCCAATCGGGATGGGCCGATCATTCCGTTTATCGCCGAGACCGGCGGCCTTAACACCATGATTGCGGATTCATCCGCACTGCCAGAACAAGTCATCAACGATGTCATCGCCTCGGCATTCAACAGCGCCGGGCAACGCTGCTCGGCGTTGCGCGTGCTGTGTGTGCAAAAGGATATCGCCCCACGGATCAAGACACTGCTTGCAGGCGCAATGCGGGAGCTGACCATTGGTGATCCTTTGCGACTGGATACCGATATCGGCCCGGTGATTGATCGTGAGGCATTTGAACTGTTGGTTGCGCACCGCGAAAAAATGGCGAGATCATTTCCGCAAATTGGCCAGGTGTTGCTTGGTCAATCAATCGGCGACGGACATTTTTTTGCACCATGCGCGTTTGAAATACCGACCCTCGATTCGATTCGAACGGAGGTATTCGGCCCGATCCTGCATGTGTTGGCGTTTGAGGGCGAAAAAATGATGGCGCTTGTTGAAGAGATCAATACAAGCGGATACGGCCTGACACTTGGCATTCATTCGCGTATCGAAGAAACAATCGCGGCGATTCGTGCGCACGCGCGTGTCGGCAATGTTTATGTCAATCGAAACCAGATCGGGGCGGTGGTCGGTGTACAGCCGTTTGGCGGGGAAGGTTTGTCCGGTACCGGACCAAAGGCCGGCGGGCCGCATTACCTGTTCAGATTCGCCACTGAACGCACCTTTACGGTCAACACGGCGGCAGCGGGCGGCAACGCGGCGCTGATTGCCTGTTCGGAATGATCGCTGTCAACGACCTGAAATACAGTCGGCGTATATTGAACCAATGAAAACTGGAAACGCGCTGTCTTTGGCATCCGTCATCTTTGCCTGTCTCATTGTCGGCGGTTGTTCAAGCGTATCAAAAACAGTCGTCGACGTCAGTAAATCATCAAGGGTTGCGCCGTTCTCGACGCTGCAACTCGGCGAGCCACATCCGTTGTCATGGCAGCCGTGGATTATTTCGCGGTTTAACCGGCGCACCGACTACCGGGTGGTCGAATTCGAAGGTCAACGCGTGTTAATGGCGCATTCTGACAAAGCGGCATCGGGGTTGTTGCAGGACGTCGCCATTGATCCGACCGAATCCCCCAATCTTTCCTGGCGATGGCACGTCAAGCAGATATTGCCTGGCGCCGATCTAAACCGGCGCGGCAGCGACGATTCGCCGGTGCGGGTGATTGTCAGTTTTGACGGAGACCACGACAAACTGGATGTTGAGGATCGTGCCACGGCGCGATTGGTCAAACTGTTCAGCGGCCGTGATATGCCTTACGCGACGCTTATGTATGTTTGGGACAACAAGTTGCCGGTCGGCACCATGCTCGACAACGCGCATTCGGGTCGCGCAAAAATGATCGTTGTTGAAAGCGGCGGGTCACGAACCGGTCAGTGGCTGAATTTCACGCGCAACGTCGTTAACGACTTTAAACGCGCCTTTGGTGAATACCCGGGCAGGGTAATTTCGGTGGGGGTCATGACCGACAGCAATACCACCGAGAGTGAGGCGATTGCCCATTACGGCGACATTGTCCTGCAGGAGCGCCCCTGAAATTGCCGGGCGGGATTCAGAGCGCCTTCATCCCTTCCGGCATTTGTTTGCCCGACATCAACACCAGCATTGATTGACCCTCACGCTTCCAGAAATCGACGGCGTCCTGGAACAGCTCAATGACGGTTTCAAGTTCGCTTTCGTGGTGTTCCGCAAACGCATCAGTATGGTCAAAGTAGATGCAGTAGCCGTCGGCGCGAACCCAGTCCATATCGGTGATGCAATCATAAAACGCGTCCCAATTTTTTCCAAAGTGGGATGGGAATTTCATCGCCACCGACGCGTGATTGAGGAACTGTTCCTTGCCCTCGATCTTTTGGCCTTCGAGATGGAAAAAGGCCATGCCTTTCAGTCTTGCCAGTTTGCCCAACTCCGCCGTGCTGGCGTGTGACATCAGCCAATAAACACCACGAGGTAGATCACTGGAGAGAATATTCTTGAGCTCAGCCGAGGGCATGATGCCTACTCCTTGATTCGTTTAAACGATGCGTAATGGTCATCTGTATAAAAACAGTCCGACGCCGCCCTGTTGCGCAGATCGCCGCCACATACAATGCGGCGTGCGCCGCGATCCCGCGAACCCGGCGTCTTGACCGTAAATTCCCGATAGTAGCCGCGTGTTTGTTTGGGTAACAACCGCTCCCGGTTGCCAAACACGACGCCGTCTTTGGCGTAAGGGAAGGGGCCGCCCTTGCGAATGAGTGCCAGGGCTTCCTGACCCTGTTTGGGCAAATCGGCGGCAAGCATCGATGACGGGTTGCCGGTTCGAACCATTCCCTCGGCGAACGAATCTGCACACCACAACCAAAGTATTGATGTGGCGATCAGTGCGCCGAACAGGGCGAATGAATTTCTCGACATTTTTTGCAAAACCCCCAGTGATGGCATTTGCCTTGCGTTACTTTTGCCTGAAAATTTGTCCGAAACGGCGCCGCATAAACAACCCTTATGTTGCGGCCTTGTGCGGGCATTTCACCTTGGTGCAATCAGCATAAAGATACAACGAATGGTCGTGCAGATTGAAGCCCCGGTCTTTGGCAATTTTATGTTGGCGCTTTTCAATTTCAGCGTCGTAAAATTCTTCGACCTTGCCGCATTGCAAACAGACCAGGTGATCGTGATGGCGGCCTTCATCCAGTTCAAAGACGGCGCGTCCGCCCTCAAAATGATGGCGCTGGAGCAGGCCGGCCTGCTCGAATTGTGTCAACACACGATAGACCGTCGCCAATCCGATGTCGGCGTTTTCGTTGAGCAACAGTTTATAGACGTCCTCAGCCGTCATATGCCGCTGTTTCGACGCCTGAAACAGTTCAAGCACCTTTAAACGCGGAAGTGTTGCCTTCAAACCAATATTGCGCAATTCGCTGGAGTCGGACATCTTGGATTTTCCTGTGTTGAACGAATCATAACGCATGTCCGGAAGATGGTGGGGTGAATGCTTGCCTGGGTCGCAAACACGCAGACGGCGGTGAAATCGCCGACACAGATGCCGGCGTATGGTCGGGTATAATTTCGGCCTTACTAGACGTTTGCCGGAAGATATGAAATCCCTAATTTTGATCACCGTTGTTATTGCCAGCCTTTTTTTGACCGCCTGTGCAAGATTTGGTGTCTATCGCCTCGATATTCAGCAGGGAAATCTGGTCACCCAGGCGCAACTCGCCAAGGTCAAGCCGGGCATGTCGCGCATTGATGTTCGAAATTTGCTCGGAACGCCGCTGTTGCAGGATGCCTTCAAGGGTGACAGATGGGACTATTTTTTCAGCGATGACCGAAATACCGGTAGCAAGCTGAACCCGTTTGACCGTGAGCAGCAGCAATTCAAGGTGGTTGTCCTGTTTGTCAACGACAAGGTTTCGCGTATAGAAGGTGAAGCGTCGCCGGTGGAAATTTTGACCGGCGGCGGCGAACGCCGCAAAACGCCAAATGCGATCCCGCCGAACGCGCCGCCTGAGCCCAAGAAATAACGCAATGGCATTAAACATCGCGATTGCCGGGGCCAATGGTCGCATGGGGCGAATGTTGGTCGAGGCGGTGGGCAAGGATCCGGACAGCCGGCTGTTTTCAGCGTTTGATGTCGGTAGTGATGTTGACGCCGCATTGAACGGCGCCCATGTATTGATCGATTTCACCCGACCCGAGGCAACCCTCGACTATCTGCCGCGATGTGCCGCATTGGGCGTGAATATTGTTGTTGGCACTACCGGCTTCACCCCGGCGGAGGTGGGCACGCTTGAAGGCTATGCATCGAAGATCGCAATTGTGTTTGCACCAAATATGAGTTTGGGCGTCAATGTCACGGCAAAACTCGTCGCCATGGCGTCTTCGTCATTGGGCATGGCGGCAGATATCGAAGTCTTTGAGGCGCACCATAAGTTAAAGGTCGATGCGCCATCCGGTACCGCGCTGATGCTGGGTGGGGTCGCGGCACGTGCACGAGGCCAATCCCTCGATGCGGTGGCGGTTTTTGACCGGCACGGCGACAATGCCGTGCGCGAGGACGGCAGCATCGGATTTACCTCGATGCGTGCCGGTGACATTGTTGGTGACCACACGGTCTTTTTTGTATTGGATGGCGAGCGGATTGAAATCACCCACAAATCCTCGACGCGCAGTACTTATGCGCACGGCGCTATGCGCGCGGCCAAGTTCCTGCAGGGTAGGCCATCCGGATTGTTTACCATGAACGACGTTTTGGGCCTGAAATAGGCAAGACAACGCCGCGTTGGCATTGCCGACGTGGGCGTTTTCGGGTAAAATGTTTTTTTAATCGCGTCGCCGCTTGAATCAGCCTTGATGGTTCAGCGCACGTCAAAACGCGGGAAAGCGCACCGGGATAACTCCCAACGGCCTTTCCCGTTTTTTATGCCCGCTCGGTTTGTGTTTCGGCCATGTTTTTGATGGTTCGGGAGCGGATGCGACTAAATCTGACATGACTGGAGTTCGCCGTGAGTTTGCCTTCTTTTCCGCCTGCTGTACTGGTTCTTGCTGACGGATCGGTCTTTGAAGGTATCGCTGTTGGTGCCGCGGGGTCAACGGTCGGCGAGGTGGTTTTTAATACCGCCATGACCGGATATCAGGAAATCCTCACCGATCCTTCCTACATGGGCCAGATCGTCACGCTGACCTATCCACATATTGGCAACGTCGGCACCAATGCCGAAGATGCCGAGTCGACCAAAGCCTATGCCGCAGGACTGGTGATTCGTGATCTGCCGTTGGTCGTTTCGAATTGGCGCTCCGCAGAGCCGCTGCACGACTATTTGCAACGGAATCACATTGTTGCGATTGCAGACATCGACACACGCCGCCTGACGCGTCTCATCCGTGAAAAAGGGGCGCAGAGCGGGGCGATTCTAACGGGTGCAACTGACGATGCCGCGGTGAAGGCGGCGCACGCCTTGGCGCTTGCCGCGCCAACCATGGCCGGACTCGATCTCGCGCAGGTGGTGAGTTGCGACAAGGCCTACGACTGGCACATGGGCAGTTGGTCGCTGGGTGCCGGAAGCAAGCCGCAAGACCAAAACAAATTTCACGTGGTCGCCTACGATTACGGCGTCAAGCAAAACATCTTGCGAATGCTGGTTGATCGAGGCTGTAAGGTGACGGTGGTACCGGCTACAACAACAAGCGCCGACGTGCTGCAAATGAAACCAGACGGCGTGTTCCTGTCAAACGGGCCGGGCGACCCCGAGCCATGTGATTACGCGGTTGAGGCGATCAAACAAATCCTTGCAAAGGATGTACCTATTTTCGGTATTTGTCTCGGCCATCAATTGTTGGGGCTGGCATCGGGCGCAAAAACGATGAAGATGAAATTCGGCCACCACGGCGCCAACCATCCGGTGCAGGATTTGATGACTAAAAAAGTATTTATCACCAGCCAGAATCATGGCTTTGCCGTCGATGAGACGACGCTGCCTGCCAACGTACGCATTACCCACAAGTCGTTGTTTGACGGGACCTGCCAGGGCCTCGAGCGGACCGACAAAGCGGCGTTCAGCTTTCAGGGGCATCCTGAAGCGAGCCCGGGACCGCACGAGGTGGGTTATTTGTTCGACAAGTTTGTGATGATGATGGAGAAGCAACGTGGCTAAGCGCACTGATATCAAATCCATCCTCATCATCGGTTCTGGCCCGATTGTCATCGGGCAGGCGTGTGAATTTGATTATTCCGGCGCGCAGGCATGCAAGGCGCTGCGCGACGAGGGTTACAAGGTTATTCTGATCAACTCCAATCCCGCCACCATCATGACCGACCCGGACATGGCGGATGTAACGTACATCGAGCCGATTACCTGGCGGGTGGTTGAAAAAATCATTGAAAAAGAGCGGCCGGATGCCCTGCTGCCGACCATGGGTGGACAGACCGCATTGAACTGCGCACTCGATCTGGCGAAACACGGGGTGCTTGAAAAATACAACGTCGAAATGATCGGTGCGACCAAGGAGGCGATTGACAAAGCCGAGGATCGCGAAAAATTCAAGAAGGCAATGACCAAAATCGGGCTTGAATCGGCGCGTTCAATGATCGCGCATTCGCTCGAAGAAGCGTTGCAGGTGCAGGCGTCAATCGGCTTTCCCGCGATTATCCGGCCGAGCTTTACCATGGGCGGCTCCGGTGGTGGTATCGCCTACAACCGCGACGAGTTTCTGGAGATTTGTGAGCGCGGCCTGGAAGCGTCACCGACCAAGGAACTGCTGATTGAAGAGTCACTGTTGGGCTGGAAAGAGTTTGAGATGGAGGTGGTGCGCGATAAAGCGGACAACTGCATCATCATTTGCTCGATCGAAAATCTTGACCCGATGGGCGTGCATACCGGCGACTCGATCACGGTTGCGCCGGCACAGACGCTGACCGACAAGGAATACCAGATCATGCGCAACGCCTCGATCGCGTGTCTGCGCGAGATCGGTGTTGAGACCGGCGGCTCAAACGTACAGTTTGCGGTGAATCCAAAAGACGGTCGAATGATCGTGATCGAAATGAATCCGCGTGTGTCGCGCTCCTCCGCACTTGCCTCCAAGGCAACCGGCTTTCCGATCGCCAAGATCGCCGCGAAGTTGGCGGTTGGTTACACGCTTGACGAGCTAAGGAATGACATTACCGGCGGCGCAACACCGGCGTCGTTTGAACCGTCGATTGACTATGTCGTCACCAAGGTTCCGCGCTTTGCGTTTGAAAAATTTCCGCAGGCCGATGACCGGCTGACCACCCAGATGAAGAGTGTCGGCGAAGTGATGGCCATCGGCCGTAACTTTCAGGAGAGCCTGCAAAAGGCGCTGCGCGGTTTGGAAACAGGCGTTGACGGCTTTAACCTCAAAACGGTTGACCCGGAAAAGATCGGCGATGAACTCGCCTATCCGCGTGGTGAACGCCTCTGGTATGTGGCCGATGCGTTTGGCATCGGCATGTCGGTCGAGGAAATTTTTAACTACACCAAGATTGACCGCTGGTTTTTGGTGCAGATTGAAGAGCTGGTGAAGCTCGAGCTCGCCATTGAGAAAAAGACGCTTGCGCAAATTGGTGCGGTGGAGATGCGTGCACTCAAACGCAAGGGATTCTCCGACCGCCGCCTGGCGCACCTCTTGAAAAAGACCGAGGCGGAAGTTCGCGCCAGACGCCATGCATTCAAAATCCGCCCGGTTTATAAACGTGTTGACACCTGCGCCGCGGAGTTTGCGACGTCAACCGCTTACATGTATTCGAGCTACGACGAGGAATGTGAGTCAAATCCGACCGACAACAAAAAAATCATGATCCTTGGCGGCGGTCCGAACCGCATTGGTCAGGGTATTGAATTTGACTATTGTTGTGTGCACGCCGCGCTCGCGCTTCGCGAGGATGGTTTTGAGACCATCATGGTCAATTGCAATCCGGAAACGGTATCGACGGATTACGATACGTCGGATCGTTTGTATTTTGAGCCGTTGACGCTCGAAGATGTGTTGGAGATTGTTGACATTGAAAAGCCGGTTGGTGTGATTGTGCAATTTGGCGGCCAGACGCCGCTGAAACTGGCGCGCGCACTGGAAGCCAACGGCGTGCCGATTATCGGCACCACGCCGGACATGATTGATATGGCCGAAGATCGTGAACGATTCCAAAAGATGATTCATGCGCTGAAACTTAATCAACCGCCCAATCGTACTGCGCGCACCAATGAAGAAGCCATCATCAAGGCGCGCGAGATCGGCTACCCATTGGTGGTGCGGCCGAGTTATGTGCTGGGTGGTCGTGCGATGGAAATCATTCATGTCGAGAGTGATCTCGAACGCTACATGCGTGAGGCGGTGAAGGTCTCTAATGATTCGCCGGTGTTGCTTGACCGGTTTTTGAACGACGCCATCGAGGTTGACGTTGACGCGGTATCGGATGGCAAGGACGTCTTGATTGGCGGCATCATGGAGCATATCGAGCAGGCGGGCGTGCATTCGGGTGACTCGGCGTGCTCGTTGCCGCCATTTTCATTGTCGGATGAATTGCAAGATGAGCTGCGCCGCCAAACCGTTGCCATGGCGATGGCGTTGAATGTGGTTGGGTTGATGAATGTACAGTTTGCGATCAAGCACGAAGACGGCAAGGATGTGGTCTATGTGCTCGAGGTCAATCCACGCGCGTCACGCACCGTGCCATTTGTTTCAAAGGCGATTTCGGTGCCGCTCGCCAAGGTTGCGGCGCGGTGCATGGCCGGTATGTCGTTGCAGTCGCAGGGCATGACCAAAGAAGTCACACCGCCTTATTTCTCGGTCAAGGAAGCGGTTTTTCCGTTTATCAAGTTTCCCGGTGTTGATGTCATTCTTGGGCCGGAGATGAAGTCGACCGGCGAGGTGATGGGTGTCGGGATGACATTTGCCGAGGCGTTTGTGAAGTCGCAAATGGGCGCGGGCGTCAAGTTGCCGGCGACCGGTGCGGATGCGGGCCGCGCCTTCTTGTCGGTGCGCAATGCAGACAAGCCAAAAATTGAAGAGATTGCGCGGGTGCTGATTGCGCTCGGCTTCTCACTGGTGGCGACCAAGGGAACCGCGGCACATCTTACCGCCGTTGGAATTGCGGTTGAACCGGTGAACAAGGTGCTCGAAGGTCGGCCGCATATTGTTGACCTCGTCAAGAACCGGGAAATCACCCTCATTATCAACACCGTTGAAGAAGACAAACGCTCCATCCGCGACTCGTGGTCGATTCGCAATGCGGCGTTACAAGGCCGCATCACTTATTACACGACCGTTTCAGGCGCGAGGGCGGCCTGTATCGGCATGCAACACCTTTCAGGGCTTCGGGTATATTCGCTGCAGGAATTGCATCAACAACTTGCCGCCTAAGGTTGATGTGCGCAAACGATTGTCTGAATCGTTGCCACCGGCCGCGGGCAATGTGCCTTCGCCGTTCAGTTGTGCAGTCCGGAAACAACCATATTTTCACCAGGAATCCGCCATGAGCAGTCTCGCAAAAGTACCCCTTACCGTTGCCGGTGCCGAAGCCCTGAAGGCCGAGCTTCACCGGCTCAAGACAATCGAACGCCCGAGCGTGGTCAAGGCCATTGCCGAGGCGCGTGCACAGGGTGATCTTTCAGAAAACGCCGAGTACGACGCGGCAAAAGAGCGCCAGGGTTTTGTCGAAGGTCGAATCGGCGAGCTTGAAGGCAAAATTTCGTCTGCACAAATCATCGATCCAAAAACACTTGAGGACGATGGCCGCGTGGTGTTTGGCGTGACAGTCGACTTGGAAGAAGTCGAGACCGGCGAAAAGGCCACCTACACCATCGTCGGTGAAGATGAGGCCGATATGAAGGTGTCGAAAATTTCGTTTTCATCACCGGTCGCAAGGGCGATGATTGGCAAGTCTGCCGGTGACACGGTTGAAGTTCGTGCACCGGGCGGCGTAAAAGAATACGAGATTGTGGAAGTCAAATACATCTGAGCGTTGGCCGTGGACCGGCCATCAGCCTGATGATATTGGCGTAACCAGCGGTGCCGATGGCCAATGACGCACCGGGCCGCTCATCGATGAAAATTCTTTTTACCGGTTCGTCGGGTCCCAACGTTGCGGCAACCGTCGCTGCGCGACTCGCGCGTAAACATGACGTTAACGGTATCGACCCGGTTGCGTCACCGGCCACCCGCAGCGTTGCCGACATTACCAAGATTACCAAGATTACCGATTGGCGACCCTACCTTGACGGCGTTGACGCGGTTGTGCATTTTGCCGCACTGCACGCACCGCACCGGGCAACCCATTCACGTGAGGCGTTTTTTGAACTGAACGTCGCGACCACGCAGCGGCTTGTTGATGCAGCAAAGGCGGCAGGTGTGAGACGCTTTTTGTTGGCCAGCACCACCTCGGTCTACGGGCGTGCCATGCGGCCGATTGATAAAGCGGTGTGGGTGACCGAGGCACTTTCCCCGGTTGCCGAGGATATCTACGATGAGACCAAGCTGGCGGCGGAACAGATTTGCCGCGACGCCTTTAGCCCATCGTTTGTGACCACGGCGTTGCGATTTTCGCGATCGTTTGCCGAGCCCTTGCGTGAAATGGCCGTGTACCGACTTTATCGGGGTGTTGATGCGCGTGACGTCGCCCAGGCATTTGGCCGGGCGCTGGTTTGTCCGCTTGCCGGATTTGACTCGTTTAACATTTCCGGGAACACGCCCTTTGTCGAGAGCCAATGTTTGCAACTGTTGCAAAACGCCGGTGACGTGATCCGTCAGGTCGAGCCCGAACTGGCGGCGACATTTGATAAAAACGCGTGGGCATTGCCTAAGACCATTGACCGGGTCTATGTCATCGACAAGGCAAAGCGGATATTGGGTTACCAGCCGCGTTTCGGCTGGCGGAGCATTTTACGGCGAGAAGCCGAAAGTTAAAGTCCTTTATAGTCGGGCGATTCCAGCCATTTTTGCGCCAAAATGGCCGTCAATAAAGGAGTTTCAATTTTAGTTGAAACCGATTGCGTCTGCCTTGCGCCGGGTGGCGGCATCCATCGAGGTTCCTTTAGCCTGCGGTCTCTGTTAAAATTGTGCGTTTTTTCACACACTTAGCACGCTTAAGACGAATAGCAGTCAAAACAGGGGAGCTTTCAATGGCAACGGGTACTATTTTTATCTTCGCGCTTGTTTGTGCGCTGATTGCGCTGGCATACGCCGTCATTCAAATCAAATGGATTTTGTCGCTGCCGGACGGTAACGACCGCATGCGCGAAATCGCCGCGGCAATTCAGGCGGGTGCCAAGGCCTACTTGAATCGTCAATACGCCACGATTGCTGTGGTTGGTGTGGTGCTGGCCGTGATCATTTTTGCCACGCTCGGCTGGAAAACCGCACTCGGTTTTGTCATTGGTGCCGTTGCCTCCGGTCTCGCCGGTTATATGGGCATGAACGTATCAGTGCGTGCCAACGTACGTACCGCTGAAGCCGCACGCAGCGGCATCAACGCCGCGCTCAACGTTGCCTTTAAGGGCGGCGCCATCACCGGTATGTTGGTGGTTGGACTTGGACTGCTCTCAGTCGCCGGCTTTTATTACATGCTGCTCGGCGGCGCGGCGCACGATTCCAAGATGAGCGACGTTGTCAAACCATTGATCGGCCTGGCGTTTGGCTCCTCACTCATTTCCATTTTTGCCCGTTTGGGTGGTGGCATCTTTACCAAAGGTGCGGACGTGGGCGCCGATCTTGTTGGTAAAGTTGAAGCCAATATTCCCGAGGATGACCCCCGCAACCCGGCGGTAATCGCCGACAACGTTGGTGACAACGTGGGTGATTGCGCAGGCATGGCGGCCGACCTGTTTGAAACTTATGCGGTGACCATCATTGCCACCATGGTATTGGGTGCGATGATGATTTCTTCGCCAACGGTGGTTGGCAACGTTGTTTTGTATCCGCTGGCACTGGGCGCATTCGCCATCATTGCCTCTATTATTGGCTGTTCATTTGTCAAAACCAACGACGGTGGCAATATCATGAACGCGCTGTATCGCGGTCTGGCTGTTGCCGCCGCAATCGCGCTGTTCGCCTTCTACCCGTTGACCGACTGGATCATGGGCGGTGTTGCCGGCGCGGGTGCCGGCTATGCCAAATACACCGTGATGAATCTTTGGCTTTGCTGTGTGGTCGGCCTGGCGCTGACCGCATTCCTCGTATGGATTACCGAGTATTACACCGGCACGCAATATGGCCCGGTCAAATACGTTGCAGAAGCCTCGACCAAGGGTCACGCCACCAATATCATCGCCGGTATTGGTGTGTCGATGCGTTCAACCGCGTGGCCGGTGCTGGCGGTGTGTTTTGCGATTTACGCGGCATATGCATTGTGTGGAATCTACGGCATCGCCATCGCCGCAACCGCCATGTTGTCGATGGCCGGTATCGTGGTCGCGCTCGATGCCTACGGCCCGATTACCGACAACGCCGGCGGCATTGCGGAAATGTCGGAAATGCCAAAGTCAGTCCGCGAAGTGACCGATCCGCTTGACGCGGTTGGTAACACCACCAAGGCCGTTACCAAGGGTTACGCGATCGGCTCGGCCGGTTTGGCCGCGCTGGTATTGTTTGCCGATTACACCTACAAGCTGGCAGAGTCCGGTTTCAACCTGACGTTTGATTTGTCGAATCCGGCCGTCATTATTGGCTTGTTTGCCGGCGGCATGATTCCTTATCTCTTCGGTGCGATGGCGATGGAAGCCGTTGGCCGTTGTGCGGGTTTGGTGGTTGAAGAAGTGCGCCGTCAGTTCCGTGAAATCAAGGGCATCATGGATGGTTCCGGCAAGCCGGATTATTCACGCGCGGTGGATTTGCTGACCAAGGGTGCGATCAAAGAGATGATCATCCCATCGTTGTTGCCGGTGGTTGCGCCGATTCTGGTGGTGCTGATCGTGGGTGGCTTGATGGGTAAAGAAGCCGGTATCCAGGCGCTCGGCGGCATGTTGATGGGCACCATCGTCACCGGTTTGTTTGTCGCGATTTCGATGTGTACCGGTGGCGGCGCATGGGACAACGCCAAGAAATACATTGAAGAAGGTCATCATGGCGGCAAAGGTTCGGACGCACACAAGGCGGCCGTGACTGGTGATACGGTTGGCGACCCTTACAAAGACACCGCAGGTCCGGCGGTGAATCCGTTGATTAAGATTATCAACATTGTGGCGCTGATGATTGTGCCGATGTTTGGCACGGCAACCGTGGTCGCGACAACACCGCCATTGGCGCCGGTAAAAGTTGAACAGAAAGCGGCGCCAGTCGCCGCGCCGGTTGTGCCTGCGGCGGCACCGGCGGCTTCACCTGCGGCGGCGGCAAAGCCGGCAGAGGCTGCAAAGAAATAACCACAGCACGAAGAATGTGCCCGCAGACGTATCGCGGGGGAAAGACCAATTACGCCGGATGGTGACACCATCCGGCGTTTTTATTTGGCCGAGTCCGAAATTGAGCGGATCTTTTGCGGGTGTTAATTTATCCTGCAAGGATTGCCGGAAAGGTACACAATATTTACCAATCGGGCGATAAACGTGGGGTTTGGCGTTTAAACCGCCGGCGTTGAGATTTTTATGCCCCGATCATCATTAGCCGCCGATGGCAAATGGAGGGTGGCACGCCATGAACACGACCGTCACAATTGTTTACCAAAGTCGCGCATCGGCTGAATTCAGCAGCCGCGAGGCACGTCAACAACTTAAGGTACATGCGCAGGGCGAAAATCTTAAGGCCGGTGTCACCGGTGTGCTGTTGTATTGTGACGGTGTGTTCTTTCAGGCCATTGAGGGGCCGGCGTCTGTGGTTGACCGGCTTTACAGCAATATCGTCAGGGACAGCAGGCACCACGATATCAAATTGATGATGCGCGCGGCGATCTCACACCGTGCGTTCGGCAATTGGAGCATGGCATTAATCGAAACCGATGAAACACCACATGCGGCAATCCCGGTTGGACAGCGCCTCACCGCAATTGACGCTTTGTTGGCACGCCGTAACGACGGCCCTGTGCCTGCGTCGCGCTTTATCGAGGTATTTATCGACCCATCAAACCTGGATCAGGCCGCGTAGTGGCCAGCCCAAGTTTCGCGCAGGGTTCGTTTTTGCAACTTTCCGGTCGCGGTATGGGGCAATTCAGTGACAAACACCACGTCATTGGGCAGCATCCACTTTGCTATCTTACCGCCGTAAAAATCCAGCAGCTCTTCTTTTGTGGCGGCTGAATCTTTTTTAAGGACGACCAGTAATAACGGACGTTCATCCCATTTCGGGTGGACGACGCCGATGACGGCGGCCTCCGCAACCGCCGGGTGCGCCATGGCGATATTTTCCAACTCGATCGAGCTGATCCATTCGCCGCCGGATTTGATGACGTCCTTTGAGCGATCCGTGATTTGCATATAACCATCGGCGTCAATGGTCGCGACATCACCGGTCGGGAACCAGCCATCCACCAGCGCCGACGTTGGCTCGCCGTAATAGGTATCAACCACCCACGGGCCGCGCACCAACAAGTCACCAAATGCCTTGCCGTCGTGCGCAAGTGATTTGCCGGCGTCGTCAACGATTTTCATTTCAATGCCGAACAGCGCGCGCCCCTGCTTGACACGAACGGCAAATTTCTCCTCGTAGGTGAGGGCGGCGTGTTTGGCCTTCAGCCGGCAGACGGTGCCAATGGGTGACAGTTCGGTCATCCCCCAGGCATGAACCACATTGACGCCGTAAACGCGGTCAAATTTATCAATGATCACGGGCGGACAGGCGGCACCACCAATGGCCGTCTCCTTGAGACTTGAAAACTTTACGCCGTGTGTTTCAACGTGGGCCAGCAGACCCATCCAGATGGTCGGCACACCAAGACTGATGGTGACCTGCTCACGTTCCATCAAATCGTAAATACTTGCGCCATCAAGCGCCGCGCCGGGGAATACCAGTTTGGCACCGACGGCCGTCGCCATATAGGGAACCGCCCAGGCGTTGACATGAAACATTGGTACAACCGGCATTATGGTCGCGGCCGAGCTGACGTTGAGCGCATCCGGCGCAACGCCGGCGTAACAATGATAAATCGTTGAACGATGTGTGTAGAGCACACCCTTGGGATTGCCGGTTGTGCCAGATGTGTAACAAAGGCTTGACGGGGTTGTATCGGCAAATTGCGGCCAGACGTAATCGTCCTGTTCGTTTTCGAGCAAATCCTCGTAACAGAGCAGATTGGGGATCTTGAAGACGGGCATATGCGCACGGTCAGTCATCGCCACGTAGACCTCGACATCCGGTAATAACGGCACCAGCTTTTCGATCAGTGGCGCAAAGGTGATGTCAAAAAATATCACGCGGTCTTTTGCGTGATTGATAATCCAAGCAATTTGCTCGGGGAACAATCTGGGATTTACGGTGTGGACAATGGCGCCCATACCGGATACTGCGTAATAGAGCTCGTAGTGGCGATAACCATTCCATGCCACGGTGCCGATCCGGTCACCCAGTTTGGTTCGCAGGTGTTTGAGGGCATTTGCCAGCCGCTTGATGCGACGACCTGCATCCTTATAGGTATACCGGTGCAGCCCGCCTTCAACCGTGCGGGATACAATTTCGGTATCGCTGTGGTTCTTCGACGCAAATTCGATCAACGTTGAAATGAGCGGGGCTTGGGCTTGCATGGCGTGCAGCATGGCGACGGGCTTTCAATGATTGACGGTAGCCGCATTCTGGCACACCGTTAAAAAACGTCAATGCCTTGTGGCTGGCTATTACCGGTTTTGTCCCATTACCTGTCGATACAGCATCACGGGGCTGCCATCTGCTGGTTTGACCGGCCGCTGAAACACAATGAAATCGGCAATGATGTCGACCGTTGCCTGGATGACCGCTAGATCACGCACGATGCGCCATTGCCCAAGTCCGGGGCGACCTAGATACGTGCATCGGGTCAGGTATTGTTGCATTGACCAGTCGTGTCCAACGGCGGCCACTACCAGTGGGTCATTTTTTGTGGTTTTCCAGCCACTCCAAGAATTGCGCCGATGGCAGCGAAGGGCTCATCACGTAGCCCTGCACCAGGTCACAACCCAGTTTCTTCAGCTCGCGAAGCGTGGCATCGTCTTCGACACCTTCGGCGACGATTTTCAGGTTAAAGCTGTGAGCAAGATCAACTACCGAACGCACAATTTTTTGGTCGGGAATCGATTGACGCATATTCTGAATGAATGTTTTGTCAATCTTGAGTTCATCGAGCGGAAAATCTTTAACGTAGGATAGCGACGAATAGCCCGTTCCAAAATCATCCAGGGCAATCTTGACGCCAAGGGTCTTGAGCTTCTTCAAAACGCTGATTGACTTTTCCGCATCGCCAAACGTGGCGCTTTCGGTGATTTCAAATGTGACAAATGCGGGATCCGTCCCCCATGTGCCGATCGACTGCTGGATAATTTCCGGTAATTCTGCATCCGCCAAATTGACCGCTGAAAGATTGATGCTGACACCAAGGCAAATATCGCGTTTGAGCCAGTACGCCTGCTGGCGAAGGGCGGTATTGATCACCCATGTTGTCAATGGCCCGATTGCGCCACACATTTCAGCGATCCGGATAATTGTTGCCGGGGCAACAATACCGAAATCAGGCGCATTCCAGCGAATCAATGCTTCAACCGCCACGCACTTGCCGGATTTCAGGTCAACCTGAGGCTGGTAATGGAGCTCAATCTGGCTGGTGCGAATCGCCTCACGCAGCGGTGCCTCGAGTCCCAAATACACATCAGAATCGCGCCGGTCTTCGGCCTGAAACACGTGCTGCGATACATCGCGCATTGCCGCAACCCCGACCGCAATATCGGCATGCACAATGAGCTCTTCAGCCAGACCCGCATGGTCGGGAAAGGTCGCGATGCCGACCACCGGCCGCACCGTCGTCGGCCGGTTTGTGATGGAGAATGCCTCTTCAAGCACACGTTGCACTTTGCCCGCCGCAAGCCATGCCTGCGAGGTGCTCTTTAGGTTTGGCAACAGAATAACCAGTTTGTCGTCGGTCACCGCTGCGAGGCGATCGACACGCCGCAACGCATCGGGCAGGCGCAGCATGGCGTTGGTCATCAATTCCGCCGATGTCTGGCCGACTATCGCCTCAAGCTTGTCGGGCCGGATCAACTGCACCATCAACAGACCGACAAAGCGTTGTGACATCCGGGCAAACTCGATTGCATTCGCAATCGACGAAATCAGCTGGCCGCGTGCCAAAAGCTGCGATTCAGAATCCGCCACCGCAACGCCGATCCCCGGCGCCCGGGATAAAGGTGTCTCCGAAAGTTTCGGGTCAGTGGCCATGGATTTGTTGTTTGACGGCGCCGGCTGAGGTCGAATCTAGGTCAAATAATATTCGTTTGGGTCGATGCCATATGAGTTGCTCGGCAGGCCGCGACGAATATAAATCGGGTTATCAGAAACATCGTATATCAGGTCCTTGAGGCTGGGGTGTTTGCGCGGTTTTTTGTCTACTTCGGTGACCACAAGTACCTTCGGGCGCAGCCGCTTTTGTTTGTTATGTGTCACGATAACCGCGACTTCCCCGGTTGATAACTCGACCAGACTGCCGACTGGAAACACGCCGATCGACTGGATAAAGTGTTCAACCATATCGGGTTGAAATTGTGTCCCACCCCAGCCGGAAAGCATCTGCAAGGCTTCGTGTGGCGACGCCGCCTCGGCATACGCACGTTTGGTGGTGATTGCAGAGTAGGTATCGGCAATTGCCGCCATTTTTCCAAAAATACTGATCTTGTTGGCGGGCAATCCGAACGGATAGCCGGAACCGTCCATGCGTTCGTGATGCTGCGCAACCGCCTCGGTCACATCCGGATTGACGTTGGCCGTTTGGTTCAAAATATCGACGCTGTGAGTGACATGGCGCTTGATTTCAACAAACTCTTCCTTTGTCAGTTGCCCGTTCTTTTCCAGCAATTCGCGCGGCACGCGAATTTTGCCGATGTCGAGTAACAGGCCCAACACACCGAGCTGGCCGAGTTGCTCCTTGGGATAGCCGAGGTGGCGGCCAAAGGCGATGAGGTTGATGGCAACACGCAAACCATGATCGTAGGTTGACGAATTCTGTTCGCGCATGCGCGCGACCCACATCATCGCATCCGGATTACGCACCATGCTCTCGACCATGTCCTCGATGACACGCTCGACCATTTCGACTTCCATGGTGTTTCCCGAGCGAATGTCTTCAACAACGTTTTGTAGCAGTTCCTGAGTGCTGGCAAAGGCATCGGTGGCGGCACCGATTTCTGATTCAACCGGTTGCTTGTCTTCATAAATGGTCAGTTGCACGGTCTCTGGCAAAAACGATGGACGTTCCACCACGACTTTTGCCGTCGGCGCATCGTATTGCTCAAAGTCAAGCGTATCCTTGGGGGCAGACGAAAAAAGGCCTTTAACGTCCTGCTTGATTTGCCCAAACAGTCCGCGCAATCCACCGCCGCCGCTTCCGGTGGCGGTTGGTTTTAGTGATCCGCGTGACGGTGCCAGGCCTGTCGAGGTTCTGGTTGGATCAAACTTTCCGCTGTCATCATCGTCGACGGTGCGCTGGCTTGTTGGCATGGCAAATTCGCCGAGCGCCTTTGGTTTTCCGGCGTTTGGGCCGGCTGCCTTGGCGCTTGGCGGGGCATTTCTTGCGGATGCCCCCAAATTGCCGGTGGCGAGTCGCAGTTCCTCAACCGTTTTTGGCTTGGGTGCCTCGGAACGATGAACAACAACGATCGGATCGTTTCCCAGATCACGCTTTGCCGGTGCCTCTTTTTTCATTGGCCGCTGCTCAAACTCCGGGCCAACCGATCGCATTGGATCAATCAACACCCATTGGCAATGGGCTTGTACCTGCTGAATCTGTTCGGCGTCTTCCAGCATGAAGCCCTGCAGCAGGAACGGCGTATCCATCCACGGCCGATCCAGATCCGCGACAAACATTCCAATCTTCAGATCTTTTGCATTCGTTTTTTGCAGCATATTCTGTCAGTGTGCGGAAGTCGGATTTTTTGGTGGCAGGGAGGTTCGAACAAGTGTTAGTTTTACGTAAAAAGCCAAACATCAATTTGGGCTCAATAATACTATCTATTACGTCTCAAATCACCATTGGTAGGATTGACGGGCGAATTACTTCCCTGTGCGGGGCGGAGTTGCGATGAGCCGGTGTTATTGATTTCAAATACGACGAACCAAACAAAACGAATGGTAAATCTTCCGAATTGTCGTTATGCTCGCAAACACATTTTAGTTCTTGGGGCGGTCTTTTGGAATTTCAAATCCTGGCGCAAAGCCAGAACAGTCAGGGTGTGGCGCGGCGTGGTCGCTTGACGCTGGCCCACGGCACGATAGAAACGCCGGTGTTTATGCCGGTGGGAACATACGGCACGGTCAAGGCAATGAGCCCGCTCGAATTGGACGAAGTGGGCGCCCAAATTGTCCTCGGCAATACGTTCCATTTATGGTTGCGACCGGGGGTTGACGTCATTGCCAAGCACGGGGGATTGCATCGCTTCATGGCTTGGGACAAGCCCATCCTGACGGATTCGGGCGGTTTTCAGGTATGGAGTTTGGGAGACCTGCGCAAAATCACCGAGGAAGGAGTCGCGTTTCAGTCACCCGTCAATGGCGACAAATGCTTCCTGTCACCCGAGGCGTCAATGCGCATCCAGCACGTGCTGAATTCCGATGTCGTGATGATTTTTGATGAATGTACAAATTTTCCGGCGACACGCGATGAGGCGTCCGGCTCGATGCAGTTGTCATTGCGCTGGGCAAAACGCTGTCGTGATGAATTTGACAGACTTGGGAACAAAAATGCCTTGTTTGGCATTGTGCAGGGCGGCATGTACGAGGACCTGCGTGACGAGTCGCGCGAGGCATTGACGGCAATGGATTTTCACGGCTACGCCATCGGCGGACTGTCAGTCGGTGAGCCGAAGGAGGATATGCTGCGCATACTCGGGCACACCGCGCCAAAATTGCCGGAGAATAAGCCGCGCTACGTGATGGGTATCGGCACCCCAGAGGACTTGGTTGAAGCCGTCGCGCGTGGCATGGATATGTTCGATTGTGTGATGCCGACCCGAAACGCGCGCAACGGCTGGTTGTTTACCCGGCGTGGCGACGTCAAAATTCGTAACGCAAAACATCGCGACGACGTCCGGCCGCTTGACGGGACATGTGATTGTTACACCTGCCGGACGGCAACCCGCGCCTATTTGCACCATTTGCAGCGCACCAACGAGATCATGGGCGCGCGCTTCAACACCATCCATAACCTTTTCTACTACCAGCAACTGATGCGCGACATGCGCGCGGCAATTGAGGCCGGTCTGTTTGAGTCGTTTCGGAACAGGTTTTATGCCGACCGGGCGCAGGGCGCTGATTGAGCTGTTTGCGCCGCCGAACGCATGACCGGGAGTGCTCAAGTGACCCTAATATTTTCAGGGAATTGGCGTTGCATGTCGGTTGACGCCGCCCCTGAACGCCGGGACAGCCTCAAACAGGATGAATCCGCTATAATTTCGGGTTGATTTCTGTCGCTTGTCCCCAAACTGTATTGCAGCTGTCTGCTGCGGGATACATCCAACCAAGGGTCGTCGTTGACAAAACCGACCCACCCCGTCCTTTGGAGAGTTTTTCATGATTAGTAACGCCTACGCACAAACCGCTCAAGCCACCGGCGGCGACACTTTGATCGGCCTGTTGCCAATCTTCCTGATGTTCATTCTGTTGTATTTCCTCATGATCCGCCCGCAAATGAAAAAGGCGAAAGAGCAGAAGGGCATGATCGACGGTCTGCAAAAAGGTGACGAGGTAATTGCGATCGGCATCATCGGACGCATCACCAAGATCGGCGACGGCTATATCGGACTCGAAGTTGCCGACGGTCACGTTATCCACGTCCAAAAAGGCGCGGTCACAACGCTGTTGCCGAAGGGCACGTTAAATGACGTGCTGAAGTGACGAGTACATCACTTCCGGTCACACAAAGAAGTTCCCCGTTTCTGATTGTCTGAGGTCGCAATGAACAAGTATCCCGCATGGAAATACGCCATCATCATCGTGGCGGTCTTGACGGCTTTGTTGTACACAGCGCCGAATTTTTTTGGCGACGAACCGGCCGTCCAGGTCTCCGGGTTGCGCGCCAGCAAAGTCGACGCCGGATTGCAGACCAGGGTGACTGATCTGCTCAAGGCGGCAAACATTTCAACCAGCGCGGCGGTGGAACTCGATGGCGAGTTTCTCAAGGTGCGTGTGCCCGACGGCAAGGCGCAAACGGCCGCGCGCGACGAGCTGCAAAAACAACTTGGCGAGGGGTATGTTGTTGCGCTCAACATGTTGTCAAAGTCACCCGCATGGCTGGCCAAGGTCAACGCCCTTCCAATGTATTTGGGCCTTGACCTGCGCGGCGGTGTGCATTTCCTGATGCAGGTGGATATGAAAGCGGCCACCAACAAGGCCGTGGATCGTTATCAAAACGAAACTCGCGCACTGTTTCGTGAAAAGAAGGTCTTCTACACCGGCATTTCACGCGATGGGGAAAATGTCGTTGTACGTTTCAAGGAGCGCAGCGAAGCCGATAAGGGGCTCAAGGAGCTCAACGCACAATATTCAGATTTGTTGATTCGTGACGCCAACCAGGGTGACGAGATTGTTGTCACGCTGACGATGAAGCCTGAAACCGTGGTGAAGCTGAAAGACGCAGCCCTCCAGCAAAACATGACGGCGCTGCGCAAGCGGGTAAATGAACTCGGTGTGTCCGAGCCGATTGTCCAGCAGCAGGGTGCCGACCGGATTTTGATACAACTGGCAGGCGTGCAGGATCCCGGTCAGGCGAAAGATATCATCGGGCGGACCGCGACACTCGAATTCAGAATGGTTGCGGAAGAGCACATGAGTGCCGGCTCATTTGAGCGTTTCCGGACCGAGCCGACCCCGTTTGGCACCGACAAGATGCAGGATCCGCAAGGGCGGGTGGTGCTGGTTCGTAAACAGGTGATTGTCACGGGCGACAAGGTGACGGATGCGCAGCCTGGTTTCGATACCCAAAAAGGCAACACACCGAATGTCAGTGTCAGGCTCGATGGTGCGGGTGGGCGGGCAATGACCCTCGCCACCCGTGAAAACGTCGGCAAGAACATGGCGGTGATCCTGACGGAAAAAGGCAAGCCCGAAATTCTCAGCTGGCCGACCATTCAAAGCGAGTTGGGCGTCAATTTCCAAATTACCGGGATTCCGACTTCGCAAGAGGCAAAAAATCTGGCACTGTTGATGCGTGCCGGCGCACTTGCCGCGCCGATGGAAATCATTGAGGAGCGCACAATCGGGCCGAGCCTCGGTGCGGAAAACATTGAAAAAGGCAAAAATTCCCTGTTGTTCGGTTTTGTGTTGATTACCGTATTCATGATCTTCTATTACTCACTGTTCGGCGTGATATCGGTCGTGGCGCTGGCGGCGAATCTCTTTTTTCTGCTCGCGCTTTTGTCGATGTTGCAGGCGACGCTAACCCTGCCGGGAATCGCCGCCATCGCGCTGACGCTTGGCATGGCAATCGACGCCAACGTGCTGATCAACGAGCGCATCCGTGAGGAATTGCGAAACGGCATGTCGCCACAAATGGCGATACAGGCGGGCTATGACCGCGCGCTGGATACGATTATTGATTCGAACATCACCACCTTGATCGCCGGTCTGGCGTTGTTGATTTGGGGATCCGGGCCGGTGCGCGGATTTGCGGTTGTGCATTGTCTGGGGATCATCACATCCATTTTCTCCGCGGTGATGGTTTCACGGGGAATCGTCAATCTCATTTATGGCGGCAAAAAGAAAGTGGCGACATTGCGTATTGGTGATGTGCATTGGGACAAGCCCGTAAAACAACTCAAGGCGTGACGTGTTGATCAGTTTGTACGGGCCGTCGCGTTAACGGCTTGGCGATTTGTACTTACAACGTCTTTAAAAAGTAAAAGGCAGCAAAAAAATGGAATTCTTCAAATTTAAAAAATCGATCCCGTTTATGAAACACGCGTTGGTATTCAACGTGATTTCATTTGTCACATTTTTGCTTGCGGTATTTTTTCTGTGGAAAAACGGACTGCATCTGTCGATCGAGTTTGTCGGTGGCACGGTGATGGAGGTCCAATACGCAAAGGTCGCTGAGCCCGACCGCGTACGCGCAACTCTTGCCAAGGCGGATTTGATGGCGGAAGTCATCCGATTTGGTTCGCCGCAAGACGTACTGATTCGACTGCCCAAGCCAACATCGACCGAGCTGAGTCAAAACGCCGCAATGCAAAAGCAGAATGATGCGGTCATGCTCGCGCTTTGTACGGCTGAGGCCGCTGATTTGGCAAAGCCGGTCGAGGTGGTATGCCCAACAGATGTTGACAAAAAGAAGGACGCTGCCGTCAGGCTGACGCGCACCGAATTTGTCGGTTCATCGGTGGGCAAGGAGCTGGCCTACGACGGTGCATTGGCCTTGTTTGCGGTGTGTATCGGCATCATGGCTTATTTGGCGGTTCGTTTTGAGTGGCGCTTTGCAGTGGCCACGATTATCGCCAACCTGCACGATGTCATCATCATCCTCGGTTTCTTTGCCTTTTTCGGATGGGAGTTTTCCCTGCCGGTGCTTGCTGCCGTGCTGGCAATTCTGGGTTATTCGGTCAATGAGTCGGTTGTGGTGTTTGACCGCGCACGTGAGAACTTTCGCAAAATGCGCAAGGCGACAACGACGGAGATTTTTGACGCTGCCATTACCGGCACTATTTCCCGCACCATCATCACCCATGGCACGACGCAGATGATGGTGATTGCAATGTTGGTGTTGGGTGGCCCGACGTTGCACTACTTCGCACTGGCATTGACGATTGGTATTTGTTTTGGCATTTATTCTTCAGTGCTGGTCGCCTGCCCGATTGCGAACTATCTCGGGGTCTCGCGAGAAGATTTTGTCAAACCGACCAAAAAAGAAGGTGAGCCGGAAGTCATTTCTGCACAGCCCTGACCGGCCGGCGACCGGGATTGATCGTCGATTGGATCGGTTCGCTGGTTGATTTATTCTTGTACCTCGACAAACACCTTGCGGTGCTGGGTGCGCAGTACGGCGCATGGATATAGGCAATCCTGTTCATGGTGATTTTTGCCGAGACGGGATTTGTTGTGACGCCATTCCGGCCCGGTGATTCGTTGTTGTTTATTGCCGGTTCACTGGCCGCCTTGGGCGCGATGGACGTACATTTGCTGTTTGTGCTGCTGTTTATCGCGGCGGTGGCGGGCAAAACGCTTAATGATGAATTCGGGCGTTGGCTCGGGCCCAAAGTGTTCAATCAACAGCAATCGCGCTGGCTAAATCCCCACCATATTGTTTTACGGACGCCTGGCTTGAGCCGTTCCACCGCGGCTGCTACGAATATAGACAACAGCGGAAACAAAAAAAATCACCGATAGCCCCAGTTCTGCTGACGCAAGTAATCTCGAGGCCGGCACCAGATCCGACCATGCCCGCACAACGCCCTCGGTAAAATAAAACCAGATCAACAAGGTCGACCATTGATAGCTGTATCGCCGCGTCGCCGGTTTCCGCCAAATTTGCCAAATCGGGAACAGCAGTGGCAGCGCCTTGAGAATCAGCCATGACCCACCGCTGCGTATCGGTGCAAGAACCAGTTCCCACAATATCAACAGCACCAATAACAAGACCAGACTGGTGATACCGGCAACGTGTGCCGCAGCGGCGCGGCGGGCATTCAGCACGGCGTCACGCGAGTTTTGCCGCAACTGTTGCGATTCTTTTGCCAAGCGCCGATGCCAGTGCCTTTTCGGATTCGCTGACAATCCGGTCGCCGCCGGCACCGGACACATGACTTGCGCCGTAAGGTGTCCCGCCTTCATTTGTGGTTGATAGCACCGGTTCGGAGAACGGCAGACCGACGATCAGCATACCGTGGTGCAGCAACGGCAGCATCATGGTCAGCAACGTAGATTCATTCCCGCCGTGCATTGCCGCTGAGGACGTAAACACGCATGCGGGCTTGCCGACCAGCGTGCCGCGCATCCAATCGCCGCCGGTGCCGTCGAGAAAATACTTCATTGGTGCCGCCATGTTGCCGAATCGTGTCGGCGAACCAAGTGCGATCCCGGCGCATTCGGCAAGATCCTGGCTGGTGACATAGGGCGGACCATCAACCGGTACCGCCGCGGCGACCGCCTCAATCACAGTGGAAACTTTTGGTACGGTGCGCATACGCGCAGACATGCCGCTCACAGCTTCGATACCGCGCGCAATGTGATTGGCAAGTTCTTTTACGGCACCCGATTGTGAGTAATACAAAACCAGAATATCAGCCACGTGTCTGTTCGCTTTCTGTGTAATCAACACGTTATTATAGAAGCCGTTGCCGACAGATATTCCGTTGTGAAAAATCTTTTCCAGTCCATCCAAGTTTCGATGTCATACGCGCGATTTCTGGCGAGACGGGTCGTCGCCGATCGCTGTCTCACCATTGCCGGCAGTCTGACCTTCACCACGCTGCTGGCACTGGTGCCGCTTTTTACGGTGACCATCACGCTGACATCAAAGTTACCATTTACGCGCGACATTATTTTGCAGTTGAAAATGTTTATTCTGAAAAATTTTGTACCGGATATGGCGAGCAGAATGGTTGGTGTTTATATGGACCAGTTTGCGTTAAACGCATCGCGATTGACTGCCATCGGTTTGACGATCGTGCTGGTAACGGCGGTTGCGTTGTTATTCACGATTGAAAACGCATTCAACAGCATCTGGCGGGCAAGCCGACGCCGCACTTGGTGGCGGCGGTTGCGGTGGGCGCTGGTGTTGCTGATGGTGGGCCCGCTGATGGTTGCCACAAGCCTGTCGATCACCATGTTTTTTATCCGCGCCGCCCACATGTTTGAGCGCACGTTGCCACTACTCGACGATACGCTTTGGCGGCTGGTGCCTGTGGCCATCACCACCATCACGCTTTATATGGCATACCGCTGGATACCCAACCGTCATGTGCCGGCCCGGCATGCACTGGCCGGCGCCATGCTCGCGGCGATGGCATTCGAGGCGATGAAATACGGCTTTGTGGCCTATGTGACGACGATGCCGACCTACAGTCTGGTGTACGGTGCGTTTGCCAGCGTGCCGATCTTTCTGATGTGGCTTTTCCTCTGCTGGCTGTTGGTATTGCTTGGGGCGGAGGTTTCCGCAACCTTATCGTACGTCCGGCACCAGCAGGCGCAGATTGAGTCGATACAGATCGACGATGCCAAGGCAAGGGTATGGTCGGCGCTGTGTGCGGCGGGCGTGCCGCAGACTTTCGAGCAGCTGCGAATGACCGCGCCCATGCCGATTGACCACGCTGAAGACGCATTGGACGCACTTGTTGCCACCGGAAGCGTGACGGTTGCCGCTGGCAAGCCGATGCGTTATTGCATTAATGACCCGCTGCGCGAATTAAGATAGCTGAAACTGGAACAGGTCAAACTTGGACGTGCGCTCGATCAGTGTGGTCGCGCGGACATGCGAAACTTCGCCATGATCATACAGCTCGAATTCGCGCAGGTCGGCAAACGTATCCGGAGCGGTCATCACCGTATCAGGTGGCGCCTCGGCATGGCTTGAGGCGAGCAGTACTGCCTTGGTCTGCCGGCTATTTGTGACGGCTGTCGGTTCGATCGAAATACAGTATCCCGCTGGCGCAATCAGCTCCATGCCAAATTCGAGCGCGTTTCCATCCAGCAGCGTCAACCAGCGGACCACGCCCAGATTCCATGCGGGCCCGCCGACGAATCTCACGCCGACAACTTCGCCCACTGTGACGCTGACGCTACCCGGCTCATTGCGGTGCATGCGCAAACCATTGGCGCTCTGGTTCAACACAAGCCATTCCTCGACACCGATCATTTGCGACATCGGGTCCTGTGGAATATTCAACAGCGGAATGGTTCTGCCGGCACTGATGGCTGCGGCAGCCGCCTCGGGATTTTCATCGGTGACCAGCTCGGCGAAATATGCAACTGCCTTGACGCCTGCGCACAAGGCAACACCGGTATCGGCGGGGTTGCGCCTGAATTGACGCTTTGGCGGGTCGCCCCACAGCCTGATCAGGCGGGCAATGAGATCATTCAAGTCATGTGTGGCACGGCTTTTTGCGGTGGTTGCGGCACTGGTACTTCCCGCTTTAAGCCGCTCCTGCAGGCGCTCAACCAGTTTGGCCGGATCAACCAGACGCATCACCTCACCCAGCGGCGGCCGGTTGCCCTGCACCAGCGGTTTTGGTCCCGAGTCGGTATCAAACGCCACGACAAACGCGCGCTGCGGATCGATGCCCTCCGTCGACGATTTGAAATCGACCAAGCCGCGGTTTTGACGGAGCAGCACAAGGGCGCGATCAACCTCCTGATACATCAATCGATACGGGTCGGCAAGCGACAACATCAGCATTTCGCGGTACAGGTCCCCAATGGATGACTTGGCTTCGATATCGGCGATTTCGTTTGCGAAGCCCTGTTCCTCGGCATACAAAAACAACTTGCTTGCGTCAAGCCAGGTGCCCGCGGGAACCGGATGGTAGGTGCGATAACACTGCAGCATTTGTGCCAGCAGAATGGTCAATATTCGATAGACGGGCGTCAACAGCGCTTTTTTTGCGCCAAAGACAATCAGCTTGCCGGTTTTTTCAAGGACAAAATGTTTGTAGATAAAAATAAATTCAGTCGTGATCAGGTGCGCAAGTTCAAACGCCTCCTTTTGTTTTGGCTGTAGCGGCAGACTTGCGTAGGCATAGACGGAATCCAGCTCTTCGAGTAGCACCGTAATTACCGGGTAATAAATTTCCGCAAGCGCGACGCGGTCTTCGGCCGGAATTTTGGCGCGGTTTAATGCAGTCATTGTTGCCGCAATGGCGCCGCCCGCTTCGATGATCCTGGTCAACGGCAGCGATTCAACCCAGATTCGCGCTTTTTTGGGATTGACCTCGATTTCTTTGGCAAGCGGTGCGGTTGTCGCCGGCACAGATAAACTTAATGGCATTCAACCCTCTCTGGTCGCGGAACGTTATGGGACTATCAGTGCGCGTGATCGCGTCTTTTGATTGTTATGGATGGCATTCACAGCATGGCAGATTTACTTGCCATAATGCAACGTCAACAGTTTAGCAGAGGCAAATATGCATTTTTTCACCAACATGGGTAGCCACCAACAATCATCACGCTTTGTCCGGCATGTCGCCATATTTTCCATGCTGGCATTGGTCGCATTCACCAGTTCAGTCCAGGCATTTGACCTAAAGGACACTGATGGCCGGGCGCACAAACTCGCCGACTTGAAGGGCAAATGGGTGGTGGTTAACTTTTGGGCAACCTGGTGTGCACCTTGCGTGAAGGAGATTCCGGATATTGCCGAGTTCGCCAAGGCGCAGGCCGCTGCGGGTGACAAGACGCGGGTGATCGGAATCGCGCTCGACTGGGATGAAACCGGCAAAAAAGACGCCGACGTCGCCAAGCTCAAACGGACGGCGAAAAAATTCGGCCATACCTATCCGCTCGTGCTTGGTGATGATTCGACGGAAAAGGTGTTTGGCAAGATTAAAGGCATGCCGACCACACTGGTTTACAACGCCGAAGGCAAACTCGTCTATAACAAAACCGGTGTCGTGACAAAAGAATTGCTGACACGGGTGGTCAACGGCGAAGTGATCAAATAAAAGACGCCAATATCGGCGGGCAATTTCAAGCTTTTATGGCTGAAAGTGCCCGCCAAATGACGGGTTTCATTTTTTCATTTTGGCCAATACATGTGCCGCAACTTCAGCGAGCGGTACCACGGTGGCCGCGTCATCCCGCCGGTGCTGGTATTCAACGTTGCCTTCTTTCAGGCTCCGGTCGCCAATCACAATTCGATGTGGAATGCCGATTAACTCGAGTTCGGCCAGCATCACACCCGGGCGGGCGTCGCGGTCGTCGAGCAATACGTCGACACCGGCTGCTGTCATGGCCGCGTATAGCGCATCGGCTGCCTGACGAACGGCGTCCGATTTGCCATAGCCAATCGGCGCGATGGCGACCGTAAAGGGTGCCATTGCGTCGGGCCAGATGATGCCGCGGGCATCGTGGTTTTGCTCAATTGCCGCACCGAGCAGGCGCGTGACGCCAATGCCATAACACCCCATCTCCAGCAATTGCGGCTTGCCGTTTTCGTCGAGGAATGTGGCCTTCATTGGCGCGGAGTAAACCGTGCCGAGATAAAACACGTGGCCCACCTCAATGCCGCGCTGAATCGCAAGCGTGCCCTTGCCGTCAGGCGAAGGGTCGCCAATAACAACATTTCGAATATCGGCAACCAGTTCGGGCTCGGGCAGATCCCGCGCCCAGTTCATGCCGGTGAAGTGGGCATCGACCTCATTTGCGCCGGACACAAAGTCACTCATGTTTGCAACCGTTTGGTCTGCAACAATCCGGACGGTTTTCTTTAAACCAATCGGCCCCAGATAGCCGGGTTTACATCCAAAGTGCGCGACGATTTCGCTTTCGGTGGCAAAACGAAATCCTTTGTTCAAGCCGGGCACTTTGTTGGCTTTGACTTCATTCAAATCGTGATCCCCGCGCAAGAGCAGCAACCAGACTTCCGCATCCTTTGGATTGCCACTTTCATCCGATTGCTCGACGGCAAGTACGACCGACTTGACGGTTTGCGCAAGCGGAATATTGAGGTGAGCGGCAACATCTTCGCATTTCGCCTTGCCGGGTGTGGGCGTCTTGGTCAGCGTTAGCGTGGGTGACGCACGCACGTTGATCAAGGGCATTGCCTCGGCGAGTTCAATATTTGCCGCGTATTGCGATGTGGGGCAATAGGCGATGGCGTCTTCGCCGGTGTCGGCAATGACCTGAAATTCATGCGAACGCGAGCCGCCGATTGCACCGGTATCGGCATTCACCGCACGAAAGGTCAGTCCCATGCGATTAAAAATCCGCATATAGGCGTCATACATGGTGTCGTAGCTTTTTTGTGCACCGGCTTGGTCACGATCAAATGAATAGGCATCCTTCATCGTGAATTCGCGGCCGCGCATCAAACCAAAACGCGGGCGACGTTCGTCGCGAAACTTGGTTTGGATATGATAAAAATTGACCGGCAACTGGCGATAGCTGTTGATTTCCTGCCGTGCGATATCAGTGATCGCCTCTTCAGAAGTTGGCTGAACGATAAAATCCCGGTCATGGCGATCCTTGATCCGTAACAGCTCGGGCCCGTATTTTTGCCAGCGGCCCGTTTCCATCCAGAGTTCGGCCGGTTGCACAACCGGCATCAGCAGCTCGACCGCGCCAGCGCGGTTCATTTCATCGCGAATAATGTTTTCGACCTTGCGGATCACCCTCAAACCCATCGGCATGTAGTTGTAGATGCCAGCCGCGAGCTTTTTGATCATCCCGGCGCGCAGCATCAGTTTTTGGCTGGCGATGTCGGCGTCTGCCGGGGCTTCTTTGAGGGTTGAAATGAAAAACCGGCTTGCGCGCATTTTCTTTACTTTTCAATAAGTTAGTCGAATTATGGTGGACATTTTACACCCCGCCGCCTGATTCGATTGATACACGACTATTCAATTAAAGTAATTTATGAAACAATCGTCGTAACTTAAGAATTGGAAGGGCTTGAACCATGATCGATCGCGATGGTTACCGCCCAAATGTCGCCATTATCCTTTGCAATGCAAAGAATGAGGTCTTTTGGGGCAAGCGCATCCGCGAACATTCCTGGCAATTCCCGCAAGGCGGTATCAAACACGGGGAAGCGCCGGAAGACGCCATGTATCGAGAGCTGGAAGAAGAAACCGGCTTGAAGCGCGAGCACGTCAAAATTTTGGGGCGCACCAAAAATTGGCTGCATTATCACGTCCCCAGCCACTGGGTGAAGCGGGAATGGCGCGGGACCTATAAAGGGCAAAAGCAGATCTGGTACTTGCTGCGCCTGACGGGTCGTGACCACGATATCCGACTGCGCGCCTCTGAGCATCCCGAGTTTGATGCGTGGCGATGGCATGACTATTGGGTGCCGCTCGATACCGTCATCGAATTCAAACGCGACGTCTATCGCAAGGCATTGCATCAGCTGGTGCAATATCTGGAGCGTGCGCCGCGGGTGAGCCCTAAGTCCGGCGCAAAATCGAGTGGACGCGGCACGGGAAGTTCGCTTGAAAAAGCCGATGACGAGCTTGCGGCAAACCTGTCGGACGTGGCGCTCACGGTGCCTGCCGTTGCGGAGGCGCTTATTGGCATAGAGAGCCATGTGTTTGTTGTTTCTGACGGGTTGATGTCTGAAACATCAAAAGTCAACATCGAGGTGGCTGGCAATGTTTTTGCGCGCAGTGCCCAGGGCGACTAAACATCGTCCGTCATGACAAAAAAAGCCGACATGTTGTCGGCTTTTTTGTGTGCGATGCGGATACATCATTGGGATTGGCGCGGCATCCCCGGCAAATAGTCACCGTGAAGTGAGTCGGTCGTCGGTTTGCAATATCTAGTCGCCGTGTTGCGGCGACGTCGCGACCGGCGGCAGGGCAATGGTTTCACCGGCGTGTGCCTGCTTTTGGTGTCCCCTTGCAAACACGGTATAAAACGTCGGCACCACGAATAATGTGAGCAATGTGCCAAGCGTCATCCCGCCGACAATCACCCAACCGATTTGCTGGCGCGATTCCGCACCGGCGCCGGTAGAGATCGCGAGTGGCAACGCGCCGAGCACGGTTGCGCCGGTCGTCATCAGAATCGGACGCAGCCGCAGCACAGAGGCTTCAATAACGGCCTGTTTCACACTTTTCCCCTGGGCCTGCAATTGGTTGGCAAACTCAACAATCAGAATGCCGTGTTTGGTAATCAGGCCAACCAGCGTGATGAGACCGATTTTTGAAAAAACATTGAGTGAATTGTCGGTCAGCCACAACGCAATTAAAGCGCCGGTGATCGACAACGGCACCGTCAACATGATGACAAACGGATCGACGAAGCTCTCGAATTGCGCGGCGAGTACCAGATAGATAAAACAAAGCGCCAACAAGAAGGTCACAAAAATCGTATTGGCACCTTCGCGGAATTCACGCGACTGACCCAACAAATCGGTTTGTACCGTCGGCAGCACTTTTGCCGCCGCGGCATTCATGACGTTAAGCGCCTCGTCAAGACTGTAACCCTTGGCGATTTCGGCATTCACGGTTGCCGATCGCAGACGGTTAAAGTGATTCAGATTTCGCGGACTGACGCCTTCTCGAAGCGTGGTGACATTCGACAATGGCACCATGTCGCCGGATCGTGTGCGGACATAGATGTCGGAAATATCACTCGGCGTATTGCGATCGTCGGGTGCGACCTGCACGATCACATCGTATTGTTCGCCATCCTGTTTGTAACGTGTCACCACACGCCCGCCCAGCATGGTCTCAAGTGTGCGGCCGACCGATTCCACCGGAACACCGAGATCGGCCAGTTTTTCCCGATTCACATTCACGCGTAATTCCGGCTGGCTCAGGCGCAGGTCTGAATCAATATTGAGCAGCACCGGACTCTTGCGTGCTTCTTCCTGCAATCGTTCAACCATGCGCGCCAACTCAGGGTAGGGTGCCTGCGTCTGCAGCACAAACTGCACCGGCTTATCTCGACCGCCGCCGAGCGAAGGCGGCGTCACTGGAAATGCATTGATGCCGGCGATCGCGCGCATTTTCGGCCGCATCTCATTGGCAATCTCTGCCGAGCTGCGATTTCGCTCGCTCCAATTTTTTAATATCAGGATGGAGAAACCACCGTCCGGCGTCGGATTGCCGGTATTGACAAAAAAGCGGGCGCCTTCTGGTACCCCGGCATAGACCGCTTCCATTTGCTTTGAATACTGTGCCGTATATTCGATTGTTGAACCCTCGGGGCCGGAGAACGGCCCAAAAATCACACCACGATCTTCGATCGGCGCCAGTTCTGATTTGATCGTCATGAAAAGTGGTGCCGAGATGCCGGCAAAAACCACCCAGATGGCGACGCCGATCCAGGTCCGATCGAGTGAGGCTGTCAACCATTTTTTGTAGCCCGCGGTTTGCCACTCAAAGAATGATTCGACGGCGTTGAACATCTTGCCGTGTTTCGGTTCATGGCGCAGCAGCTTGGAACACATCATCGGCGACAGTGTCAGCGCGACAAATCCCGACACCAGCACCGCGCCGGCAAGCGCGAGCGCAAACTCGATAAATAGCCGGTCGGTACGGGTTTGACCAAATGCAAGTGGGACAAATACCGCCGCCAGTGTCAATGTCATCGCAACGATCGCGAATCCAATTTCGCGCGATCCGACAATTGCCGCTTCGAACGGCTTCATGCCATTTTCGATATTGCGGTAAATGTTTTCCAGCACCACGATTGCGTCGTCAACAACAAGACCAATTGCCAGCACCATTGCCAACAGCGTTAGAACGTTGATTGAAAAACCCGCAACATAAAGCAGCGTAAACGTTCCAATCAATGAAATCGGAATCGTCACCAGTGGAATCAACGTCGCGCGCAAATTTCGCAGGAATACAAAAATAACCAAGGCCACCAGAACCATCGCTTCAATGATGGTTGTGAAGACGTTCTTGGTCGATTCCTCAATAAATACAGCCGAGTCATACGACATGGTCAGTTTCATGCCCGCGGGGAGGGTCTTGTTGATTTCAGCAATTTCCTTGCGCACCGCAACCGCGAGCTCGAGTGTGTTGGCGGTCGACTGTCGGACCACGCCAAGCGAAATCGCGGACTTGCCCATAAAGCGCGTGATCACGCGTTCATTTACCGGCGCAACCTCCACCTTTGCCACGTCTCGCACGCGCACGGGATAGCCGTTGGCATCGCGAACAATGATGGCACCGAATTGTTCCGGTGTTGCCAGGTCGGTCTGCGACAGCACGTTGAATTCACGCTTGGCACTTTCGATGCGGCCCGCGGGAATTTCGACGTTTTGCCGGCGAATGGCATCTTCCACATCCTGTGTTGTCAGCTTGAACGCAGCCAACTTGCCGCGATCCAACCAGATTCGCATTGACGATTTTCGCTCGCCGTTGATGCGTACATCGGATGCGCCCGGCAACGTGTTGAGCCGCGGCCGAATATACAGATTGGCGTAATCGGACTGCTGAATCTGTGTGTGCCGGTCGCTTGAAAAGGCGATAAACAAAATCGGAAAAGCGTCCGCGTCGGTCTTGGACAGAATCGGCTCGTCAATATTTTGCGGCAACCGCCCGCGTACCCGGGAGACCTTGTCACGCACATCGGCAGCGGCCGAATCCGGATCGCGCGAAAGCTTGAATACGACGGTAATGTCGCTCTGCTCGGCACGTGAGCTCGAGGTGAGAATATCAACGCCTTCAATACCGGAGAGGGAATCCTCAAGCGTTTTGGTGACCTGACTTTCCATCACGTCGGCCGACGCGCCGCGATAAGTCGTCGTGACGTTGACGATCGGCTGGTCAATCTTCGGCAGCTCCCGTACTGCAAGCCGTGAGTACGAGATCAGACCGATCAACAGGATGGCGAGTGATAACACCGCCGCGAACACGGGGCGCTTAACACAAATGTCAGATAGCACCATGGTTGATGCCTAGAGTTTTTTCGGTGACACGGTTTTGTCGGCAACGCCGGCTGCCGGTACCGCGGCCTGCGGCGGTGCGGGCGGCTTATTTGCGTCGGCAGCCTGCTGCGGGACAGGTTGCGCGGCGTTGCCATCCAATGTGGCAATCTTGACGGTGACGCCATCGCGAATTTTTGGTTGTCCGGCGGTGACAACAACATCATCTTTGGCCAATCCACGGGTGACTTCGACCGAGCCGGTAATACGCTGGCCGATGTCAATCCTGGTGCGCAGTGCGCGGCCATCCGAGATCTTAAAAACAAAAAAATCATCGCCGACGGGAATTAATGCCTGCTCTGGAATCGTTAATCCTTCCTGCAGTTCATTGGTGATGAGCTTGACGCGCGCAAACATTCCGGGCCGTAAACGGCTATCAGTATTCTTGATGACAGCACGGATTACCACTGCCCGGCCGTTGGCATCAATCAATGGGTTGATTGCCAATACCCGGCCGGCAAACGCCGTATTGGGGATGGCGTCAAGATTCACCTGCAGGGTCTGTCCGGTTGAGATTTGTTTCAGGAAAATTTCGGGCACACGGAAATCGACCTTGAGCGGGTCAATTTCTTCAAGGTTGACGATATCCTGTCCCTCGCGGACGTAATCGCCAATGCTGACCAGTCGCAGCCCGGCAATACCCGAGAACGGCGCCTTGATATCGAGTTTTGTCAGGCGCGCGGCGGCCAATTCAGCCGATGCGCCGGCGACTTTGAAGGCGCTCTCCGCGTCGTCTAACGCCTGGCTGGAAATAAACCCTTTTGCATGCAAATCGCGTGAACGTTCAATGCGACTTTTTGCCAGCGCAACGTTTGCCTCGGCCTGGCGCATCTCGGCCCGCTGTACAGATTGGTCCAGTCGCAAGACCACCGTGCCTTTTGCCACGCGTTGGCCTTCGGCAAAGCCAATTTCGACGATCCGACCCGACACTTCGGGGCGGACAATCACGGTCTCGTCGGAACGCAACGAGCCGACGGCAGAAATGGTTTTTGCCAAGGGCGCGATTTTTACACGCGCGGCGTCAACTGCGGTAGGGGGCGGGCCGGCGGGCCCTTTGCCGGGTGTTGCTGCGCCGGGCGCGGCCGTGCTGCCTGCAGCGGGGTTGTTGGTGCCCTGCCTTGTGCCCAACCAGAAAAAGAGTCCTGCAATGACGGCGCTCGCAACAACGCCGACCGACCACTTCATTGTTTTGTTCATTTCAATTGGTTCTTTGATAGGGCGATGGATGGCCAAAATAGGCACGCTGCCACACATATTTGCCGGGTGAGAGTCGCAATCGCCGATTGGCGTCATTATCGCTGGAAATTGGGCAACATGCTTTGACCGGCGTCACTACGCCAGGAGGTCGGGATTCAGCTGGCTCTGAAGGAAGGCAATTTGGTCTTTTAACAACAATTTGCGCTTTTTCATTCGCTTCAATTGCAACTGGTCATGAATTGGCGCTTCGATCAGGGCGGCAATCGCGAGATCCAGGTCTCGATGCTCCTGCGAAAGTTCGACAATACGGGCTTCAATCGCAGTGGTATTGTCGTAGGACACAATTGTTCACGGTGAAGGTTGATTGCCAAACGCATTGCCCCAAAGGCTGTTTGCGCGAATGAAAGTGGTATCGGCCAATCCGGTGGGCGGCAGGCGATAGAATGACGACACCAGCAGCAATATAGCGCGCTTGACCGGCTTCTGAGGACATTTTGTTGCGGCTGGTACATGCGCCATGTTGTGGTGCAGCAATTGCCGGGTCCGTCATCGCGGGACTTGCGTAATTGCCGGCTAACGGGTGAAATAGCAAGTTATCGCAATTCTTGATCGATCGATGTCACTGATGCAACCAAGACGCAACGACTACGACATAACCAACCGCGTACAAACTACCGACCCCAAAGCGGTTGAAGGCGAGGTCACGCGTTTGTTTTGCCTGTTGTACCCGGGTACGCGGCCAGCCATGATTGTTGGTGCGTTTGCCGATATCGTGCTGCTGTATAAAGGTGAATATCCCGGCTACCGTGCCTGTGATACCAGCTACCATGATTTGCAGCACGTAATGGACGTGACGCTCGCCATGACCAGATTGATGGATGGCTATGAACGATCACGCGCCGAAACGCCCGCGCTGGGCGAAAAAATGTTTCAGCTGGGCATCGTCACCGCGCTGTTCCACGACATGGGCTATCTACGACGAACCGATGATGAAATCGCGCCCAACGGCGCGTTTTACACGTTAAACCATGTGTCGCGCGGGGCGGCATTCCTGCGACACTATTTGCCAAAGGCGGGCATGCCCGAGTACGCGGAGGCCGGATCGGAACTGATCCATTTCACCGGTTTTGAAAAGCGCGTTGCCGACATCTTGATCGATGATCCGGTGCTTCGCCTGCTGGGCAGCCTGCTCGGTTCGGCCGACATCATTGCGCAAATGTCTGATCGCTGTTATCTGGAAAAATGCCGCGACCGGCTCTATCCGGAATTTGTCGCCGGCGGCATTGCCGAAAAGCATGATGTTGCCGGCAACGTTAACGTTGTCTACGCATCAGGCCAGGATCTGGTCAATAAAACACCGGTTTTCTTTGCCAGTGCCGTCGAGCGTCTCGAGTCGGATTTGGGCGGCGCGTACAACTATGCGACGACCCATTTTGGCGGGTTTAATCTCTACATCCACGCGGCATCCAAAAACGTCAATTTTGCCCGGCTGATTGGCGCCAATGCATCGCATGCGTTGCGCCGCACGCCACCGGAATCGAACGACCTGCTGCATTGATAGCGGGTTGGCGCCCTCGACACGAATCGAACGTGTGACCTACCCCTTAGGAGGCGACACATTTAAGGGAGCCTAACGCTTTGAAAGTTAAACAGTTAATTCAAAAAAACGTTGGCTAAAAAAGCCACTTGCTCCATACTTGCTCCAATACCTGTTAAGTGTGGAGCGTATCTAATGATAGCGCAACAGAAACCTGCAATGCGCGGCAAAGGGCGCAAGCTTCCCCCGGGCATCACAAAACGGGAAAGCGAAGCGACGGGGCAAATTTCATATCAAGTGCGATTGCGCCGTGTCGGCCTGCCAACCATCGCACGCACGTTCGATAGTCTGCTTGAGGCGGAAGCCTGGAAAGCGGAATCGGAGACGAAAAGAAATCGAGGCGAGCGAGTCGCCACGCGCGCAGATCGGCGTGCAACTATCGTCGATGCGATAGATGAATACGTCGCGAAAAACAAAACGCTGAATGACAAGGAGAAGCAACGGCTAACGTTTCTGCGTTTGGAATTTGCCGAGGTCGCAATGATGGGCCTTACCGCACCGCGACTTGAGGCTTGGCGTGACCAAATGCTGGCAACGATCATCCCGCCGCCCGCAAGCAAGAAAAAAGCGCACCCACTTTACGATGGTGGACGTGTACGCACGTATTCGGAGAGCAGCGTAAGGAAATTTTTCTACACGCTCAAGAAAGTGCTTGAGTGGTACGCGGCTTTCTATAAGCAACCGTTTGATAATCCCTTCCAGCAGGTGTCCGCGCCGTCCGAAGACAATTGGAGAAGCCGACGCCTTGAGGGTAATGAAGAAAACCGAATCATGGCGGCTTGCGAAAAGATGCACGCCAATCGTGATGAATTGAAAAGAGTCATAGCGTTTGCGCTAGAGACGGGCATGCGCGCTGGTGAAATTCTTAAATTGGAATGGCACGAGGTAGACCATGCGAAACGCCGCATCATCATCCCTGCGCACAAGTGCAAAACGCGTCGCGAACGCGAAGTGCCGATCACGACCCCCTGCCGCGAACTGCTACACGCGCACGAGAAAGCGACGCGCAAGCAAGGCGAAACTCGCGTCTTTTGGCAATGGCCAAGTTCGAATACTCTTGGTCATCGCTTTAAGGTGGTGGCGAAAAATGCGCAGTTGCGAGATTTCCGATTCCACGATTTTAGGCATGAAGCAACTAGCAGAATGTATGAGCGCACAAAATTGACTGACGTTCAGATTTCATCGATCACCGGCCATACAGATTTAAGAACGCTCAAGCGATATGCAAACCTAAGAGGCGCACAGCTCGCTGATATGATGTGGTGATTCAAATCTCGCGAAACAGGTGAAGAAGTGAAAACTGAAACAACCCCTGAGGAATTTCTCGCACGACTTGATGCGCTTTCCGATGGTCAGCTCATCAGTCAAAAACATTTGGCTGCGATCCTTAGCGTTTCAGAAAGTCTTCTGGAGAAGAGTCGCGTAAAAGGCGGATTTATTCCGCATTTCAAAATTGCCAAAGGTGCAGTTCGTTACCAACTCGGTACCGTTCGCAATTGGCTCGCGGGTCGCACCGTTAGCAGTACTGCAGAGGCGCAGGTCAGACTTAGCGCTTACATCGCGCTGCCTCACGCCGAGATCGGTGCCTATCGTCCGATCCTGCTTCCGTGGGCTTACACAAGCGGAGCGGTGCAGCCCTTCATTGATTCCATGAATCATGACGTCGATGAAATAATTTGGCTCATGCCCAGCGCGTTTCAAGATCGCTTGGAGACTCGACTTTTGGTGGCGGAAAAACATGGCACTGAAGCAACACTCCGCAAGGCAATAGCGGACGAGCGTTCAGCGCAGAAGGCCGGCAAGAAACCGCGCGGCAAAGGTATCTGACGATGGCCAAGGCCATGAAGCTTCACAAGCTTGCGACCGAGTTTCCCACGATGTCTAAAGAGGATTTCAATATCCTAAAGACCGACATTAAGAGCAACGGTCTCAGCGAGCCAATCCTGTTGTGGGATGGCCAAGTTGTTGATGGGAAGCATCGGCTTAGAGCGTGCAAAGAACTCGGTATTAAACCAGCCTTCACAAATTGGACGGTTGCGGAGTCGCCAGCCGCATACGTTTATCGCACAAACCTTTGCCGTAGAAATTTGACCGCGAGCCAACGTGCATTGCTAGCCGCCAAGTACGCGACATTGCAGCGCGGCACGAACCAGCATGCATCTGGAGATGCATCCACGTTGTCCCAAAAAGAGGCCGCTCTGGTTTTTGGTTGTTCACGCGCATCAGTCCAACGTGGAAAAAAGGTTCACGACTCAAGAAATTCTGTCTTGATCGCGGCGGTGAATCGTGGACTCTTTTCACTTGCCGAGGGGGCCGAGGTGGCGGCCTTGCCTAGGGCGCAGCAGAACCAAATCCTGAAATCCGGTACGAACATTCGCGATCATCGTTCGGAAGCGAAACGGAAGCTGGCGATCGATAGGGCTAACGCTTTGAACAAGAATGTAAAGCTCCCCGAAGGAACGACCTACGCGGTCATACTTGCTGATCCACCTTGGAACTATGGTGCCAGCAAGGTAAGCAACACCTCTGTTGGCCCGCAAATGCACTACCCAACTATGAGCACGGCAGAAATTGCCGCGATGCCAATCGCTGATCTCGCCCAGCGTAACGCGGTGCTTTTTTTGTGGGTGCCCTCATCACTTTTGCCTGATGGATTACAGGTCATGGAGGCGTGGGGATTCAAATACGTCACGTCTGCCATATGGGCAAAAAAACGTGCCGTCGTCTCCACAGGCATGTTTATGCCGATGCACGAACCGCTACTGGTCGGCCGTCGAGGGACAGGGTTAGGACGAGCTGCGAAGTCGTGCAATAGCGTCGTGTCCATCCCCACCACTCGCAAGCACTCTGAGAAGCCAGCTATCTTCCACCAGGTGATTGAGCAAATGTACCCAAATGTCCCACGAGTCGAACTATTCGCGCGTGCGGGCAGAAAGGGTTGGGACTTGTGGGGGAATCAGGCACCAAAAGCACCGAAAAACAAATGATTTGACTTCCATGTTGTGTTTTGTAGGTTGTGGCATGACCACAACCTACCGACATGGATGAGTTCGAGCACTTCAAAAAAAACCTATACCCGAAACCAATCTGCACGAACGACCTCGCAGATGGCGTGAAGCACAGGAAGCGCGAAGACGCAATTTGCTATCGCTACCTAGGCTTGAATCGCAGCTACAGGGCATACCTTGCGTTCGATCTAGACTTCCCATCAAGTGCGTTTGCTTGGGAAGACCTGCGGCTTCCCCCGCCGTCGTTGGTCATCGGCAACCCAGCGAATTGCCATAGCCACTATCTTTATCGACTTCGCACGCCAGTCATTTTTACCGATGGTGGGAGATTGCGCCCTCAGCAATATTTTCGAGCTATCCAGCGAACCCTAACTAAATTGCTAGGTGCTGACGAAGCGTATAGGGGACTAATCGTCAAAAATCCACTGCATCACAAATGGCGCGTCCTCAAATTTTCGGTTGAGTATGATCTTGAGGACTTCCAGGAATGGTTTGAGCTGTTGCCGGAAAAGATTGCAGCACCAGACCTCGATATGTATCTTGGTCGCAACGATGCCCTATTCCGAATACTCGCAAAATGGGCACACGAGCGGTATGGGCGCGCAACAGGGCTTGATAACTTCATGGCGCTGGTTAGGTGCCAAGCCGATCAAATTAACGCCACGTTCCCCAAGCCGCTAGCGACCAATGAGGTACGGGACACGGCGTTGAGCGTGGCGCGTGGCGTATGGCGGTGGAGGCAAGCGAATCCCCCATCATCCCTACGGCCCGCAACAAAGGCGCGTATTCAAGCCGCTGCGGACGAGCTGAAAGGCGCAGGTCGCAAGGTGACGCAGTTGGCTTTATCGCTGCGGTCTGGCATACCGCAAAAAACCATCAATAAATACCTCGGGCAGATAGAGCGTTAGCGACACCGCAGCTTTTACGGAATAGTGCTCGAAGTCAATCACCCCTATTCAGATAATTACGAGGTGCTAGCCGCCTCGTAACCGCTTGGAGGATAGCAACGAAACAGGAGCTTGACTTCGTGGTGCCGTCCACTAAGGTGCTAGTAGGTAACTCCAACATCAAACCAACAAGGGAAAACAACATGAAGGACTGGAGCGACGTAAAGGCAACGATTGCACCATCGCCAAAATCTGCGGTGTACTTACATGTCAAGCTAGCCAGCGAATTGAAGGCACAAGTTAAGGCTATCGCAGACGGGTATGGCTTGAGCGTCAGTGCTTATACCCGCCTGGCACTCTCGCGATCTATCGACGAACACAGGCAGCGTTAAAATTGAGTATCTGGAATATCGTGTGTAATCGTGTTGAGATCAATCTTGTGGAACGCAAGCCACTTCGGCACAATCGGCCATAAGTGGACATTCCCCGAGGTCCTCCAATTAGGCGAATATCTTGATGGAATCGATGAAAAGCTTTCTGACGCCTACTCCTGACGCATCAATTAGTTGAGTTTTGCCTTCTAACTGGACCATTACAGTGTCAGATCCCCCTTTCGACCTTACCAAACACCCTAGATTCAGGGGGCGGCAGCCGAACGACGAGGAAAAGCGGCGGGAGGTCGAACGCAAAAGACAGCAACGAGCCGATACCCGAGAAGAGTGCGGACGCCGAGCCTTTGCGGCACTCAGCGCACGGCGCGAAAAACTGACGCCGGCTGATCGTGAAGCGATTGCCAGAAGCCTGTTTTCGGAGATAGACAACTACTGCAAACACACGGGTGAAGCTAAATATGTACTCGTGAAGAAAGCAGGACTTACAGACGCCAATTCGACCAAAGTACTTGAGCGCCTTGTTTTGAAGTCAGGGAAGCCGTATCGCTCCGATTTGTATGCTACCGCGAGCAAGTATGCGGATTTAATGCGTGCTCTAGCGGACGGTGAGAGCATTGACGAATTGGCTTATCGAGTGCTGTCTGGCACATCGTTTTATCCACGCCAAGCAGATGCCCCAATCCCAGAGATTAACGAGGCGCAACTGATTTTCGATGCGTTGGTGGAGGCTGCCAACAGAGTAGATGCCGAGTTTCACGTATTCAATCAATGCTTGGAAGTCGCGCGCCTTCGCGACGAGGTGGAATCTACCTATTGGCAACGACTGACAGAAAGCCGCGATTCCCTAGACACCACGACCTGGCACAAAATGGTTTCAGAAATGAAGCTATTGCCGCAGTTTTGGCTGGGCACTAATCGTGAACTCTGCGAGGAGAACGGCCTTTGGTGGCCAGTAGAACACTGGCGGCTCGTATCCGATTTGCCGGGTGTCAAGTTAGAAGCAGCCCCGGCAAATGCTTTTTGGGCCAAAGATGTTTCGATTGATGACTCATCTTCCGCAAAAGTGCGCAGCGAGCCAGATTTCTTTTGCTTCCCGCACATTTATCTAGGCCCCGCGCTGTGCGTCGATCTTACGCCCGAAGACTATTTCGCCGATGAGTTGCCAGATTTATCAATGCCGCAGATTAAGTGGGACGAAACGACGCATCAATATGCCTTGCGCGATCACGGGCCTGAATATTCCGACGATTTGTGCCCAAAAGCAGCACAGTGGTTAGTGCTATATCCAGACCCGCATGTCAAGAAACTCGTCCCGATGATCTACGCGATGGGCGATTGGCAAGGTGCTGAACTTACTCCGCTTACGGCACCCATAATCGCTGATTTCGGCGACACAAAACATTGGCAGTACTTTGGCAAAGACGCCGACACCTTACTAGACCGTTTGAAGGCCCTTACGGGCTACCGCACGGGGAGATTCGACGTCTATGAAGCCTGGCGAGAAACTGCCGCACGTTTTCATTGGAATCCGGTCCTGAGAAACCACCCCAACATCGTCGATGACATTCAATATCGTCAGCACTTGCAGCAATGGCTGCGTGCAGGCAGGCACGGTTTGGATAGGGGCGACGAAGAAGATTGATTTTCCCTAGGTTGGCAGCTTCTGGGCGATCGAGCGAACTCCGCGCAACGCTGATTAGGCCTTCCGCAGCTTTTCCCAGAAGAGCCGGGAAACTTGGGAAAGAAATAAGGAACGACAGCCCAAGGGCCGCACACTATTCTGATCTCCTTCGAACAATCATCAGGAGGAAATCATGAGTAACCCAATCAGCCTCTCTTCCGGCCCAACCCGCGCAACTTGCAGCGTCGATCAGAGTCACGAAGCTGTAGCAGAGCTTCATTTGTTCTCGTCACCTTCTGGAGATAGCAAATGATTGAATCTTTTGCAGCCCGCATTCCAACTTCGCTCCTGAAGCGCTCTGGCAAAGTCTTCTACTCTGGGCGCGCTGCTTTTGCAGCGGCTCAGCCTCTCTACGTGCTCGGTGTAAATCCGGGCGGCGATCCATCCGAGTCCATAGAGGAAACGGTCGGCAGCCATACTTCCGCCGTGCTGAAAACGTTTCCTGAAAATTGGTCAGCCTACCGCGATGAGGCTTGGAAAAACCACGCTCCTGGAACTTACAAAATGCAGCCTCGCCTCCTTCATGCGTTCACGCTACTTGGCCTCAATCCCGGAGAGGTTCCCTCCAGCAACCTTGTCTTTGCACGATCCCGCAGGGAGCATGATATGGGCGAGGAGATGGCGACACTGGCTGATGAATGCTGGCCCGTTCATGCCCTCGTAATCGAACAATTGCGCCCGCGAGCCGTGCTTTGCCTAGGAAAAACGGCAGGCGACTTTGTTCGGAAGAAGCTCGGAGCACATACGGTCCGGGCGGAGTTCATTGAACAAAACAACCGTCGATGGCGGAGTCAGGTATTTGCTGGTAGAAGCGAAACGCGAGTCATTGTTGCGACTCACCCGAGTATCGCGGACTGGACCTGCCCCGACACAGATCCCACACCGCTTATCCAAGCGGCCCTGAGATGATTGCTAGCCCGTCAACCATGCTCCGTTTGGACTCGAAACAAATTGGTGGGTCAAATTTGGGGTCGCTCGCTGCGCAAGACCGACGCAAATTTCGACAGCCTAAAAATACGCAGTCCTTTGCGCATTTTTCTTGGCATGCATTTATGCGGGTCAGACAACGCACATCGCTTAGCTGCGAGGAGATTGCCAATATCTTGGACAGCAAACTCGTTGTAAATGCAGGAAAGCAACCAGGATTTAACAGAAATCACCTCCTCTTTTATAGTCACCGAGATCGTGACTACTTTGTTGCGATACAAGACAGCCTGACCGGCACTGTTGTCACGATATTGCCATTGGACTATCACCAGAATCTTGCTTGGAAGATCAGTGATGCTGAATGCGAAAAAGCAAAAGAAATTTTTCTCAAAGCGCAACCGCCGAAACTGTACGGCGCGTCGGCACTACCTAAGGTATTTATGATCAGCGGCCTGTTTCTCGATGACGACGGGCGGCAAAAAGCTAGACTTCTTCTCAAGACTTCAAGCGCGCCTTATGAGGACGATATTGCGAAGTTTTTGGCGGATGACGATGTCTTTGGGCGCATTGGGGACTTAGCGTACGCGGAAGAAATACCGTACGAACGAATGTTTTCGTTAGCGATTCGACATGGACGGAATGGAAATCCACTGGTGATTGATCTTCATCATATTAATGATGAGTCTAGCGATACGCTACCACAGTAAGCGAAAGAACTGGCGCGCCATTGAACCGCAGCGCTCAAAGACTGCTTTCGGGAAAATCCTACAGCCGCATCGGGTCAGGTGTTAGCCTTCACGCAACTGCAATGCTAACGAGACTGACCCCAGTCTCTTGATTAGCAGGGACTGAATCAAGCAGCGGCCGAGTCTGCGTCCGCATCGCGGGTGCCATCTACAGACTCCACTGTCAATTGGCCGTCGCAGATTCCAAACAAACTATAGTCCCGAGGGGAGAGAAATCCTGCTTCCCGAAGCCTCGCGCCGATGCGAGAAAGATCGTTCCCCATCAAGCGAATGAGATAAGCCCCCGCTAGAATTTTTCTTCGCGTATCACGCTTTCTCTCTTGCACGTTAGCGACCCCCTTGAGGCGTTGGATGCGTGCAGCTAGTCGTTGTCGCTTCGCCTCAAGCCGCCTCAGTTTCAGTTCAGTTGCTTCCATTTTTCCTCCAGTGCTTGTTCAAGGTTGACATTTTTCTGTGATCGATTAGTACAAGTCATAACAGACGGAGGCGAAGAAGCAAGTCCAAGAACACTGCAAGTGCGCACTTATATGTCGACTGACGTCGACATGTGCGGTTCTGCTGAAAGCAGAACGGGGCTTCGCAAAGCAAAGCATGGCGATATACCACTTTAGTATGAAAGTCATCTCTCGTTCGACTGGTCGATCTGCGACAGCCGCCGCAGCCTATCGGGCGGCGGAGCGCATCCTCGACGAGCGAACAGGACTCGTATTCGACTACACGCGGAAAGCAAACGTGGCCTGGACGCAAATCTTCGCCCCGGCAATCGCTCCAGCATGGGCACTTGATCGCGCCGCACTTTTCAACGCAATTGAAATCGCCGAGGTGCGAAAAGACGCACAGGTTGCACGCGAAATCGTGGTTGCTCTGCCGCATGAGTTGTCGCGCGATCGCCAGGTCGATCTATTGGACAGGTTTGTTCGGCGAGAGCTAGTAGCAAAGGGCATGGTCGCCGACGTTTGCCTTCATACACCTGAAGGCAATCACCACGCGCATATTTTGATGACCATGCGAACCATCGATGCGAATGGATTTGGAAAGAAAAATATTGAATGGAACAAAAAAGAATTTCTTGAGCACCTGCGAGAGGCGTGGGCACTGCACTGCAATCGACGCCTAAGCGTCGCAGGCGCCAAGTCGCGCGTAGACCATCGCACGCTTCGCGCCCAAGGCTTGGTGCGGCGCCCGTCCCTCCATGAGGGACCGACGCGAACGGCAATGCAGCGTAGAGGCCACACAACCCGCATACAAAGGATCAATCAACTAATTCAACAGGAGAACAGCATGGAAAAAGAACTGGCAGGTCTAAAAATGTCCGATGAACTTCCACCAGGAGAGCAGTGGGCAACCGCAGGGGAAAATTCGCTGGAGCCAATACCGAGCGCGGATAAATGGGACGCCGAAATTGTTCAGGTGCCCGACTATCGTGCGCGCATTCGTGAAGTGTTCGCGAACGAGGGCGCGCGAATCGGGCGTGGATCAAGCTTTGGATTCCACTTGCGAATTGTCTTGAGTGGTGGCGGTGAGGTGCGCGACTATGGCGGAAAAATTACGAGCAAATCCGGTACCGCAGAAGAAGCAGCGGCGACGGTGAAGTTGGCCGTTGCCAAAGGATGGAAAAAAATACGTGTATGCGGCAACGAATCGTATCGTCGCGACGTATGGATTGAAGGCTTGCGCGCTGGCTACACGCAAGACGAAATCAAGGGGTACGAACCCACCGCTGCCGATCTTGCGCTAGTCCGCGCGCTATCGCTTGCGTCACCAGCAAAGCCGACTCTCGCGATTAAAGTTCCTATTGCGCTACACAGCGGTGACGGATCGCAACAGAAAGGCGCGGAGCTTGCGCCCCCCGCGTCTCGTAAGCTACGGCCTTAAGTAGCAGTCGCGCGGATGCTTCTGAAGACGCATCCACGCGACGCTATACAGTTTTGCGTTTGCGGGGTAGGGCGGGGCTTTCGCCTGCAATTTCTCGCAAGCGCAATTCTCGCAGGTGATCTAGCAGCTCGTATTGATACATCACAGACTGTTCAAAGGCGAGCAGCCAGTTACGCGACCCGCGTCTGTAGTTCGGGGATTTCGCGACGATAGCGGAGGCGGCGACAGGCTTAGTGTCGGCATGCTTCTTTGCGACAGTGCCACCCGCCAAGAAGTCCGCAAGGTCATGGACACTTACACCGACTTTTTTCCCGACCTTAATGACCGGGAGTGGAAAGTTGCCAGCGGCGCGCATATTCGCCTGAGCTTGTGTGCTCTTGTTTATGATCGGCGCAAGTTCATTTGGCGAGAGCAAATATTTGCCATCGCCGAATTGTTTGCGCAGGTCGCTAAGAATAGATTCGCTGCGTGATTTGACTGCGGACATGGAATGGCAAAGTTTGTTGGCGCCCCCGACACGAATCGAACGTGTGACCCCCTTCTTAGGAGGAAGGTGCTCTATCCACTGAGCTACGGGGGCAGGGCAATACAGACGCTATTGTAATTGCGTATCGCGATGCCGAGGCTTGTCGCTTTGGAGTGCATCTCCAGGAGAAAACCTTGCAAGCAGTTTTGCTCCAAATTTGCTCCAATTAAATCGTTATTTGATAGTATTTCGCGTTATCTAAAATGCTGTAACTAAAGGATTAAAAAAAGAAAATGTGATTTTTCGCCTGCTATTTGACCGCTTAGGAGGGGGTCGCTCTATCCACTGAGCTACGAGGGCCTTTTGGGTCAACGTGAAGTTTAGCGCACTCCGTCCCCACTGCGGCCCGCCGCCACAGACTGTCAACGATTCAGACCGGCTCAGATTGCCACTAGAATACGGCCATGGGTATTTTACTTTTGTTGTTGTTTGTCGCAATTTGTTTTGTCCTGATCGTCGCCTTTGCGCAACGCAGCGTCCCACTGCCGGTCGGGGCAGGCGCGCCGTCTTTTTCGCTTGCGGACCAGTCCGGGCATGTGTTTGAGTTGCCCGGTAAGCAGCCTGTCATCCTGGCCTTTTTCCCGCGAGACAACACCTCGCGTTGCATCGGCCAAATGCGCGAATTTGCATCGCATAAAGAGGCGTTCGAGCAAATGGGTTTCGAGGTGTTTTTTATTGCCGTCGCGGATGTGGCGAGCAACCGGAAATTTGCAGATGCCTATGCGACACAATTTCCAATACTGGCAGATGTGTCGGGCGAAGTATCACGTGCCTATGGCAGCATCATCAATTTTGGCGTATTCAAATTCGCCAAGCGCAGCACCTTTGTAATCGACGGCCACGGCAGGATTTCACGCTGTTTCATCGTTAGTGAACCTGCCGGCCACGCAAAAGAACTGTTGGATAGTCTCTAACAACACACGTTTTTGCAGCATGACAAACAAAAAGCCCCTCACGGGGCTTTTTTATGGCGGAGAGGGTGGGATTGTTGATCAATCGCCGTGAGCGATTGATAATCCCTCGCGAGGCTCGGGACTGCGCTCGCAGCCTCGCGCGTCCAAACGACGTTCGCTGAACTTCGCTTAGTCGAACCCGATGCTGGGTTCTCACCTCCACGCCGCTCGCCCAACAAAAAACGCCCACAAGAGGCGTTTATTCGTTTGGCGGAGAGGGTGGGATTCGAACCCACGATACCGGAGACCGGTATGCCGGATTTCGAGTCCGGTGCATTCGACCACTCTGCCACCTCTCCTGAATCCATACAACGGTGCCAATTGGTCGACCAGCGGCGGCAATTATAGCGGCGTTCGTTGAGTGTTGCCGATTCGGCGGTAATTGCAACTCGTGATATTGCATGAATAAACATCTGTAAATACATGAATTTTAAGCAAATAATTTTGTATTCCGGCCTTTATTTGGTATTATCGCGTGAGAGAAACGTATTAAAGCATGCTGAAATGACGGAAATCTTCCAATAAAACATCAAGTATCGGGTGTTTTGACCGCATTACCCGCGAATTTGCAGCAGCGCGCGGTGTGTTAAATCTTGTCAATTGTGTGGTTTGGCACACGGTTTTCAGCTTTAAACACATAAACTGGCTCGGGAAATAGGGTTATTCAATCAATTTGGTTGGCCAAAAGTCTGGGTTGAAATGAATTGCGGCACCAAAACGACCGACCGTTATTCTGAAGCCGCACATTCTTGTGCAAGGAAACATTGGGAATAAATGAACATGTTCAACACATTTGCAGTCGTGACCGGATCGAACAACGCCTATTCCCGCACACAGAAAATTTGTGGTGCGGTCATCGCGTTGGCAATCGCCTTTGGTGGTGGTGCGGCGGTTGCGCAGACATCGGCGCCGGCGGCGAAGCCGGCAACCAAGGCAGGTGCACCGCGCGCAGCAGAGCCATTGACGATCAAGTTGGAGCGCAAGAAAGTCACACAGGCTGATGGCAAAGAATTGTTGGTTACCGCCGCAGAGGCAAAGCCGGGCGACGTGATCGAAGAGACCGCCATTTATACCAACACCTCAAAAAAGAATCTACGTGCCGACGCAACATTACCCGTGCCGCAATACACGGAATTGATTGTCGCGTCGGTCAAGCCGTCCAACGTGCTCGCGAGCATTGACGGCGTCACGTTTTCAGCGATGCCGTTGAAACGCAAGGTCAAGCAGGCAAATGGTGTTGTGCTGGAACAAGTTGTGCCGGTCATCGAATACCGCTTCTTGCGATGGAAGGCTGTTGACCTCGGCCCCGAGAAAACATTTATTGTATCCGCCCGCTTCCGCCTTTACGACAACCCGGCAAACAAGGCGCCAGGTTGATTGCGCCAAATTACCGATCAATTTTTCATCATCCGCATCGTCAACAAACAACAAACGTCTCACTGGGGAAAACCATGAATTTCATCCGACACTTGCAAACATCATCCGGCACGACCGCAAGCCAAATGCACGCCGCATTGATGTCTAAATTGGCGTTATGTTTGTTGTTCTTGACGCTCTCGGTTGGCGCGATGATGCAAAGCGCCCATGCGCAGGTCGCCCCCGCCGGTGCGCCGATTGGTAACCAGGCCTCGGCGTCTTATGTTGATACGGCGAACCCGTCTGTCACACTTAATTCGACGTCGAACACGGTTGTCACCACGGTCTCGCAGGTCTACAGCTTTACGCTGACCGCGCCTGGTGCACAAACAAAACCGCTGAATCAGCAGGTGTGCTACCCGCACACGATTACCAACACTGGTAACGGCAATGACACGTTTGCGCTAACCGCACCAGTCATGGGTGGCGGCTTTAACCACGTTGCACCGATCTCGTACTATCTGGATGCCGATGGTAATGGCGTGCCGGACAACGGCACGGCGATAACGTCCACGACCGCATTAACATCTGCCGGTCCTTCTTCAATTTTCCGATTTGTGGTCTGTGCGAACACACCTGCATCCGGTCCGGCCGTTGGCGCGACAGGTACCATCACGGTAACCGCAACCAGTGCGGCGCCGACATCACCACCATCGCAGCAGGTGATCGACACCACCACCATCGGCAATTGTTCGATCACGCTGACCAAAGCCTTGTCGAGCACGCCGCCACCGGGCGTTACCCCGGTCAGTGGTGGATTGAGCCCCAATGCCGGTCCGTTGTATGTGGTGTTGAGCTATAACAACTCGGGCTCAATTGCCTGTAACAATGCCATCATCAACGACCCGTTGCCAAGCGGCTTTGTGTACGTGCCGGGGTCCGGCAGATGGAGTAACAGCGGTGCGACTGTTCTGGGTGATGGCGCGGGTGCCGATCCGGTCGGTCTGGTCTATACGTCGCCGACCACTGCAGTCACCGGTACTGTCACCGGTACCGTCACATCCGTGCCGGGTTCAACTTCAGGCAACTTGTACTTCCAGGTCACCATTGCGTCTAATCTTGCTGTCGGTGTGACCGCTGCGACCTCCAACACGGCAACCGTCACATTCACCGATTCGGTGACGATGACCACCACCGGTCCAAATCCGTCAAACGCCGTCACGTATAGCGTCGCCCAAGTGCCGGCTGTTGCGTTTAATGGTTCGTCAACCTTGAGTCTTGCAGCAAGTGACGATCCCGTGACCATTGCGTCGTCGTCGCCGGGTCAAACCATCCAATGGACCAACTATGTTTGGAACAACGGCAACGCGCCTGATACGTTTGATATCCAATTTTTCGACGGTACGGGGGCTGCGGTTGGAACCAGTGCAACGTTCACCGGGGCAAACTGCGCACCGGGCAACGTCGCGCCCGCCTGTTCGTTCCCGGCAGGTACCACCTTCACCATGTACAAGTCGGACGGCACTACCACACTGATCGACAACGGCGGTGGTTCGGCCCCGGATACTGGCCAGATTCCGTTGGTCAGTGCGGGAACCTGTCCGGCACCGTACATTATTAATACCGCGCTGACGAGTTGCGGCTACGCGGTGATTGTCAAGGCGACCATTCCACCCGGTGTGACATTCCCGATTACCGGGCCGCATAACATCGTCCTGCAGGCGACGTCGGCTTCGAACAATGCGATTTCAGATACCGTCACGAATGTGTTGACCGCGATTGCCGCCAATACGGTTGACTTGACCAACAACGTCAGTATTCCCGGCGCGGTGCTCGCGGACGGCCTTGGTGCCGGCACAGCATCGATCATCACCAACAATGCGGTGACACCTTCGGTAACGTTGACCACAACCACGCGCTTCCGCTTGTTTGTGAACAACACCAGCGCGATCGCCAGCATTTATGATCTGAGCGCCACATTCTTCTCGGTGCCGGCGGGTGTTGGTTTGGCGGCGACGCCTGTGAACTGGACGATTCAATTCAAAGCCGACGGTGGTGTAGGTGATTGTTCGACAGTCACGGGTGGCAATATCACCTCCACCGGTGCCGCGCCAATTGCGGCGGGTGGTAACAGGTTGATTTGTGCCGAAGTGCTGGTTCCACCAACCAATCAAGGCGGTGTTGGCCGTCCAACCGACTCTCCGCCCGGAAATTATGTGATCAATTTCCGCGTCGAGCAGCAGGGTAACGCCACCGTATTTGACTTCAAACGCGATCAGATTACGCTTGGCAATGCCCGCAATGTGTCGATTTCGCCGAACGGAAACCAAAACACTTCGCCAGGTGGATCGGTAACTTATCAGCACACCATTACCAACAGCGGTAACGTGACAGAAACCATATCTTTCCCCGGCGCGTTCATGACCAACAATCAGGTCCCCGGGCAGGCGTGGACATCGGCGGCTTATATCGACGACGGTGTGGGTAACACGGGCGTGCTGAACGTTGGATCGGATACGACCATTACCAATGCGGTGACGTTCATGTTGCCGCCAAATTCGTCGCAGCTGATTTTTGTCAGGGTCAATTCGCCGGCAATGGCTGGCAGCCCGCCAAACGTCACCACCATCACCGCGACGTACAACGCGACAACGGTATCGGCGACCGACACCACCACGCTGACATCCGGATTGCGTCTGGATAAATTCCAGCAACTCACGGCGTGCGCCACACCACCGGCGGCACCAACCATCACTGCCGGTGTGCCGAACGGTGCCTGGAGTAACGCGGCGATACCGGCGGGTGCCGGCACTGCGCCGGGGCAGTGTATTGCTTACCTGATTGTCGGCTTCAACACGACGGCGAACAATATCAACAACATCACGATTTCCGACGTTACCCCGGCAAACACCAGATATGAATCGACTTGTAGCCCGACGCCGTTAACCAGTGGTACGTTGTTTGCCTCGGTTGTGCCGGCAAATGCGACGGCTGGAACGGTCACCGCTGTATCGGCGGCAACCCCGGCCGGTCCGGCGGCATCTGCCTCGGTATTGTTGCCGGGCGGCAGTGTTTCGCTGCAGTTCTGTGTGCGGATTAATTAACAACTAAAAGGATTATTGCCGACCTCCTGCCACGGCAGGAGGCTCTGAAAAACGGGAGGATTGTCCTCCCGTTTCTCTATGGGCTTTTGCAACTGTTAAAGGTTGTGAAAACACATCGAAAAACGGGATTTTGTGCGGTAGTTCGCAACCAATTTTGGGGGCGAAATTGATAATGTTTTGATGCGAAAACGAAGGTCGACTGACACGCTCTGTTTGCGAAAATTGAGCCTCAACGCGAGGGCAGGCAAACTTGACCCGAAATTCGCGAAAGCCCTCCAAAGCATCAAAAAAACCGCTGTTTTAGCTATGAAAAATGCCCGAAATGCGGCATTTTTTGTTTTGTTGGCCGTTGCATCTGTTTTGCCGCTGTCATTGCAGGCGCAGCCAACACCAGTCGGTACCGTCATCACCAACATTGCAACCGGCATTTTGCAAGTCGCGACGGTGCCCGCGGTTGCAACCAGCAACAGCGTTTCGCTGGTGGTCGCCGCTCCGCTCCCACCCCCGCCGTCAGCACCGGTTTTGACAAAATCCTTCGGTGCGGCGTCCATCGTGTCGGGCAGTTCAACCCCGCTGACGTTTACGATTGCCAATTCATCTGCGGTCGCGCTCGCCGGCGGCACCTTCACCGACAATCTGCCAGCGGGGTTGCGCCTGACGGCCGGTGCAACCGCAACCGTCGGCGGAAGTGTCGGCTGTTCTGCAACGACGACCCTGCTGCCAACTTCTATTGCAGTCGCAAACCTTGCGGTTCCGGCAAACGCGACGTGTTTGATCACCGTCAACGCCGTCACCAACCAGATTGGTCAAACCAATCTATCCTGCGTTGGTAATCCGCCCGTTTTCACCAACGCATTGGCAAACATCTCTGGCGTGGTCGGTCTTGATAACCAGGTCTCATCACAGTGTTTGGTCGTGAGCCCGGTTGGCGGCCTACCCACCTTGACCAAATATTTTGGGACTTCGGTACTTCGACCCGGCGATCTCACGTCGCTCAGCTTTTCGATCAGCAACACGGCAGGCAACCCACTTCAAACTGGCATTGGTTTTACGGATCAACTGCCATCGGCCGTTAGCCTTGTGCCAGGCGCCTCCGCCAGTTTCAGCCCGGGTTGCAGCGGGACGGCCACCTTTCCAAATAGTTCCACCGTGACGCTGGCCGGTGTCACGATCAATGCCGGCACGCCAACTTGTATGATCCAGATCAACTCAATATCTGTTGCGAATACCGCGGCCAATCCGAGCTGTGGTTCCAACCCTCCGGCGTACACAAACGCGGGCACATCGATTGTAGGTCTCGCCAATTTGCAAAACCAGGTTGTTCCGCAATGTCTGGTCGTCGCCCAACAAAGTCCGGCATTGACCAAACAATTCGGCGCGTCAGCCATCACAGCGGGTGATTCCACGACGCTGACGTTTACGCTGACAAACGTCGCGGGAAATCCCGGACAGGCCAATGTCGCCTTCACCGATTTCCTGCCGCCCGGTTTGCAATTTTTGCCACAGTCGGCAGGCTACGTGGTGGGACCGGGTTGTTTTGCAATTGTCTCGTTCGGCAGGCCAAAAAGCGTAAACATTTCCAGCGGCACCATGTCACCCGGCACGGCCTCGTGCACCATCCGGATTACCGGCGTCACCAATACGCCGGGGGCAATCAGTACGACGTCGTGTGCCTCCTCTACGCCGCCGCAAGATTTCATCAACGACGCGTTTTCGCTGCAGAGCCTCGCCAATGCCGATAACCAGGTGCAGCCGCAGTGTTTGACGGTATTGACGGCATTGCCATCGTTGACCAAACAATTCGCCGATGACCGAATCTACGACGGCGACGCCACCAGCCTGACGTTGACAGTACAGAATTCAACCGGTCGGCCGCAGGCAGATGCGGTTGCGTTCGTTGATACGCTGCCTATCGGTTTGCGCTTTGGGCCGGTCGCGGCTGCCGTTATTCGGGGCGCGGGCTGTACCGGTACGGTCAATCTGGTCGGCAATCAAGTCCGGGTGAGTAATCTCAGCCTCGCTGTCGGCACACAAAGTTGTGAAGTGATTATCAGTGGAATCACCAACACCGTCGGGCAGCTCAACGCATCGTGTGCCACCAACCCCGCCGCGTTTACCAACCAGTCGTCATCGATCAGTGGTCTGACCAACGTGCACAACTTTGTCGCCAACGCTTGCCTGATTGTTGAGCCATCCAGCCCGGCGTTGGAAATGACGGTTGCCAAGTCAATCTCTGCACGCGAAGGTTATTCACCCGGCGGCCCGCACACGGTTTCACTCGCATTTTCGAATGCCATAACCGGCGCTGCGGCACGCAAGCGTAATGTTTCGATTACCGATGTATTGCCGGCCGGCATGACGATAGTGCCGGGCTCGATGCGCGTCAGTATTGGTTCTTCAAGCATAAATGCCTCAAACGGCAATGGCAGCGCGGTGGTTGGCACAAGGGCGGTAACCTACGCGTCGTCAGCCGGCCAGCTGCAAATCGACTTCAGTGTGTTGGAACCCGGCGACGTTGGCACCATCGTGTTTGATGTGGATATTGCCGCCGGCCTCGCACGTGAAACCATTCTGACCAATATCGCCAACCATGTGTTTACCAACAGTGCTGATCGTCGCTTCAACAGATCATCGAACGCGGTGACATTTCGCGTCATCGGTGCGTTGGGCGTGACGGTGACGGGCCAGACGATTGTCGGCGCCACGCCCGGACAAACGCTGCTTTTTCAAAATACGATTACCAATCGCGGCAACGTCACCGACACCTACGACATTACCCTCAGGGGCGCGACGTTTCCGGAAGGCGCAATCATCACGCTGCTTGGCAGTGATGGCGTCACACCGCTCGCCGATAGCAGCCGTAACGGTGTGCCCGATACCGGCCCGGTGTCCGCTGGTGCCAGCGCAATCGTTGTTGTCAGGGTGGTGTTACCAGCCGGTGTTGTTCCGGGTGGTCCATACCGCGTCTCGAAGTCGGCAAGGTCGGTGACGGACCGCAATCTTGTCGCCGCCGACGATGACGTACTGCTCGCGGTGAATCGCAACTGTCAGATTCGTCTCGAGCCGGATAATCGTGCGCGGGTTCGCGCGGGCGCAAGCGTCACCTACAGCCATACGCTGACCAATGTCGGCAACTGCGAAGAAACGATTGTCGGCTCGCTCACGGGCGGCGCGACCGGATGGACCGGTGTCGCTGCGCTTGATCCTGCATCAACCATCAATGGCAGTCTGTCAGGTGCGTTGACTGCCGCAAGCCCGGCGGTGTCAACCCCGGTCGTGCTTGCACCCGGCCAATCCGCAAATTATCTGGTCGTGGTGACCGCACCTGCCACTGCCCGTCCCGGTGATACCGCAACACACGTTATCGCCGTATCAAGCACGTCAACCGCCACGCCGGGTTCGCCTGCTGCGAACAGGGTCGTTTCAAACAATGACGTTACAACGGTCGATCCAAACGCAACCAACCTTCCCGATGACATTATTCGTGGATTTATCGACAGCGAATTCAGGCGCACAACACTCTGGACGTTTATCGGACGCGATTTCTTTTTGCGCGCCTCGGCACCGTCGTGCAACGCCGTCCCGGATGTGATCGAACGCCGCACAATTATCATCACCGGGCCCAATGGTGAGCGCGAAGAAATTATTGCAATCGAGACCGGACCAAACACCGGCATTTTTGATGCATCCATTCCAGTACGTTTGCCGCCGGCAATACCTGGCGACCTGATCCTCGAGGGGGTCGCCTACGATACCTTTGGTGTCGAGATCGTCGGTTGCGGTCGTCGCATTTCAACCACGGTGACATTGATCGACCCGAACGGTGTTGTGTTCGACAGTCGTACCAATGCACCTGTCGTCGGTGCGAGTGTCCGGCTGGTTCCCGCGCAGGCAGGTGTATGTTCATCAACACCCGCTGCGGTACAGGTGCTCGATAATGGCGCAGTCGTTAATGCACCGAATCCGGTTGTCACCGGTTCTGACGGACGCTTTGATTTTCCACTGGTTTCGCCGGGTGATTATTGTGTGCAGGTGCGGCCACCGAACGGCTACACGTGGACATCAATTGTTGCCGCCGATCAATTGCCCGCCGGGCGCAACATTCTCGCGACCGGACCGACCACTGGCGGATCTTATGGCGGCGCGTTCAGGGTCGGGCCGGAAACCGGTCCGGTCATTCTCGACATCCCGGTTGACTCAGGTTTGATCAGCGGACTGTTTATCCGCAAAGAAGTGTTGCGCGCATTTGTTGAACTCGGCGAGTTTGTCGACTACACCGTCACGGTCAATAACCAGACCGGTTATGCCCTTCGCCAAAGCGATGTCATTGCCACCGATGACTTGCCCGCCGGATTCACCTATGTCCGTGGCAGTGCGCGTGTCGACGGCAAAGCCATTGCTGATCCAGCTGGCGATAGCGGACCCCGGCTGGTGTTCAATGTGGGCCGCATGGACGCCGGCAAGCAGGCGAAACTAACCTACCGCGTTCGGGTCGGACCAGGCGCGCTTCAAGGCGACGGCGTCAACCGTGTCATCGCCGCATATCGTATTGGGGCGACGGGTCTTTACAGTCAGTCAAATGTGGCCACTGCCAAGGTGAGTGTTTCAGCAGGCGTGTTTAGTGATCGCGCCTATGTCGTCGGCAAGATCTTTGCCGATTGCAATGCGGACCGGTTACAAACGCGCGCGGATAATAGTGCCGACGGTGAAGTTGGTATTCCAGGCGTGCGCCTGTATTTGGAGGACGGTACCAACGTTGTCACTGACGCAGAGGGGAAATATAGTTTTTATGGCATCACGCCGCGCACACACGTTTTGAAGATTGACCGGACAACCCTGCCCGATGGGGTTGAAGTTGACGACTTGGCAAAACGTTCAACCCGAAACCTTGGCAAAGGTGACAGCCGCATACTCGATCTCAAGAATGGGGAAATTCACAAGGCGAATTTTGCCGTGACGGGCTGCAAGCCGGCGGCAATGAAGGACATTGATTCGCGCCGTCGTGCCGCGTCACGCGTCAATACGGAAATCGACGGACGGCTGCAGGAAAAGCTCTCGACGGATGGTGTCACACGACCTCTGTCTGATGTTAAAGCGCTACCGGCAACCGGAACCGTCGGCCAGGCATTAATGCCATCGAATGCAAACGGCGGCGCCAATGCACAAACGCCACAGGCCGCACCAGCCAACACAAATGCCGCAGCGGGTGGTGCAATCGTCACACCATCGGTCAAATCACCGACCGCCGCAACCGAGGGCTCGACAAACACCGCCATTGACGCAGGCAGTGTTGGTGATGGCAAGAGCAGCAATGCGGCGACCGTGTCGCCACTCGAAGAAATATTGCCCGGCGAAAACAATGCGCTGGGTTTCATCGGTTTGAAGAACGGTGATGTGCTTGCGTTCGCCCAAACATCAATCCGTGTCAAGGGCGCGACGGGGACAACCTTCAGGCTGATGGTCAACGGCATTGAGGTGTCTGACAGCCGCGTCGGTAAGCGTGCCGTACTTGAAGACAAACAGTTGCAAGCATGGGAATACATCGGGGTTGCATTGAAGGCGGGTGAAAACGAGCTTTCGGTTACCCAGACCGACGCGTTTGGCAACCTGCGCGGCGAAAGCAAGATCAAACTGCTGGCACCGGGTGAACTCGCGCAGATCAATATTGAGTACGGTGAGCGTGTCCGCAATAACGGCGGTGCCGCCGCCGACGGCAAGACCCCGGTGACTGTAACTGTGCGGATGCTCGACAAATTTGGTACGCCGGTGACCTCGCGTTTGCCGCTGACAATCTCATCCAATCTCGGTCGCTGGGATGTGGTTGACGTTAACCCGGTCGAGCCCGGTATCCAGGTGTTTGTCGAGGGGGGCGTTGGTGAATTTGTGATCCTGCCGCCGGCCGAACCCGGTCAGGCGCTGATCAGCGTTGAGAGTGGGCGCGTCAAACGCAACGTACCGCTCGATTTCCTGCCTGATCTGCGCGATATGGTTGCGTCCGGTTTGATCGAAGGCATTATCAATTTACGCAAGCTTGATAGCCGCGCAATGGTACCGACCCGCCAGCAGGATGCATTCGAAAAGGAAATCGTCAATACGGTTCGCACATGGAATGACGGCAAGTATCAAGGCGCTGCGCGCGCAGCCATGTTCCTAAAAGGGAAAATCAAGGGCGAATATTTACTGACCGTCGCTTACGACTCTGACAAAGATACAAAAGAGCGGCTGTTCCGCGACATTCAGCCAGACGAGTTTTATCCCGTTTATGGTGATTCGTCGGTGCGTGCATTCGATGCACAATCAACCGGTCGGCTCTATGTCAGGGTTGACCACAAAAAATCCTACCTGCTATACGGCGACTTCAATACCGCCGGGGGTGCCGAAAATCGCCAACTTTCCAATTACAACCGCTCGCTGACCGGTATCAGACACCATTACGAAACGGCAAAGGTACAGGCAAATATTTTTGCCAGTCGCGATTCGACCAAACAAGTGGTCGATGAATTCCGTGCAAACGGGACATCCGGTCCGTTTACGTTGACCAACACCCGCGGGCTGATCAACAGCGAAAAACTCGAGGTGCTGACCCGCGACCGCAATCAGGCAAACCTCATCTTGCGCACGCTGCCGCTGATCCGGTTTGCCGACTATGAGATTGAATCCTTGACCGGCCGCATTCTGCTGAAGGCGCCGGTGGCGTCGCTGGATGAAAACTTGAATCCACAATCATTGCGTATTACCTATGAGGTCGATCAGGGTGGCCCACAGTTCTGGGTGGCCGGCGCAGACGCGCAAGTCAAGGTGACTGATCGATTTGAGATTGGCGCGGCGGTTGTTGATGATCGTAATCCGACCGACAAATTCCGCATGATGTCCATCAACAGCGTTGCGAGGATCGCCGACAAGTCATTCATCATTGCCGAAATAGTCCGCACGTCACGTGAAAAAGTTGTTGTCGGCGAGTCGTCGAGTGAAGTCACCGGCAATGCAAAACGCATTGAATTCAAACACAAGGACGGTAGCTTCGACGGCAACCTGTTTATCGCCAAGTCCGACGCGGGTTTTGACAATCCGAACGCGTCATTGGCAAAGGGGCGTACCGAGGCGGGCGGCAAGATGAGCTACCGGCTTGATGAAAAGACCGGTGTCAAAGGCGAGCTGCTGTCAACCCAGGACAATGTGACCGGTGCGAAGCGTGATGGCATTTTGCTCAGCATTGAGCGCACGCTGGCGGCGGGACTGCGTGCCGAGTTCGGCATGCGACATGCAAGGGACACACAGGCCGCGCCGGTTACCGGCGTCAATGGTTCACTAGGACAGGCGACCAAACAAGATGTCACAACCGTTCGCGGCCGCATCACGGGTGAGGTGCCCGGCATCAAGAACTTCAGCGCCTATGGCGAGGCGGAATTTGATGTGCAGGATACACAACGGAAAATACTGGCGCTCGGTGGCGAGTATCAACTGCCGAACAAAGGCCGCCTGTATGCAAGACACGAATTTGTTTCATCCATCACTGGACCGTACGGCTTGAATAACCAACAGCGGCAGAATGCCACGGTGGTGGGCATCAACACCGACTATATGAAGGACGGCAATTTGTTTAGCGAGTATCGTGTGCGCGACGCCATTTCCGGTGGTGATGCAGAGGCCGCAATCGGCCTGCGCAATTCCTGGACGGTTGCCGAGGGATTAAAACTGCAAACCGGGTTTGAACGGGTGCACACACTTGCCGGTATCGGCACCGGCGAATCGACCGCATTGACCGGCGGCCTCGAGTACACCGCAAACCCGCTTTGGAAAGGATCAACGCGTCTTGAGTTGCGTGAAGGACAGTCGCAGGACTCGATCCTGTCGACCATCGCGTTGGCATCAAAACTCAATCGTGACTGGACTGTTCTCGGCCGCAATACATTCTCGCTGCTCAAGAACAAAGGTCAGGCAAAAGGAGAAAACAAGCAGGAACGTTTGCAGCTGGGACTTGCCTACCGCGATACCGACAGCGACACCTGGAATGCGTTGGGGCGCATCGAACATCGGACAGAAAGTGATACCACGCAACCTGATATCGTTCTCAAACGGTCGGTTGAAATGATATCGCTGCACGCCAACTGGCAGCCGCGCCGGCCGTTTACCTTCAGCGCCCGTTACGCGGCAAAATGGGTCAATGAGAATTCCAACGGTCTGGCCAGCAAGAACAATACACAGCTTGTCGCCGGTCGTGCCGTCTGGGAAATCTCACCACGCTGGGACGTCTCACTCAACGCCTCCACCCTGTTGGGTCGGGGTGCAGCCGCCAAACAATACGGACTCGGTGCCGAACTTGGCTTCATGGTGATGGAAAATCTGTGGCTATCCGCTGGGTACAACTGGTTTGGTTATAAAGACCAGGACCTCACCGCGAGCGATTACACCAACAAGGGTGTGTTTTTGCGGTTGCGTTACAAGTTTGATGAAGATTTATTTGCAGACAAATCGAAACCAGTTGCTTCATCCCCCGGCGCTGTCAAGGCGCCGGGAATGTCGGCGACTGCGCCTGCAGCAGACGCGGCGACGGAGCGCACGCCATGAGCCTCTTGCCTAAAGTCTTTGTTGCGTGGTGGGCCGGCCGCTCGCGAAAGGGCGGGCCGCGCGCGCTGATTGTGGCGCTGACACTGGGCATTGCTGCGCTGATCCAATCGCAGGCGGCACGCGCTGAGGGTATCTATGCGATATCCGTAAATGGTATCTGGGTGCTGGATTCAAACTCGGGTGCGGCGACACAACAATTGTGGTCATTTAGTCCACCCTACCCGGCGAGCACACTTGCGACGATGGCGACGCGGCCATCCGACGGCATGATTTTTTATCTTGACGCCCAGTCGGGGAATCCAAATTTATGGCGTTTCGATCCTTCAACCCCGTTGGTGCCCCCAGTACTTGTTGGGGCTATGGGGGTGGCCAGCACTGGTGTAGTTCGTATGGGATTTGATTCCGCCGGCACATTGTTTGCGATGAACACTGGTGCACCGGCGACGCTCTGGACGGTCGATCCGGCAACCGGTGGCATTCTGACTGCGACGACCACCTCTGGTGTAAGCCCAGGTGGCGGTGGCGATATTTGCCGGCAACCGGGTACCGGCACGTTATACCTAATCGCTCAACAGATTTTGTACACGATCACCCAAACGGGAATCATCACCCAGCTTGGGACGGTTACTGGCCTGCCCGGCGCCATGACTGGTTGCGCGTTTACTTCGAACGGGGTGATGTATGTCTCCCCCAGCACGACTGGACTGGTCTACACCGTAAACATTGGTGCGCTTACCGCCACAGCGCTCCCGCAGACGAGTGGAATTGCGAACATTGGTGACCTTGCAACGGCACCTGCGCGAGTCACTGACCTTGGGTTATCCAAGAGTGCCAGCACCGTCACGCCTGGGAATACGGTTAGCTTTACGCTAACGGTGACCAACAAGGGCCCACTTCGAGCAACCACAGTCAATGTGCGAGATCTCCTGCCGGCAGGGCTGACGTTTGTATCTGCCACGCCGAGTCAGGGTACCTACAACCCAACGACGGGTATCTGGGTTGTTGGCACCTTGAATTTTCCAGGATCCGCGACGCTCACCATCAATGCAAGTGTTGGAGTTGGTGCAGGGAGTATCACCAACACGGCCGAAATCTTTTTCGTCGACCAAAACGATCCGAACTCAACACCAAACAATAATGTATCCGGGGAAGACGATCAGGCGAGTGTCTCGATCACTCGCAGCCCCGATCTGAGAGTTGCAAAAACCTCAACAACGTTTGCGCCCAACCAAGCGGGTACTTACACGATTACGGTCGACAACCTGCTTGGCAGTGCGAACTCGGTTGGTACGATTACCGTGATCGACAACATGCCGGCCGGCATTACGATCACATCCACGCCGACGGGTACCGGCTGGACTTGTACTTCGTCAACAACAACACAGTTGAATTGCACCAGCATTACCGTCATAAACGCCGGCGCATCGGGCAATCCGATCACGGTACCGATTTTCAACGTCAATCCCGGCGGCACCAACGTCTCCAACGTCGTCACGGTCTCCGGCGGTGGCGAGCCGGCGAACCTCGCCGGCAACAACACCAGCGCGGCGCTGATCACCACCGTTTGCGCCGCACTTTGTCCGGATTTAACAGTCACCAAGACAACAGCAAGTGCATCATTCAC
>JANPDI010000032.1:0-28417 GCA_031431435.1 Burkholderiales bacterium
GCTTGCCAGTCATTGACCGGCAATCCCGGCAGCAGCGCGTCAATCTTGTCGATTAATGCTTCCGCCTTTGCGGCGACTTTGTCGAGCTTGGGAAACATCATGTCAGCTGCGATAGTCGGCGTTGATCTTGACGTAGTCGACGGAAAAATCGCAGGTCCACAGCACCACACTTTCCTTGCCGCGGCCCAGATTGACGTGGACGGTGATCTCGGATTCTTTCATCACGCGCGATCCATCTTCTTCACGGTAGCTGGCGGCGCGGCCGCCTTTTTCAGCCACCAGCACATCACCAAGTCGCAACGTGATTTTGTTTTGATCCAGATCACTGATGCCGGCATAACCGACCGCCGCCAGAATGCGGCCAAGATTCGGGTCGGACGCAAAAAACGCCGTTTTGACCAATGGTGAATGGCCGATTGCCTTTGCCACTTTCATACATTCGTCGCGGTTCTTGCCGCCATCAACTTTGATGGTGATGAACTTGGTTGCGCCCTCGCCGTCACGCACAATCGCCTGCGCCAGATGAATGGCCACATCGTTGATGGCGGTTTGCAACAAACCATATTCAGCCGTGCCCTCACCGGCAATCAACGGATGTCCGGCCTTGTTGGTGGCGATCAGCACAAATGAATCGTTGGTAGAGGTGTCGCCATCGACCGTGATGGAATTGAACGACAGCGTGGCCGCTTCTTTGACCATATCCTGCAACACATCGGCGGCGACGCATGCATCGGTGGCGATAAAGCCCAGCATGGTCGCCATATTTGGCTGGATCATGCCGGCCCCTTTGGAAATGCCGGTAATGGTCACCGTTTTGCCATACAACAGAATCTGTTTTGAAAACGCTTTTGGCACCGTGTCGGTGGTCATGATGGCGTGTGCCGCGTCAAACCAGCCGTCATCGGCGAGATTCGCCACACAGGTTGGCACACCGGCCAAAATACGCGCCATCGGCAAATGTTCCATGATGACGCCGGTGGAAAACGGCAATACCTGATCAGCGTGACAGCCAAGTGCGTCCGCGACTGCCACGCAGGTTGCGCGCGCATCGTTCAACCCTTGTCCACCGGTACCGGCATTGGCGCAGCCGGTATTGACGATGATGGCGCGCTGTTTGGCGCTTTTTAGCAAATGCTCGCGACAGACCGTGACCGGTGCCGCACAAAAACGATTTTGCGTGAACACCCCGGCGGCGACACTGCCTTCAGCCATCGTGACAACCAGCATGTCTTTGCGGTTCGGCTTGCGCACGTGTGCCTCGGCAAATCCCAACCGGATGCCGGGCACCGGGTGCAACGAAGCGTTGGTGGGCAAGACATAGTTGACGGCCATGGCAGAAAATCCTTGGGCAAAAAGCGGTTGACGTGCAAAAATTATGGCACGGAATGCCAACCCCGACCGGAAAACCCCCGACCGCCATGTCATCACATCAGACCATCCATACACGCTATGACGCCATCCCGGCCTTTGTCACCAAAGATGGTTCATTGATCCGCGAGTTATTGCATCCCGACAGCAGCGCGGCGATCCGGCAAAGTCTGGCCGAGGCGGTCGTCGAAACGGGTCAGACCACCGCGTTACACCGGCACCGCCAATCCGAGGAAATCTACCACCTGACCGAGGGCGAAGGCATCATGACGCTCGGGGATGCAACATTTCCGGTTCGTGCCGGTGACAGCGTGCTGATCAAGCCTGGCACCGCCCATTGCATTCAAAACACCGGCGCGGTTACGCTGCGAATTCTGTGCGCCTGTTCACCCGCCTATTCACACGACGACACCGAACTGATGTCGTCAGCCGGGCGGTAACAAATTTGGTGGCGGCGGTGGCGGCGGCAAATTCCGGTCGTTTCGCATACTGTCCTTGAGCGCCGCCCGTATCAGCAAATGCGCCGACACCGGCGCGGTCAGGAATACCAACAGCGTAATCAGCAACTCGTGCACACTCACGCCGCGCGACAAAAACGTGAAATAAAAAATCGAGGCGATCAAGACGCAGCCGACACCCAGCGTCGATGCCTTGGTCGGCGCATGCAGGCGCTTCAGGAAGTCATCGAGCCTCACCAGGCCGATGGCGCCAATCAGCGCACAAAGTGCGCCCAGCACCACCATCAGCGCAATCAATATGTCGGCCCAGAGCGGAATCATTCGACAATGTCCCCGCGCTCGAGGTACTTTGCCATCACCACGGTGCCGACAAAACCCAGCAATGCAATCAGCAGCGCGACTTCAAAATAGACATTGCTGGCAAAAACAATACCAAGCAGTATGGTGAGCGCCATCGCGTTCACATAGAGTGTGTCAAGCGCGAGGATACGATCAGCCGTATCAGGGCCGCGAAACAGCCGCCATGCGGCGAGCAGCAGTGCTGCGCCAAACAAAATCAGCGCAAACAAAACGGCATATTTTGTCCAGATACCCAGATGTGACAGCGGTACCGCCAGATTCGCGATCATTCAAAAATCTCCTTCAGTGGCAATTCGTACCGGGATTTTATTTCGGCAATCATCCCGTCTGCGTCTTCGACATTCAGCGCATGCACCAGCAAATATTTTCCATCATCGGAAAAATCCGCCGACACCGTGCCCGGGGTCATGGTGATAATCCCGGCGAGTACCGCCTTGGCATGTGGCTCGGTGATTTCCAGTGGCACCCAGATAAATGCAGGGTTGATATGCGATGCCGGGCCGAGAATCAGTCTGGCAACGGCAATATTTGATTTGACGATATCGAACAACACAATCAAGCCCAGAATCACAATCGTCAGTGGTTGTCTGATGCGTGGCGCCTTGATTTCACCGGTGAATCTTGACGTCCACCATGGAATCGCAACGGCCAGTAGCGCGCCAAGCAACAGATGGGCCGGATGCAGCGTATTGTTCAATGCCAGCCAGACCAGCAACAACATTGCCGAGATCAACGGTTGTGGAAACATACGTTTCATTTTGCCGCCCCGGCTTTTTTGTCCGGTTGCAACGGCAACTTGCCAAGCACATTGCCGGTCATGATTTGCGGGCGCTTCATTTCAATCGCCGCCTGGTCGGTGAAACGTTGAATCGGCGCGGCCAACAGTGTCAGCGCCAACAGCGCTGCCGCCAATATTGATGCCGGCAACAAATACACCGGCGCAACCACCGCGTCACGCTTCCAGAACAGCCGGCTGCCCATGCGTGCAAAGGCAATGATGGTCAACAGGCCGGCCATCAATACCGTGTAAAAAACCCAAGTCATCCATGCATGCTGGGTTGCACCAACCAACACAATGGTCTTGCCGATAAAACCGGAAAACGGCGGTAACCCGGCGGCGGCGGCGGCACCAACAAAAAACAGTGCGCCGATAACCGGCCAGGCATTATTTTTTGATGCCGCGCCGGTTGTGAGCACCGCGCCAGGCGCATCCATCGCGGCGGCATTCAGGAACAGCAGTGCCGTGGCGATGGTGCTGCCGAGCATGTAAAACAGCGCGCCCGACAATGCCATGGGGCTGCCGATGGCAATTGCCGTGATCATCAAGCCCGCCGATGCCATCACCGTCCAGCCAATCAGCACCTTGACCTCACGCGCTGCGAGCGCGCCACACGCCGCGATCAACATGGTCAGCGGCGCAACAATCAACAACACATTACTCATGTGGCCGTTGATCGCACTGCCTTCGGGGAACAACAGCGTCAGCATCCGGGCAATCGCCACCACACCGACCTTGGTCATCAACGCAAACAGCGCCGAGACCGGCGCGAGTGCGCGCCCATAGGTGCCGGTCAACCAAAAATTTAGCGGCAACAGCGCGGCCTTGATGGAAAACACCAGCAACAGGATAAATCCCGCCGCCATGACCAGCCCGCGCGACGACCCGGATGTGGCGTTAATCTTTTGTGATAGATCGGACATGTTCAAGGTGCCGGTGACGCCATATAGCAGCGCAACCGCAATCAGAAATAACGCGGAACCAAACAAATTAATCACGACGTAATGGGTTGCCGCATTGGTGCGCGCGCGGTCGGCGTTTTGCAGCAACATGCCGTAACTGGCCGCCAGCAACACCTCAAAAAACACAAATAAATTAAACAGGTCCGCCGTCAAAAATGCGCCGTTCAATCCGCACAATTGCAACAAAAACAGCGGGTAAAAGAACGTACCCCCGTCAATGCGATTTTGTCCGCCGTCTGTTGTTGCAGGCTTTGCCTGACCCGCTATTAACACCACCGCCCCGATACCGGCCGTCAACGCCAACATCAGGGCGGTCAATTTGTCGATTGCCAGTACGATGCCAAACGGTGCCTGCCAGTTGCCCGCCAGATAGACCGACATCTGCCCGCTCGCCGTCAGCATGATCGCCAGCACTGCGGCAACCGCCAGCGACATGACGCTGGCGGCGGCAATCACGCGTTGTGTCGCCAGTCGCTTTTCGCCGGCCAACAAGGCAAGTGCCGCACCGAGCAGCGGCAGCACAATCGGCAACACCGGCAGATGCTTGAGCAGCCACGCCATCATGATCGATCACCGTCTTCATCAACATGATCATGGCCGTTCTCGGCATACCCGCGCACGGCGATGGCCAGCAATACCGCGGTCATGCCAAACGAGATGACGATTGCCGTCAGCACCAGCGCCTGCGGCAACGGGTCCGCGTAGCTGGTCAGCGTGGCCGGCACGCCGTTTTGAATAATGGGTGCCCTGCCGGTTGCCAGCCGTCCCATAAAAAAAATAAACAAGTTGACGGCATATGAGATAAACATCAGACCCAGCACCACATCAAACAGTCGCGACCGCAACAACAAATAGACACCACATGCCGTCAGCACACCAACCCCGAGGGCGACCAAGAGTTCGAGGCTCATGGTGTGCGCTCCGGTTGACGTTGTCCGGCCGGGTCGTTTACCCTGGCAAGGCGCGACAGCACCAGCATGGTTGCGCCGATCACACACAGGTAGACACCCAGATCAAAGAACATGGCCGAGGCAATCGGTACCGCACCGATCACCGGCAGCGTGAAATATTTGAACGTGCTGGTCAGAAATGGAAAGCCCGCCACAAAGCTGCCGACACCGGTCAAGCCGGCCACCAGCAACCCCCAGCCAATCCACGTTGCGTAGTCGGCGTTGACACGCGACTCAACGTTGAAACGGCCGATGGCGACGTATTGAAGGATCCACACAATCGCAAATACCAGCCCGGCGATAAATCCGCCGCCGGGCAAATTGTGGCCGCGCAAATAAAAGTAGATCGAGATCATCACCGCCAATGGCAACAACAGTGCCGCAACGATTTGCAAAAGCAAGGAACGATGAGCGTTTCCAGGCACTTTTGCGTCGTCAGGCGCGCCAAGCTTGGTGTTTTGCATGGGCATGTTGCGCAACAGCGCGGCAACAATCAGCCCGGCCATGCCCAGCACGGCGATTTCGCCAAGCGTGTCAAGGCCGCGAAAATCAACAATGATGACGTTCACCGCGTTGGCGCCGCCGCCCTCGCCAACCGCGGTGCGCAGAAAATACGGCGAGATGCTGTTGAACGGACGGGTCAATACTTGATAGACCACCCATGTCACGCCCAACCCGGCAATGACGGCGACGACGGCATCGCGCCAATGGCGAAAACTGTTTTTTTGCGGGGCACTTTGTGCGGGCAGAAATTTCAGGCACAACATCATCATGATGATGGTCACGACTTCGACCAGCAATTGGGTCAGGGCAAGATCGGGCGCCGAAAAATAGACGAAGGTCATGGCAACAACAAGACCGGTTGCACCAAGCAGAATCAACGCCGTCAACCGCTGGCGATACATCACCACCGCACCGATTGACGCCGCCATGCCGATCAGCGCCATGGCGACTGCGATCATATTTGCCGGCGCCGTCGTGGCAGCGGTCGATCCCGCGGGGGACGGCGCCAGCCACACACCCGCCACCCCGGCGACAATGGCGGCGATTAAAATCAGCAGCAGATAACGTTGCAGACTGCCGGTTTGTGTGATGCGCGTGATCCATCCCGCCACCACCACCAGGTTGTCGATAAACACATCGAACAACAACTTTGCATCACCCGGCAGACGGGTGATGGTGTGGAGGTTGATCTTTTTCTGCAGCGCAATATAAAGCAGCACGCCGCCAGCCAACGCGATCAAACTCATCAACAATGAAAAATTAAAGCCGTGCCATATGGCGAGGCTATAGACGGGCAACTTCTCGACGCCGGGCAGATTGAGCGCGGCCTGCGCAGCCACCGCGAGCAGCGGCGCAATCGTCACGGCCGGAAATATCCCGACCGCCAGACAAACCACCACCAAAATTTCAACCGGCACGCGCATGAACCGCGGCGGCTCACGCGGTATTTTTGTCAGCCCCACCGGTTCGCCGTTAAAAAACACGTCATGGATAAACCGCAACGAATATGCCACCCCGGCAATGCCGGCCAGGGTTGCCGCGATCGGCGTCGCAAACGTCAGCAAACGGTGTGTGTCAACGGCGAGCGCTTCGCCAAAAAACATTTCCTTGGACAAAAATCCATTGGCCAGCGGCACGCCCGCCATCGCCGCACACGCCACCATCGCCAGCGTGGCGGTGATCGGCATGGTTTGCCACAGCCCGTTGAGTTGACGCATATCGCGTGAGCCGGTCTCGTGCTCGATGATGCCGGCCGCCATGAACAGCGATGCCTTGAACACGGCGTGGTTGATGATATGGAACACGCCGGCAACCACTGCAAGCGGCGTGTCGAGCCCGAACAACAAGGTAATCAGGCCGAGGTGCGAGATGGTCGAATACGCCAACAAACCCTTGAGGTCGTGTTGAAAAATCGCCACCACCGCGCCAAACAATAATGTCGCCAACCCGGCGGTTGAAACAATCCAAAACCACGCGTCGTTGTCACCCAGCGCCGGATACAGCCGCGCCAGCAAAAACACCCCCGCTTTGACCATGGTGGCCGAATGCAGATACGCTGACACCGGCGTCGGCGCGGCCATCGCGCTTGGCAGCCAGAAATGAAATGGAAACTGCGCACTTTTTGTAAATGCGCCAAGCAATACCAGCAGCAGGATCGGCATAAACAGCGGACTATTTTGCAACTGCGCCCGCGCCGCAAACACGGCATCGAGATCGAAACTACCCACCACGCGGCCGATCAATAACACACCGGCCAACAGGGCCAGTCCGCCGAAACCTGTGACGGTCAACGCCATGCGCGCACCCTGACGCGCATCTTCACGATGGCGCCAGAAACCGATCAACAAAAATGACGAAAGGCCGGTCAGTTCCCAAAACACCACCAGCACGATCAGGTTGTCGGCGAGCACCACCCCCAGCATCGATCCCATGAACAACATCAGGAACGCATAAAAACGCGCGGGTGGATCGTCATCGGCGAGGTAATACGCGCCGTACAACACCACCAGCGCGCCGATACCCAGGATCAACAAGGCAAATAAGAATGCCAACCCGTCGAGTCGGAGGCCAAAGGCGACACCCAGCGACGGTAACCAGTCGACGCGAAACCGAACCATGCCGCCGTCAAACACCGCCGCGGCTAGTACCGCCAGCAGCACGCAACCGGCGATTGTTATTAGTCCTGCAATCCAGGCTGAGCGCCGGCGATGGTTGTTGTCGACCAGCAACAGCAGCACCGCCCCGGCAAAGGGCAGCAACAGCATCCATAAAAGCAGGCTCGCATTCATCGCATCAACAAATTCGCGTCAATTGGCAGGGCATCAAATGGATTGTCGCTCGTAGGCGAGCCTTACCGGCTCCGCGCCGTGGATTTTTTCCAGTCGGCGCACAATAAAATGCCCGCGCGCCATGTTTTGGAAATGTTCGATAAAAAGTGTGTTGATCAGCGCGCCGGATGCGGCACCAATCAGCGGCACCGCCTGCACCGCGGCTTTTTCCGACACCACCACGCCAAAGCGCGATGCAAGTAACGTCGTCAGCCTCACAAGCGCCGGCGCACCCGCCTTGCTCATGCCTTTTTCCGCCAGGAATTTCGCCGCCTCCGATACCGCACCCGCCATTGCCATACGTGCCGCAAAATAACCGGATTCGCTCGCGTCATCGTTGTCCGAACGACCACCCAGCGCAAACACGGTCAGGCAGGCCAGGCGGGTTTCGATGTGCTGGATATTTTCACCCTCGCTTTTGGCGATGTCGGCAATCGATCGCAACATGATGGTGGTCGAGACCGGCAGCTCAACACTCAACGCCAGCAATCCAAATACCCCGCCGACGGCACCGGATGTGGCCGCCGCAAGCTTATGCAGTCTGTCCCTGGACGACCGCGGCACCGCCGATTGATCGTTGATTGACTTCACCGCCACGTCAAGCGCCTTCATCATGGCGGTTTCAGATGCTTTTTGCACCGTGGCCTGGAAGCGGGCGGGCAACATCGCCATGCCGCGTTCAAACGGGGAGCCAAGCATTGCCGACAACCGTGCCGCCAGTCCGGGGTTTTCCAGCAACGATTTGGCGCGTTTTAGATCCGACAGTTCGGTTTTGCTCAGCATCATTTTGTGGCTCCAATCGGGCCGGTCATCCGGACTCGTTGACAGAGACTTGTGCGGCGGCATCCTCGCCCAGATACGCCGTCCGCACACGCGCATCGTGCAGCAGGGTTGACGACGCACCTTCAAGCGTGATCAATCCGCCGTCCATCACATAAGCGCGCTGACTGACTTGCAGTGCCAGCCTGGCGTTTTGTTCAATCAGCAATATGGTCATGCCGGCTTTTGCGACTTCACTCACCACCGAAAAGATCTTTTGCACCATGATCGGCGCCAGCCCCATCGATGGCTCGTCAAGCAATAACAGTTTTGGTCTTGACATCAAGGCGCGCGAGATTGCCAGCATCTGTTGTTCGCCACCGGACAACGTACCGGCGGTTTGTTTGGCGCGTTCTTTAAGTCGCGGGAAACGGGTGAAGGCAATTTCCAGATCGTCGGCGATGCCGGCCTTGTCGCGCCGCAAATACGCGCCCATTTGCAGATTTTCTTCAATGGTCAACCCCGGAAAAACGCCGCGCCCTTCGGGAACCAGCGCCAGACCCTGCCTGGCAATCAGATGCGATGACATCCCAACGATACTGGCGCCATGATATTGAATATCACCCTGTCGGGGCTTGAGCAGTCCAACGACGGCCTTGAGCACCGTCGTCTTGCCGGCCCCATTGGCACCGATCAACGTCACCAGTTCGCCAACATTGACGTTGAGCGTGATGCCCTTGACCGCCTGAATCCCGCCATACGAGATATGCACGTCATTGAGTGCCAACAGACTCATTGCGCCGCCTCAATTTCGACGCCGAGGTAGGCCTCGATGACCTTTGGGTCGCGCTGAACATCGGCCGGCAAACCCTCTGCAATCTTTTTGCCGTAATCGAGCACAACGATGCGCTCACACAAACCCATCACCAGCTTGACGTCGTGTTCGATCAACAACACCGTCACCCCGGTTGCGCGGATTGATTCGATCAATTTGCGCAACGCCACTTTCTCGGTGGCGTTCATTCCCGCCGCAGGTTCATCCAGCGCCAGCAATTGCGGGTCGGTCGCCAGTGCCCGCGCGATTTCCAGCCGCCGTTGGTCGCCGTAGGAAAGATGTTTGGCCAGATCGTTGGCACGATGGTCGATCTCGACAAACCGCAGCAGCGCGTGCGCGCGATGTTCAATCTCTGCCTCTTCACGGCGTTGTGAAGGCGTGCGGAATACCGCGCCAAACACACCGGCGCGGGTGCGCACGTGGCGGCCGATCATGACGTTTTCAATCGCCGACAAATTCTGGAACAGGCGGATATTTTGAAACGTGCGTGCGATGCCGCGCGCGGCAATTTGGTCCGGCGTGGTTTTTCCCAGCAGGTTGTTATTAAACCGGATGGCGCCCTCATCAAGCGGGTAAAGACCGGTGATGATATTAAACATCGTTGTCTTGCCGGCACCGTTCGGGCCGATCAGACCCACGATCTGACCCGTTTGAATGTCAAACGAAACGTCCGACAAGGCGGTGAGCCCGCCAAATCGTTTGGTCGCCCGCTCAACCGCCAGCAATGGCGCGCCCGTGGTCATTTGTCACCCTGTGCAAATTCGCGTTTGCGCACCGCCGATGGCAACAATCCCGCCGGCCGATACAACATCATCACCACCATCGCAAAGCCGAACAACAACATGCGTAATACCTCGGCTTCGATCACCTGCCGTCCAAAAATGGCTTGTTGCGCCGGCGTCACCGCGTAACGCAAAAATTCCGGCACAAATGACAGCAGCAGTGCACCAACAATCACGCCCCAGATATTGCCCATGCCGCCCAGCACCACCATCGCCAGAATCATCACCGATTCGGTCAGGGTGAAACTCTCCGGGCTGATAAAGCCCTGTATGGACGAAAATATGCCGCCGGCCACACCACCAAACGAAGCGCCCATGGCAAAGGCGAGCAACTTGATTTTGGTGGTGTCGATACCCATTGCGCGCGCCGCAAGCTCATCTTCGCGGATTGCTTCCCACGCACGACCAATCCGCGAATTCTGCAAACGGATGTTGATGACAATCGCGATGATGAGGATGAACAACAACAGGTAGTAATACTTGATCAACCCATCCAGCGCAAAACTGCCAAAGCGGGTGGTGGCACCAAAATCCATGCCGAGAAACTTGATCGAATCAATGGTCGCAATTCCCTTTGGGCCATTGGTCAGATTAATCGGCTCGGAGAGATTGTTCATAAAGATACGCACAATTTCGCCGAAGCCCAGGGTCACAATGGCGAGATAATCGCCACGCAGCTTCAAGGTCGGTGCGCCCAGCAACACACCAAATAAACACGCCACCATGGCGCCGATTGGCAGAATGACCCAGAACGGCAGGTGAATGCCAAAGTGTGGTGACGCCAGCAGTGCATAAACATATGCGCCCACCGCATAAAACGCGATGTAGCCGAGATCAAGCAGTCCGGCAAACCCGACCACGATGTTGAGACCGACGGATAACAGTGCAAACAGAATCGCCAGATTCATGATGCGCACCCATGCCATGCCGGCCATCGACAATACAAACGGCAGCGCAATCAACGCCACCGCAATCATCACAAAGCCACCCCAAATGGCGGCGGGATGTTGGCGAAGTTTGGCGGGAAGATAGGAGGTCATTGAATGGATTGTTATCAGGCGCGGTCCGAAACCCGCTCACCCAGCAAACCCTGCGGCTTAAAAACCAGCACCAGGATCAACACCACAAACGCAAAGACGTCTTTGTAGCTGGAGCCAAACACCGACATATTGTTGTTGGCCTCACACATCGCCGCAAAGCCGGGCAAAAACCGGTCGAGCGTGCAAACATTGGTCAGGTCTCCCATGTAGCCCGCACCAAACGCCTCAATCAATCCAATCAAAATACCGCCGAGCACCGCACCGGCCAGATTGCCGATACCACCGAGCACCGCGGCACAGAAGGCCTTGAGTCCCAGCAAGAAGCCCATCTGGTAATGGGCAATGCCGTAGTAGCTGCCGATCATGACCCCGGCAATCGCGCCGAGCCCGGCACCAACAACAAAGGTGAATGAGATGACGCCATTGGTGGAAATCCCCATCAGACCGGCCACATCAGGTCGTTGTGAAACCGCACGCATGGCGATACCCATGCGGGTCCGGTAAACCAGCGCGACCAATCCGGCCATCATCGCAATCGACAAAATAATAATCGTGATCTGAATGTTGGTGATGGTGGCGGAGGTCTCGGACGACGTCAAATGGTAGGTCACCGACGGGATGATTTGCGGGAACGAAATATAGTTGCGTCCCCAAATCAACAATGCGACATGTTGCAGGATGATCGACACACCAATTGCTGTGATCAACGGCGCCAGCCGGGGCGCATTGCGCAGCGGGCGGTAAGCAATTTTCTCAACCGCAAAGCCGACCCCCATACAGACGGGGATCGCCACCATCACGCCAAGCACAACAATAAACAGCGGCGGCACACCCGAACCCGCCAATGCCACGATGACCGAAAACGCGACCATGGCACCGATCATCACCACTTCACCATGTGCAAAGTTAATCAGTTGGATGATGCCGTAGACCATCGTATAGCCGAGCGCGACAACGGCATAAACGCAACCGAGTGTCAGACCATTGATGAGCTGCTGAAGAAATGTATCCATTGCCTGTGATGTTAGCGTAATCCGTGCGCCGCTTCATTCGGCGGATAGATTAATCGCACATAAAAAAACGGCACCGCGAACGGTGCCGTTTTTAGTGTCGCGTTGAACTTACTTCTTTGGCGCTTCAGCCGGCTTCGCAGGTGCCGCTGCTGGTGCCGCCGGGGCGGCTGCGGGCGCTGCGGCCGGCGCTGCTGCTGCCGGTGCAGCGGCAGGTGCAGCCGGCGCTGGCGCGGCAGCCATTTCAAACTTCGACGCCACACCGTTCTTGATAATCGACACCGGTTCAATGGCACCGGATTTGCCGAGGAAAATCGTGATCTCGGCGTCCTTGCGGTCACCCTTGGCGTCAAACTCAACCTTGCCGGTGGCGCCGGCGAAGCTGACGTTGAACAACTCAGGGCCAAATTTTGCCGGGTCGGCCGAATTGGCTTTTTTCATTGCCTCAACCACCGCCATCGCGCCGTCGTAAAAGTATGGCGCGTATTGTTTGACGTCGCCAAATTTTGCTTTGAACGCGTCGTTAAACTCTTTGGTCGCCGCCGCAGCCGGCAGACCGGCTTGTGAACAAACCAGTCCGTTGGCAGCCTCACCGGCCATCTTGAACATCTCGTTGGTACAAGCGCCATCACCAAAGGTAAAGGTGCCCTTGATGCCCAACTCACGCGCCTGCTTGACCATCGGACCGCCGGTTGCATCCATGCCGCCGTGGAAAATCACGTCCGGGTTTTTTGCCTTCAGTTTGGTCAGGATCGCTTTGAAATCGGTTTCTTTGTCGGTGGTTTGTTCGTTGGCGACAATGGTCACTTTTGCGGCTTTGAGTGTCTTTTCAACTTCTTTGGCCAGACCTTCACCGTAGGCTGTTTTGTCGTGCACAATCGCCACGCGTTTGGCTTTCAGCTCGGTGGCAATATAGGCCGCCAGTGCCGGACCCTGCTGGTCATCGCGGCCAACGGTGCGGAAGGTATTCTTGAGGCCGCGTTCGGTCAGCACCGGATTGGTTGCCGAACCCGAAATCATCGGGATACCGGCCTTCATATAGACCTCGGACGCCGGAATTGAAACGCCGGAATTCAAGTGCCCCACCACGGCGGCAACTTTGGCATCGACCATTTTTTGCGCAATCACCGTACCGACTTTCGGGTCAGCCTGGTCGTCTTCAGACACCATTTGCAATACCAACGTCTTGCCGTCGATCTTGATCTTTTTGGCATTGGTTTGCGCCACGGCAAGCGCGACGCCGTTTTCGTCATCCTTGCCCAAGTGGGCGATCGAACCGGTCAACGGACCGGCGTGGCCGATTTTCACATTCAGGGTCGGCTCGGCGGGTACGGCAGGCGCGGCGGCTTTTGGCTCTTCTTTGCTGCAACCGACAATGCCGGCGGCAACCATGGCGGCAAATACGAGTTTGTAAGATGGCTTCATGCGGGTCTCCAATTTGGGGCTATTCGTGGGGGCGTCAGTGGGGGAAATGCGGGCAATACGCATTATGTGAATACGGAAAAACGCTTGTCAATGCGTTTGTACGGGAATTGGTCGGGCACACGCGCGGCACCAGGCGGCGGATGGGAATCGCCGCCGCGGGCCTACTTCTTTCCGCCGGCAGCCGGCTTTGCCAGTGCCAACACGGCCTTAACCATTTGCGCAACCTCGGCGTCGCTGGCGGCGGTATTCGGCGGCATCGGCACCGGTCCCCAGACCCCCGATCCGCCCTTGCGGATCTTCGCCGAAAGCTTTTGTACGGCGTCTTTGTCTTTTGCGTATTTTTCCGCGACGTCTTTGTAGGACGGACCGACCAGCTTCCGGTCGTCGGCATGGCAAGCCGTGCAGGCGTGTTTTTTGTGCAAATCATCGATGGCAAGGGCGTTGCCAGCCGTGCCGAGTGCGGATGCGGCCAATAATGCGCCTAAAATTGCGTGGCTCAGATTCATGTTTACAGGTCCGTTGGTAATTGAAAATTGGTTGTCGGCGCAAATTATGCCCATTTCAACGGCACCCGACAATCGCAACAACACAATTGTTTGTGCTAACTTACCCGTCTTGCCGTATCAACCCCGACCAGGGAGCCTCTTATGTACCTCGCCAGTATTGCCGTCATTATCCTGCTCATGAAAATCGCCGAATTCGGCCCGGTCGCCACCTGGTCGTGGTTTTACGTGATGCTGCCGTTCATCCTGCTGCTATTTTGGTGGGAATTTTTGTCCAAATGGATTGGCTGGGACAAACGTTCGGCGGAAAAAAAGATGGCCGAAGACGTCAAGCAGAATCAAGAGACCAAAAAGAAAAATCGCGGCTTTTGACAGCCGTTCAACGCGCCCGGTCGATTGCCGACTGAATCGCCGCTTCGACCGCCAGTCCGATGCGATGCAGTTTGGCATCCTGATTGGTCTCACCGACCACCATCAGCCCCACCGGCCCGGCGTCTGGCTGCTGGCACGGAATCGACCAGGCCGGTCGGTTCAACACATTAAACGGCGCGGTATTGCGCAACAACAGCGTATTGAGCCGGATAAACGATTCGTCAGAGGCGTTTAGTTCGGCAAGGGTCGGCGCAACAATCGGCACCGTCGGCATCAACAGCGCATCAAAACGGGCGGTGGTTTTGTCGGCCGATGCCATCAAGCGGGTACGTAACGCAACCAGCGCCAGATAATCGCTGTCTTTGATGTTTGCGCCAAGCAACAGGCGCTTCGCTACGCGCTGATCAAACATTTCCGGGTGCACAGCCAGCCTCTCACAGTGCAACTGATAGGCTTCGTAACCGGAGAAATTTGCCGCGCGGCTGCCATCCACCTCGTCCTGTAATTCGGAGAACCTGAACTCTTTGATCACGGCACCTGCGGCGGAAAGCACTGTCAACGCCCGTTCAAAGTCGCGTTCGACCTGCGGTGCGAGTTGGTCGAGCATGATCGTCGTCGGCACGCCAAACACGATGCCATGCAGGCGGGCGGCGGCCGGCAACACGATTGCCTCACCCGCCATCGCCGCGTCAAGCAACACACAGCACGATACGCTGACACCAAGCGGACCGATCGAATCACGGGTATGCGAAAGTGGAAACGCACCTTGCAACGGCACCCGCGCCTGGGTCGGTTTAAAACCAGCCAGCCCACACAGTGCGGCAGGGATCCGCACCGAGCCGCCGGTATCCGAGCCGATGGTCGCCGCCGCCATGCCATCGGTGACGCTGACCGCGCCACCCGAGGTGGAACCACCGGGAATACGTCCGTTGGCGCGATCAAATGCATTCAGCGGGGTGCCATGGTGTGCATTGGTACCATGCGCGCCGTAGGCAAATTCAGTCATGTTAGTGCGGCCGACAATCACCACGCCCGCCTCACGCAGCCTGGCAATCGCCGGCGCATCCTGCGTGGCGGGTAACGCGTCGTCAAAAAAAATCGAGCCGGCGCGTGTCACGTCACCCGCCACATCAAACAAATCCTTGATCGAAACCGGCAGCCCTGCCAATTGGCTGCGCACCTCGCCGTTGGCGCGCGCGATGTCGGATAGACGCGCGGCGGCCAGCGCCGATTCGGCATAAATTTTTACAAACGCGCGTTTGCCTTCACCGCGTTGGTCGGCAATATTTGCCAGACACGCCTCAGTCAGCGCGACAGAGGTGCTGGTGCCGGCCTTTAGCGCGGCGGCGAGTGCGGTTAATGTCTTCATGAAGGTTGCTCGAGGCTGGACGCCGGGCGACACCGCGGCGGTCGCGGGTCAATCAGCCGCACTGATTGCAGGCACGCATCGCACCGGAAAATTAACCGAGTTGGCGACAAAACAATTGGCGTGGGCCTTGTCATGCAGGGCGTTTGCCTCGTCGAGATTGGTTCCCTTCGCAACCACCACCTGCGGCTGCAGCACCACCTCCTGCATCGACATTTTTCCATTCACCCCGTATTGCCCGGTTGCGAGTGTGCCGGTGGCGTTGTCGGTATAGCGCAACACCGCAATGCGCTTTTTGGCCGCAATCGCCAGGTAAGTGAGCATATGACACTCACTCAACGACATCAGTAATAGTTCCTCGGGGTTGTATCGCGACGCATCGCCCTGATAGACCGCCGGCGCCGAGCCTGCCAACGGCGGCTTGCCCGGTGCGCCAAGCACGGCGTTGCGCGAAAAATTTGCCTCCAGGTGCGCCACCACCGGCGGGTCCGCCGGCCACTCAAGGTGGGCCTGAAACTGATGGCTATCCGACATTTTCGACTCTCCGAAACGTTGCCGCGACGGGGTATCGCGGTTGGCCGTCGCGGCAATACGATGGACGGCCGGACTGTTGATGATCTTGCTGCCGCAGCATTACGCCAGCAACGAGTTCATATGTCGCAATCGTTCCGCCATCGAACGCATCAACGCCATGCCGATCGCCGGCTCATCTTTCACCAGGTTCATGAGTGCCACCCGGTTGATTGCGAGCAGCTTGCAATCGGTCTTGGCCGTCGCCGTGGCGGCGCGCGGTGATTGATCAACCAGCGCCATTTCACCGATGGTCGCACCAGCGCCTGCCAGTTCGACGATGGCGCCCTTGATCGACACGGCTACCGTGCCGCGCAGAATGACATACATATTCATTCCGCTGTCGCCCTCTTTCATGATCGATTTGTTGACGTCGTATCGAATCACAGTGGCGCGATCCAATTTTTCTTCCAGCGTGGCGAGCATCTCCGGCGTGAATGCCGCCAGCGCCTCTGACACATCGATCTTCTTCGACACCCGCCGCATCGCCAGCCTTGCGGCGATAAAACGCATGCGGTCAAACATCACGCTCATCAACATCAACGCAAATTCAGGCGTTTCACCCAACGCTGTTTGTGTCTCGATGCCATCGAGCGAAAACCCGGTGCAAGCCGTTTTCGCCGTGGCGGTGGCGCTGCGGGCGCTGGCGGTGGCCACGCCGGGAATTTCACTGATGACCGCCATCTCACCGACCACTTCGCCGGCCTTGATGGTGTCGAGCGGCTTGCCGCCGACTTCAAGTGCAATTTCACCGTCGGTCAAAAAATACATCCGATGCACAACCCGTTTGCCAAACAATCCCTGTTTGCCGGATTTTTCACCCTCGGAAAACAATTTTTCCCCCGCGGCAAACGTTTCCTGCTTGCCGCCGGCACGAAAGAATTTCTCGGCAACGGCGGCATCAAAAAAACGGCTGGTGGCGGGTTTAAACGGTGCGGACGGACCGACTGCCACTGCTGCGGGCGGGGTCGCGGCCTGCGTAAAATCAAAGTCATCGTCAGACATTGCTGGTCACTCTACTATTTGAATAAACGGCTGGGAAATTGGCGTCAAGCCTGCCTTGCATTTTTTGCCGGCTATCCGATTCTAATGGTAAATCGATACGGCATCTTTTCCCACCGGCGCGTCGAAGCTGAATCATCATACGTCAGAACCATCGGGGCACACCGTCGTCAATCAGGCATTGTTGTGTTTTACCGGGGGACGCCGGGCGGGTTGGCTGCCTCGCCAACGGTGGCGTAATAGAATGTGCCCGGTAACATCATCGTGTGTGTTGTAACCCGCGCCGATGGTTGCGCAGCGGACCCTTCTGAGGCAAACATGAACGACGCAGACAGCGGCATCGAATCACTAGCGACCCTCAAAACAAAATTGACGCCCAGCGCAATCGTCCGCTTTCTCAATCAGCACGTCATCGGTCAGAACGACGCCAAGCGCGCCCTCGCCGTGGTCGTCTATACCCATTTCAAGAATTTGGTCGCCGCCCAAAACGAATCAAAAGGTGATCCACGCACTGAAAAAATCACGCTGGGCAAGAGCAACGTGCTGCTGGTCGGGCCGACCGGCACCGGCAAGACACTATTGTGCGAAACACTTTCGCGCGCCATCAGCGTACCGTTTGTCACGGCGGATGCGACATCGCTGGCGCAGACCAAATACGTCAACGAAGAGATTGAGGCCATTTTGCTGCGGCTGATCAACAAAGCCGACGGCAACTTGCATAAAGCCTCGCGCGGCATCGTCTTTATTGATGAAATTGACAAATTGAAGAGCGCCGGTGCCACCGCTCCCGGCACCTCCGGCGAAAACGTACAGCACGCGCTGTTGAAAATCATGGAGGGCTCGCTGGTGAAACTGGCCGGCGGCATCACCATCGACACGGCCAACATTCTGTTCATTTGCGGCGGCGCATTTGTCGGACTCGAAAATGTCATTGCCGCCGGCAAAGCGTATGGATTTATTTCACTTACCGACGCCAACAATCAGTTGATCCTTGACCGGCTCAATTCGCGCGTCAAGCCGACCGACTTGATCGCCTACGGGCTCATCCCGGAGTTCACCGGCCGGTTGCCGGTGGTGACCAGCCTGCAGCCGCTGTCAAAAGACATGCTGGTCAAGATCATGACCGAGCCGACCAACTCGCTCTACAACCAGTTCCGCGAAATCCTCAAGCGGGAGGGTGTGGCGCTCGAAATCGCCCCGCGCGTGTTCGACGAAATCGCCTCATTGGCGGTTGAGTACAAGGTCGGCGCACGCAGCCTGCGCGGCATTTTTGAGGAGATGATCGCGCCGGTGATGTATGTCGTGCCCGATCGCAACGATATCAAGCGCGTTGAAATCAATTCGCGGTTTGAGGAGGCGGTCCTGCACACCGCCTGACATGGCGATATGCAAATACCAATCCAACAATCGTTGAACACCATCGTCGAGAGCGGCGTTCGCCTCGGATAACCTCACCATGGCAGCGCCGGGGGTGACGGCACCCGGCGTGGTATGCGGCACAACAGAAAGCAACCTCGCCACGACGCGCAACCTGTGGCAGCACGCCGCACTATTTCGAACATAGCTGGGAATGAAACACCAGCATCGGCGGCGCTTTCGGGATACAAATGCCTGAAACGGCACACCCCGACTTGTGTTTTAAATAATTATGCCGCCCGGCAGCGGGATGGCACCGGCCGGGTGAGATAATGCGCGCCTTCATGAATTTTGCCCGTCCCGCGCCACACTATGCGCCGGCGGGCACATGCAACATTCAACACGCCCCATGCCATGACCACGCTCGCCACCGAAATCAAACGCCGCCGCACCTTTGCCATCATTTCCCATCCGGACGCGGGCAAAACCACGCTGACCGAAAAGTTGCTGCTGTTTGCGGGTGCGATTCAAATTGCCGGCAGCGTCAAGGCGCGCAAGGCGACCCGCCACGCCACATCCGACTGGATGGAAATCGAAAAGCAGCGCGGTATCTCGGTGGCCAGCTCGGTGATGCAAATGGAGTACCGCGATTGTGTGGTGAACCTGCTCGACACACCCGGTCACCAGGATTTTTCCGAGGACACTTACCGGGTGCTGACGGCGGTTGACGCCGCCCTGATGGTGATCGACGCGGCCAAGGGTGTGGAAGCACAAACCCTGCGCCTGATCGAAGTCTGTCGTGCGCGCAACACACCGATCCTCACCTTCATCAACAAAATGGACCGCGAGGTCATGCCACCACTGGCGTTAATGGAAGAAGTTGAACGCGTGCTCAAAATGGACGTGGTGCCGTTTATCTGGCCGATTGGCATGGGCCGGCAATTTCGCGGCGTATACGATTTGCGGCGTGATTCGATGCGCGTGTTTCAGGCCGGCGAAGACCGCATGAGTGATGATGATGAAATCCTCAGCGGCATCGATAACCCCGTCATCGCCGAACGTTATCCCGAGGAACTCGCGCAGGCAAAAAATGAAATCGAATTGTTGCGTGACGCCTGCCCTGCGTTTGATCGTGAAGAATTTTTGGCGGGCAGGCAGTCGCCGTTGTTTTTTGGTTCGGCGGTGAATAATTTTGGTGTGCGCGAAGTGCTCGACGCATTGGTCGATGTGGCGCCGCCACCGGCGGCACGTGCCGCCATCGAGCGCGTGGTCGAGCCGGATGAAGCCGAATTTTCCGGCGTGGTGTTCAAGATTCAAGCCAATATGGACCCGGCACACCGCGACCGCATCGCCTTTGTGCGGGTTTGCTCGGGGCACTTCAAGCGCGGCATGAAATTGCGCGTGTCACGCACCGGTAAAGACATCCGCCCCGGTACGGTTGTATCGTTTCTCTCGCAACGACGCGATCTGTTGGACGAAGCCTTTGCCGGCGACATTATCGGCATTCCCAACCACGGCACGCTGCATCTGGGCGACACGCTCACCGAGCGCGAGGCGCTGCGATTTACCGGCCTGCCGTATTTTGCGCCGGAGATTTTCCAGACGGTTGAAATCAAGGACCCGATCAAATCCAAACAGCTGCGCATGGGTCTGCAACAGCTCGGCGAAGAAGGCGCGATCCAGGTGTTTCGTCCGATCGCCGGCGGCAGCCTGCTGCTGGGTGCGGTCGGTAACCTGCAATTTGAAGTGGTGTTGCACCGCTTGAAATCGGAATACAAGGTCGACGCCTATATGGAGGCGTCGCGTTACCGGCTGGCGCGCTGGATCACCTGCGACGATGCGGCCATTCTGCGCAAGTTCATTGACGCCAATGCACATCGTATTGCGCACGATGTGGTGGATGCACCGGCCTTTCTGGCCACCCACCCGTCGGAACTCGAAGTCGCCGCCGAACGTTACCCGCGGGTCAAATTTCACGCGCTACGTGAACACGCCGGTCAACATTTTGCAACCACCATGTAGGCCGGCGACAACAAAATTTGCGCCGGCTTCGCGTGATATATCGGCCGCAGCAGGCGACCCTAGAGCGGCAATCAGGCGACGTAGTACAGGATCGCGAAATAATGCAACACACTGCCGCCGAGCACAAACAAATGCCAGATGCCGTGCCAGTGTTTGAATTTTTCGTCGTAACAGTAAAACACGGTGCCGATGGTATAAATCACGCCACCGGCGATGACCCAGGCGAACCCCCTCCAGGTCAGCGCTTCGATCAGCGGAATCACGCCAACCACCGCCACCCAACCCATACCGAGGTACAGGTAGAGCGACAACATGCGTTTTTTGCCTGCCAGCGCAAGCTCCTGGACAATACCAAAAATCGCCAGCCCCCAGATCACCCCGAATAACGACCAGCCCCAGCCCCCGCCCAACGTGACCAGCGTAAACGGGGTGTAGGTCCCGGCAATAAGCAGATAGATCGCGGCGTGGTCGCACTTGCGAAAGAAGTTTTTGACGGGACCGCGTGTGGAGTGATACATGGTCGAACTGCCGTACAGCAGAATCAAGGTCGCGCCATAGATGGAGAAACTGACAATTTTCCAGGCGTCGCCCTGCAGCGACCCGATTACAATCAGGATCACCGCACCGATGATGGCGAGCAAGGTGCCCGCCAGATGGCTGTAACCGTTGAAACGTTCCCCGTGATACATGCCGGCTCCAATGAATGTGATCGACGATCCGTCGGTGTTGTACCGCTGGGCGGACGGGATCATCGATCAGCTTACCTGAATGATGTGAATATTGGGTGACAGGCCCAAGCTATCCGACCGGCGGGGCGGGCATAATCATCGCCATGGATTCGTTCGATATCACCACCCGCGACGGCACCACCATCGTCTGTAACCGTTTTAACCCCGCCGACGGGCAACCGGGGCGGGCCTCGGTGGTGATCGCCGCCGCAATGGCCGTCACCCAGCGTTTTTATTCGCTGTACGCACAACACCTTGCCGAACAAGGATTTGTCGTCTGGACATTTGATTTTCGCGGCACCGGCGAAACCCTGCGCCAAACCGGGCGTGACATGCGCAATGCAAAGGCGACGTTGACCGATTGGTTCGCGCAAGACTACGACGCCGTCATCTGCGCCGCCAAGGCCGCCCGGCCCACCCTGCCGTTATTCGCGGTGGGACACAGTTTCGGCGGGCAAAGTGCACCGCTGCTGCCCGCCCGCGACAAACTCGCCGGCCTGATCAATATCGCCGTTGGTAGTGGCGCGATGCGTCACAACACCCCGTCAGTGCGCCGCACCGCGCCATTTCTCTGGTATTTGCTCGCGCCGATTTTGTGCCCCTTGTTCGGCTATTTTCCCGGGGCGCGTGTTGGCGTCATTGGTGACATTCCCACCGGCGCGTTGTTTCAATGGCGGCGCTGGTGCCTGACCCCGGATTACATGTTGTCGGGTGAGCCGGGTGCGCGCGAAGCCTACGCCAGCGCACGATTTCCGGTATTGGCGCTGACCTTTTCCGACGACGAATTGCTGCTCGAGGCCGGCTCGACAATGTTGCACGACGCCTACCCCGAAGGCAGCGTCGACTATCGTCTGTTGTCGCCGGCCGATGCCGGCATGGCGCGCATCGGCCACTTTGGCTTTTTTAAAGCGCAGGCGGAAGCCAGGTTATGGCCGATGGTCACCGCGTGGATCGACGCGCATCTTGGCAGTCGTGGCAATCGCGGCAACGTTTGAGCGAATTTCTGGCGCAGTTTTAGAAATCAAACACCCCACCAGCAGGGCTGTTTGAAGCAATATCATCTCAAACAGCGCTTGGACTGGATACTTTGGCTAAACGATTTGCCGGTCGGTCAGACCCAGATCCCCAACCACGCCGCCGCAATCATCAATAACAAGCCGGGAATGATGCGGCGCGCATAGGGCCATCCGCCGGCGGTTAGCGCCAAAATTGCCTTTACCAATGTATTTGCGCTCAGGCCGGTCAGCACCGCCATTGCCGCGACCGGCGCGCTGATCTTGCCACCCACCAGCAGTGACGCCGACGCCACCGCCGCCGCGTGTGCATCCGCCAACCCCGAAACAAACATTGCCACCAACACACCGCCGTCGCCGATCCAGGCGTTGAGTGCCGCCGAGATGACTGATACCGCGCCGATCAACCCGGCAAACCCGAGCGCCGTCAGCAAATCAAACGCGCGACCACTGCCGGTATGTGCGCCCGCCCCGATCTGCAGCGCCTTCCACGTGAACCAACCGGCATAGCTGGCGGCGGCGGCGCCGGAAAACAGCAGCGGTTTGATCAGCAATAACAGCAGCGATGGTGCCAGAAAAGCCAGCACAGCCGTCAATTGCACAATGGTCGCCACCGAGGACAACACGGCGCCCGCCACCAGCCCCGACATCAGGGCCGGCTCATCGCGGGTGCGGCGGCCCATGGCATGGATGGTCGCCGAACTGGAAATGAATCCCGCCACAAAGCCCGCCACCGGCAGACCGAAACGCGGCCCAAGCATCCGTAGCGCGACATACCCCATCGCACTGATCAACATCACTAGCACCAAGATACCGGTCAACGTGTGCGGATTAATCGCCGCGAACGGCCCGACAAAACGATCCGGCGCAAGCGGCAGCGCAATCAACGCCGCCGCGGCGAACAGCAACGCATCGTGCAACTCGCGCTCGCTCAGCACACCACGCACAAAATGATGGATTCGCTCGCGCGCGGCCAGCAAGCCTGCGAGTGCAACCCCTAATGCAGCGGCGAATAGCGGTTGATGTGCAGCCAACCCGCCGATCAGACACGTCACGATCAAGGCGATCTCGGTGGTGATACCCGGGTCGACTGATGGTGCGCGACGATAGGCGATCAAGCCGAATCCGCCCACCAACAGGGTCACCACCGCCATTAACAACACGTCGCCAACCAGCATCGCCACCACACCGGCAAACGCGGCGACGGCAAACGTGCGAATGCCCGCGGCACCACGGTTCGGCCCGCTACCCTTGCGGCGTTCCCGCTCGGCACCGATCAGCAGGCCGACACCGATGGCGACACAGACCGACAGCAACGACTGTGAATCAAATGCGGGTAACATTGACCGCTCCTCAAACCCCCAAACAAACCTGGCGCGGCGGCACCGCGCTAGCCAAACGGTCGCACACCAATCAGCACAGCGTGCAGGTAAGTGGCAAACACCACCCACAACAACATCCCGACCACAACGGCAATGACGTCACGCGACCAACCATGGGCAACATAGGTGATTGATTGTTGGCGGTCGCGCTGCCGCGCCGCGCGAAACACAAACGCCGCCCACAGCAAAAACCCGCCGAATAGCAACACATCGGCGAGACGACCGTTCGACAACAAATGCGCACCCGCCCACAGCTTGACGGCGAGCGTCATCGGATGTTTGAATTTGGCCTTGATATGGCTGCCCGGCACATATGCCGCCACCAGCAACACAAACACCGGCAGGGTCAGCAACGCCGCCAGATGCCGCGTCCACACCGGCGGCATCCACAAATCGACCGGCGCCTGACGTGACAGGCCGTAGCCGTAAACGATCAGGACAAAACTGACGATCGACAGCAGCGAATAGACGCCTTTCCAAGTGCCGTCGCCTAGTTGGGCGATACGGCGTGTGCGCCACGGCTCGGCGACAATTCGAACCGAATGCACACCGAGAAACAGCACCAGGCCGGTAATGAGATAGATCATGTGATGGCTCCGCATCAGGCATTGCGATTGCGATTGCGCTATTCTGACACCTCTCGTGTTGCGCGTGCCGCCACTCCCGTAAATGGCGATCACCTGATACAGGTCAAATCGCCAAGCCGGGATTCGCGCCACACTGCAATGATTCATTTGTCATGTCCGCGTCGTCCTTTTTACAGGAGCGAACCCATGTTCGAGTCCGCCGAGATCGGTCACAAACTCAAAAAATCCGAATTTGACCGCGAGGAACCAAAACTGCGCGCGGCGCTGCTCGATGCCCAATATCAATTGCTGGCAAACAGCAAATTCCCGGTCATCATCCTGGTCAACGGCGTTGACGGTGCCGGCAAGGGCGAAACGGTCAATCTGTTTAATGAATGGATGGACCCGCGGCACATCCATACCCACGCATTCGGCGCCTCCACTGACGTTGAACGCGCGCGACCCGAGATGTGGCGTTTTTGGAACGTCCTGCCGCCCAAAGGCAAAATCGGCATCTTGTTTGGCTCCTGGTACACCGACCCCGTCCTGCAGCGGGTGATGGGGCACGACGGCGCGGCGGAATTCGAGCGGCGGTTGGCGCGCATACGTGACCATGAGCGCATGCTGGTCGCCGAGGGTGCCCTCATCATCAAGCTCTGGCTTCATCTATCAAAAGACGCACAGGCGGCGCGCCTCAAAGCCCTGTCGGCAAAAAAGAAAACCGCGTGGCGGGTGACCAAGGACGATTGGAAACGATTCAAACATTACGACGACTTTGTCGGTGTGTGTGAGCTGGCCCTGCGCGAAACATCGACCGGCGAAGCACCGTGGAACATCATCGCCGGCAGTGATCACGCCTACCGCTCGTTGACGGCCGGCCGTCTGCTGCTTGATTCACTCACGCGCCGGCTCAAGGGCGGCACACAAAAAATTTCACCCGCCGAGCCGCTGCCGCTACAAAGCATCGACAAACGCGACATCCTCAACACGGCCGACTACACGCGCAAGCTCGATCATGCCACCTACAATCGCAAGCTGGCGAAGCTGCAGGGCGAATTGAGTCTGCTCACCCGCCACAAAAAAATGCGCGGCCGCTCGATTGTGATGTTGTTCGAAGGCATGGATGCCGCCGGCAAGGGCAGCACCATCCGTCGCATCACACGGGCGATGGACGCACGTTTTTATCACATCGTGCCGGTGGCGGCGCCCAGTGATGAGGAGCGTGCACAGCCCTATCTGTGGCGGTTCTGGCGGCACATCCCGCAACACGGGCACACGGCCATATTTGACCGCTCGTGGTACGGCCGCGTGCTGGTCGAGCGCGTCGAAAAATTCTGCGGCGAGAACGACTGGATGCGCGCCTACCACGAGATCAACGAGTTTGAGGAGCAGCTCACGGTGGGCGGGGCGATTGTGGTCAAGTTCTGGATGGCGATCAGTCAGGCCGAACAGTTAAAGCGTTTCAAGGAACGCGCCAAAACACCGCACAAACAATTCAAAATCACCGACGAAGACTGGCGCAACCGCAAACGTTGGCCGGACTATGAACATGCCGTGACCGACATGATTGATCGCACCTCGTCTGATATCGCGCCGTGGCACGTGATTGCCGGCAACGACAAGCCATGGTCACGCGTTGAAACGCTGAAGCGTTTGTGTGAAACGATTGAACGCGCCCTGTAGGCCGGTCCATGCCAGCCATTCAACGTGAAATTCCGATCGCCGGCAGCCTGGCGGTTGCCCTTTCATTACTGGTGATGGCACTGCGCCGCGTCGAGCGGGTGCGCGCCCGCAACCCGCTGGTTGTGGTTGTGCTGTTGGCGTTGGCGCAGATCACAAACGTGATCGCCGCGCGCGTCAATGTCAATGCCGCCGGGATTTCCCATGTGCTGGCGGACCGGGAGATCACACTGGCGCAACAAAAAAGCGCTGATTGACCAGCCCTAACCTGAAAAGAAGCGCGCCGACATCGCCGCCCGCATTCGCGATTTTTTCGGTTTGGGCGTCGAATTGTCAGCCAACTGACTATCCCTCGCCAGCCGGCCGAACGATTCGGCGGCAGGCGGGTCAGACAAACCTAGCGGATCCACTTTGCCGACCGAATCAACCATTAATGGACATCAACCCCGATTGTGAAATTGAACTGAAGCTGGCGATTGCGCCTGACGACGTCAGCGCGTTGCGCCGGTTGGTGTTGCTGCGCGAAAAATGTATCGCCGGGCCGACGCGGCGCAAGGTATTCAACGTCTATTTTGATACCCCTGACCAACTGCTGCGCCAACAAGGCATGGCGTTGCGATTACGCAGGACCGGCGGCCGGTGGTTGCAAACACTCAAGACAGCCGGTGTGGCAAGCGGTCCGATGTTTGCACGCGGCGAATGGGAGCAGCGCCTGCCGGGCCCACAGCTTGATCTCTCGCTGCTGCGCGAGACACCACTCGCCGGGCTGCCGGACTGCGGTCAATTACACCTGACACTCAAACCGGCGTTCACCACGATATTTGATCGAACCACGTGGCTGATCGAAATGTCGCCCGGTCAGCAAGTCGAGATCGCGCTTGACCGGGGCACCATTCAATGCGGCAAAGACGCGCTGGCGATCTCGGAAGTCGAGATCGAGCTGGTCACGGGAAGTGCGGCAACGCTGTTCGACGTTGCCGGGCACCTGCTCGAACACATCCCCCTGCGTCTGGACACCATCAGCAAAGCCGGTCGTGGCTACCAATTGTTTGATCCGCAGCCGTTAAAACCGGTCTATGCCAAACCCGTCAAACTCAAACACAAATGGCGTGTGGATGAGGCGATGCAAGCCATTGTTGCGACCTGCCTTGCCCACTTTGCGGCTAATATCGACGGCGCGCGCGCGACCAATGATCCGGAATACGTCCATCAAATGCGGGTGGCGTTACGGCGCCTGCGTTCCGCCATGCATGTGTTCCGGCCGGCCGACGCCGGTCATGTGAAGGCCGAGCTGAAATGGCTCACGACCATGCTTGGCGAGGCGCGTGACTGGGATGTGCTGGTTGCCGTCACCCTGCCCGCGCTGATCAAGGGTTTTGATGACGCCGACACCACCCGCGTCGTGCTGGCGGCGGCTAAACAAAAACAAGCCGCCGCGCGCGCCGTAATGCGTGCCGCACTGGTCTCGCCACGCCATACCGGGCTGATGCTGGCACTCGGTCGCTGGGCCGGCGTGCCGGGTTGCTTCACGTTATTACAAGACGTGGTGCCAACAGACCACCCGCACATCGAACACAACGCCGGATCGTCAGACGACACGGCCCGGCCCGGTCTTGCCGGGTTTGCCGCCGCCAAAATTTACCGGCGTCGCCAACGCCTGCTGCGTGACGCCGCCGCTCTCAGGGATTTGTCGGCCGACGCGCGCCACCGCGTGCGTATCGATGCCAAACGATTGCGCTACGCGGTCGATTTTTTTGCCAGCCTGTTTGATCACGGCCGCACCAGACGCTTTATCAAAACGCTTGGCCGGCTGCAAGACATACTCGGCGCCGCCAACGATGCCAATGTGGCGATCACGTTGATCAAACGTATCTCGCCGTCGGGACGTTTTACCGATTTTACCGATGGCTGGTTTGCGGCTGTCACGCATATTGAACTGGCTGATATCGATGAACCTATCAGCGAACTGAAGCGCCTCAAACAGTTCTGGGGGAAAAATCCCGCCAAGCGCGCCGCCAAAACGGCAGCGGTTGATTCGGCAAACGCGACAGACCGTCAACCTGGTCCTAAGCAGGGGCCGCCGGATCCGACCGGCACTAAAACGCACTAACGTTTTCGCCGCCGTACCCATCTAATCGTCAGGTGCCCAATGAAATACAAGGATTACTACAACCTTCTTGGCGTGGCGCGAAATGCGTCGGTCGACGACATCAAAAAAGCCTACCGCAAGCTCGCGCGCAAGTATCATCCGGACGTCTCAAAAGACGCCGAAGGTGAGGCCAAATTCAAGGACGTTTCA
>JANPDI010000033.1:0-22047 GCA_031431435.1 Burkholderiales bacterium
CGATGTGCGGCCACCGGTAACAATTTCCGTCAGCAATTCACCGCCGGCATTGTAGGTGTAAGTGATGGTGCCGGCATCCGGGTCGATCAGCGTACGTTTGCGTGATCGCAGGTCGTAGGTCATCTGTACCACGCCGCCGCCGGGCTTCGTGACTTGGGTGAGATTGCCGAGCGCGTCGTAGCTGTAGCCGGTGGTGTTGAGCAGTGCATCAACGACGCTGGTGGTCCAGCCTTGGCCGTTGGTCACACGGGTGGTGGTTTGTGCAAGCACACCGCCGCCGGGGTTGCGAGTGACCGATGAGCTAAAACCGTTGTAGGAGAAAGTCGTCACACCGCCATCGGGCGCCGTGTCGCTCAGCATGCGATCAAGCTTGTCGTCGCCTTCATAGGCAAAGGTGGTACTGGTGGTGGCGGTGCCGATGTAAGGGCGGGTGACGCCAATCTTGCGGCCACGCGAATCATAACTAGTGGCGACACTGACGGTGCTGCCGTCAAAGGACTGGCTGTCGCGACGGATTTCACGACCAAGGATATCGATGTGGCTGGTAGTGGTTGGTGCACCGGATGACACGCTGGTGATCGACATGACTGCACCGGCGATTGCGCCACCGGCATAGGTGGTCGATTGATTGACCCCGAGCTTTGAATAGCTGGCGAACTTACGACCAAGGCGATCATAACGTGCCGTTGAAAATACGTTGTTGGCGTCAGTGGTCTGCTTGACAGCACCAAAACGTTCGTCGTAAATGCTGACGGCGGTATGGCCGAGCGTATTGGTCGCGCTGGTGGCAAAACGCTTGTAGGGGTCGCCATATACCACCGTGGTCGTCCTGCCGACCAACCCCAGACCGGTGACGGTGGTTTTGTTGCGGTTGCCAACGCCATCGTTGTATTCGTAGGCTGTATTGATCGTGAGAGACGTATCAGATGCATTGGGTTCGATTGTCTCGGTTTCAACCAGATGCGTGCCGTATTTATAGGTAAACGACGAGGTGCGGGGAGGAAGCGCCGGCGTTGATGGTGCTGTTGACAACACGGAGACGATGGTCGGCCGACCGATCAGCCAATTGGCAACGTCTTCATCACCAAAGGTGGTGCTAGTCGTTTTGGCAAATCCATCAGAGGTCAAAACGGTGCTTGAGCTCACATTGCCATTGCTATCGATATTGGCAAGTGGTGTGCTGGAGGTTGTCGTGATGTAGGGCGTTGCCGGTGAGTTGGGTTCAAACGCTTGGTCAATGCTTTCGATGGCGTAGGGTTGCCAGATCGTGAGGCCACCGGGCTTTTCTGGAGTCGCCAATCCCTGCAGCGTTTTTTTGTCCCAACCAATGGTTTTCGTCGAGAGTGTTACGCCGGTGCTACTCTTGGCAACCGTTTGGGTTGGCACACCGGCCAGCCGATTAACGTAATCCTGCTGATAGGTTGTCGTGGTGGTGCGATTGGTCAAGTCATCTTTGACGGTGCGCTCGCTGAAGCCAAGTAACCCGCCACCCTGCGAGTGGCCTTGCAGCCCTTTGTAGGTGTAGCTGAAGCTTCGGGTAGCACCGATGCCATCTTGCGTGGACATGCTGCTAACCACGTACATCGGTGATTGGATGTCGAGCGCGGGAAAGGTTGCGGTATTGCCTTTGGTGTAAACACCGCCATTCGCGACTGATAGCGTGAGTGGCTTATATGCAATATTTGCAATCTTGCCAAGGCCATCTGTAGCACTGAGAAGCAAATCTGGAATCTTGTTTACCGCGGTCAGCAACGTCCATGTCGAAGTCGGGCTTGTATTGATAATCAGGTCGGTACGCCCATCACCATTGAAGTCTCCCGTGAGATGCGAGCTAAAGAACTCATTTGGGCTTGTTGGCCCTGACCAAGTCGTTGAGCAATCGAGGCCGGTTCCAGTTGAAAAACACATTCTCCAACTGCTACTGCCAATATATTGGGCAATGTCGGTTCTGCCGTCACCGTTGAAGTCACCAAGAACATAACTCTCATTATTGGAGACACGACCTTCCCAACGCTGGCACTTGCCGTTTGCGCCAAGCTGGAATGTGCCATCGCCGCGCGATAGACACACGTACCACCCGGTGGCATCGTTTGCATCAATGCCAACCAAATCAGCCATGCCATCACCATTAAAATCGGCCACAACAGTTTTATAGGCAAAATTCCCGCTCGCCTGGGTCAGCGGCTTCAAATCAAAACCCGATTGACCAACACCGCCGCCAAACTTGGAAAGCGCAACGCTCCAGTTGGTGTCTGCACGATAGCCAGCGAGATCAGCGCGGCCGTCGCCGTTGAAATCTGCAACAACAATATTGCCGCCGCCCTGAGCATCTTGCTGCTCCATTGGGCCATCAACCGCAACACAAGGCAAGAACCCTGCGCCATTGGAGAGGCAAATTTTCCATTGCGTCACGGTCGTGGCAGGATCACGCCCCAAATAGAAAGCCAAATCAATGCGCCCATCACCGTCAAAGTCTCCGGCAAACACACTCGCGCTATTAGGATTTGGCGAGGCAATGGACTGAAGGCTGCAAGAAAAACCAGTGGACGCTTGTTTGGTGGAATAGCAGACCCACCATTGATCAGAGCTAAAATGGCTTACGATATCAGTTGCGCCATCACCATTGAAGTCACCCATTAGCAAGCGCGCATCACTTCCGAAGCCAGCCCACGTTTGCAGCGTTCCGGTAGCGCCAAGCTGAATATTCCAATTTCCATTTCCTGCATAGCGAATAAAATCCGTCTTGCCATCGCCATCAAAATCGCCTGTCTTTGTGATGCCTTGGCCAGTTGGGTCCGGTGCCAGACTGGTTGTAAAGGCGAGATCACCCGCGAGTAATTTCTGCCAATTGAATGTGGACAGCGGCAAACAAAGTGACGCCCCGCCTGACCAACCACATTCTTGAATTGATGCTAACAGCGAGCGCGGCACACCGAGGCTAGGCACCGGGTCATAGGCCAATGCGTATGTACGTACAATATCTGCGCCTAGTTTGGTCGTAATTGTGCTGAGGCGCTTAAGCTGCTGTGAAGTCGCACCGGCACTATCGAACATCACGGCACTTTCACCCGCTAAATTATTTTCGTATGCGAATTCAACAGACGCGTATGGGGAAAACGTGGTCGTCCCTGTGTAGCGCATACGCAATGGTCGCTGTGCGAGGTTGGCGTCTTTTTCGTACTCAACCAGATAGTAGTTACCCAACCGATCAATCGCTTTACTTAGCGCCCAAGCCTTGACTGCGTTGTTGATTGCTACACCTGCCGAGTTGACCGCCATGATGCGGGCGTGGCCGGCCACAATGCCGGCGGACAAGCCCGCCTCGTCGGTACCGTAGAACATGATGAGCCCGGATTTGCTCTCAACTTTCCAGCCATTTGCCACTGGCGTGATTCGGCTGAAGCTATCTCGTTCGGTGCGATAAACCCCCGCGGTAATTTCGATCAGGCGCTGCCCATCCAGGCAGTAACCGTCATTCGCGTCGTAGGAAATCTTGCCTTTGGTGCCATCGGTGTAATAATTTTTTGGGCAACGATGTACTGCAGACAGCCCTGTCAATGACCAGCCCGCCCCAACCAATCCGCCACCGCCTTGGCTGCTGTAGCTCAAACCAACACTCGGCATCATTCCCCCCGTTCCAGGCGGCAAAGCGATCGGAATTGAGTAGCCCGCCGAACCCGATTCCGAGACATCGAAGCTGCCTGCCGTGGCACCGACGGCGACACCGGTCGGATCAGGCACGCTATTGCTGGTATCAGCTGCCGGGTTGTCGCTTGCTGCTAGCGAACCGGCAGCGGCAACAACAAATTGAATAGCCGCCGATGTGGTAGTGGTGCCAACGTTATCGGTTGCTTTTGCAGCGATGTTGTAGGTGCCTATACCGGGGGAAGACCATGACAGAACGTATTGGCCATTTGTTGCTGATGTGACGGCCGGCTGAATCAAGCTCGCGCCATTGAAGAATTCGACTTTTGTAATCGATCCGCCTGCCGCAGGACTCGATGCGGTTGCGGCAAGCGGAAGATTAATCAGTGGGGCAAAAATATTGCTGCTCGGCGCGACCATCTGAACAACCGGCGGCGCACTACTGACCTGCACCGATATATTGGGTGTCGCGGCACCAAATGAATTCGAAGGATCCTGAATCATCTGCCACTGGAAATTGTACGTCCCCGCCGTCGATGGCGCGGTCACATTGAAACTAAATGTCGCATTTTGCCCCAGTACAACACTCCCGGCGACATCGACTCGTCCACTATTCCACGTTGTATTGTTTGCCAGATTTTGCGAGCCCAGGCGGATTGAACTTGCTGTGTTCCATGTTGATGTTCCGGCATTTTGCATGGTGATCGTGATCGGGTATTGCTGGCCGGCGACCATGGTGGTCGGGACCGTCTGCGAAACGTAGGTCGATCCGAGTGCAGGCACGGCAGAAACGTTCACAGGTATTGCGTTCGACGACACGCTGGTTTGACCAAAGTAGATCGCTTTGGCCGTAAAGGTATAACTGCCAGACGTGAGACTTGCTGTTGTGTGGGTAAACGGCGCGGCCGTTTTGGTCGCAATTTTTGATGTGCCCTGATAAAACTCAACCTGCGAAACGACCATCGATGGGTCGGTTACTGTTGCTGTCAAGGTCACGGTCGATGGATCCGGAAAGGTTGTGCCGTTAGTTGCCAGGCTGATTGACGGGACGGTAATGACGCTACTTTGTGTAATGCGAATGTCGTCAAAGAAATTTACGCCGCCCAAAACAGGTGGGGCTGCAGAAAAGACAAATACCTGATTTCCAGTTGCACCGACCTGCACATTTGGCACAACGACCTCAGTCCACTGAACGATGGTCAGTTCCGGATTACTAATCACAACGCCGTTGTGGGTTAACTGTATGTTGGTCATTGAGCTGCCTGCCATGACCTTGTATCGAATCGTGTAGGTTCCGGCAACCAAATACAACGTCTGTTTGAGAAAGCCATTGACACGTTGCACATAGGCGGCCTGTACGCCTTCAGGCGGGACCGGCCAATTGCCAAAGGTCGTCAACCAAGTTCCAGTTGCAATCGCTTCACTTGTTCCTGTGATCCAATTCGGAATGACCGTGCCAAATACGGGTGAACCGGAAACGGCGGGACTTTCAAAGCCGCTATTCAGGAACACGCTATTGGTGGCGTTCACCAAGATCGTAACCGGTGCAGAAGTGATTGATGCCCCAACATTGTCGTAGGCAATTGCTGTCAACACATAGGTGCCAGGTGTCACTCCCGCCCATGAAAAATTGAAAGGTGCCGCGGTTACCGTTGCAATTTTTGTTGCGCCCTCAAAAAACTCGACTCTGCTGATCGAGCCGTCTGGATCATTTGCCGCTGCCGCGATTGCAATGGTCGTGGAGTTGCTCGTATATACCGTGTTATTCGTCGGCGCGGTAATGCCAATAGTCGGCGGCTGGTTTGCCGCACCCGTCACAGTGATATTGATTGGAGTCGATGTCGTCACCGCCAATTCGTTATCCGTTGCCTTGGCCGTGAGCGTATAGTTGCCGCCGGTCACGTTTGCCCAGCTCACCGCATAGGGTGCCACTGTTGCGGTCCCGATCAAAAACGCACCAGAATAGTATTCAACCTTGTTGATTGTCCCGCCAAGGTCACTGGCCGATGCCGTCAACCCGATTGTTGCGCCTGAGGAAAATGTTGCACCGTTTGCTGGTGCCGTCACGTTAACCGTAGGTGGGAAATTGACGTAGGCAGTCTGCACAAGGTCATCAACGTAAATGTTGCCAGCAACCGCAGTCGACGCGGAACTAATGTTAAAGGTGATATTGCCGGCTGTGGTCACCAGCAAATTGGCAAACGTCACCGGCGTCCAAACATTGGTCGTGAGATTGGCGGTTCCCACTTGTACACCGCCTTGCAACAGCCGAACGACACCGTTAGCATTTTCGCTCAATGCTTTGAAGGTGATGGTATATCGGCCAGGCGAAAGATAGGATGTTTGCGCAAGTGAGCCGTTATTGTGTGCAAATACCGCTGCTTGGCTGCCGAGTGGCGTTGCGGGTCGACCTGACGCCGTCATATACCCGGTTGTTGCGAGTCCATATGTACCCGCACCAGTCCAGTTGGTGATGGCGGCACTCCAAGCAACTGTACCCGCCGTAATGGCGGGGGCTTCGAAGCTGGTATTGAGCAACGGATTGCTGAGGTAGACCAAGATCGGCGTACTGGTGGCCATGCCGCCGTTGTTGTCCGTTGCGCGAACCGTGAGGTAGTTGGGACCCAACGCAGTAATACTCATCGCTTGCGTAAAGGGCGGCGCTGTTTTTGTCCCAAGAATAAAACCGGCCCGAAAAAACTCGGCCTTCGCAATGGTGCCATCCGCATCCGAAACGTTGGCTGACGCGGGCACCGATGCCGGTGCAAAGAAAATGCTGTTTGGTGTCGGTGAAATAAATGATGCCAGCGGCTGTTGATTGGTCGACGTGACCATTACATTGGTCGACACGGCCGCCGATGCGCCAGTACCGTTGCGTGCGGTGGCCGAGAAGGCATAGGTGCCAGCCGTCTGTGGTGCTGGTACAACATAGGTGGCGCCGGTTGTCACCGCAATCATGTTGCCACCAAGCCGCCACTCGCGAATATCCGGTGAATTGGTGCAACCGTTAAGCGTCAATGTGATGTTTTGGCCCGGTGTTGTCGAGGTCGGGCTGGCGGAAATACTGGTGCAAGTCGGGGTCGCCGGCGCCCAACCGTCCACGCGGAAAGAAACAAATTGGGGGCCCGATGTTTCACCATTGTGGGTGGCACGTGCGCTGTAATATACGACAGCGCCGGCGGTAGAAGAAAGCGTAGGCATCCATAGATTGCCGGTGTAGGCTGGCTGCACAACGCCGTTCAGGCTCCATTCAAAAACAGTTTCCCACCGAACCGAATTGCAATTGTCGCGAAGAAAAAGCCAGTTGCCTGGCGGAGACGCATAAGGCTGTGGCCCGGTAAATGGAATTTCGTTGGTTGTACCTGCATAGGTGGCGGCAATGCTGCATACGGGCGCGACCTTTTCAAAACCCTTTTGGTCTGCAATAACCGGGCCATCGATCGCCTTAACAATTTGGTCGTCAGTCAATTTGGCATTACCGCCAATTTGGGTAAATCCAGTCATGCGCCAAATTGCCGTTTCGCCGTTGGGTTGGCGCAGCACAACCGTGCCACGCCCCATTGCATTGACTTTATCGAGTAGCCCGGTATAGACGACTGTCCAGTCTTTTCCCGCTGCCGCAATTGGTTTGAACCCCTCCGCCTTGACGTCAGGCCCGTTCATCAGTGATGCCGAAATATCACCCTTGACGGTCCGCCAAATCATGTCGGCCTTGCCGTCACCATCGATATCAACAACATGCGTCAGCCGATCGGTGGTGGCACCGGTAACCGCCTTGTGACTGACAATGGCCATCTTTGCGATGCGGGAAACTTCAACTTCACCCTTTGGGCCTTGCCAAGCGATATCGGCATTGCCATCGCCATCAAAATCCGCAAAGTGAATTGGATCCCAACCGGCGTCCGCATCAACCAGCTCGGCACACTGGTATTTTTTTGCCTTCTCATCAACACAAAGACCAATCACGCCGCTAGGGTGACTGAGTAGCGTATCTTCACGAACGCCTTCTTCGATAGTGGCTTTGCGTAAAACAATCCAGCCGGCCTTGGAGACGTCAGCCGGCAACTTCACTGCACGCAGCGCGTTAATCGCACTCACGGCGGTCGCGGATCGGTTTGTTGATGCATTTACCTGCGCGTGTATGGTGGTCGAGATGCCTGTCATGGCAAATACAACCATTGGTACAAAGAGCGTGCCGCGTGCGAAATTTAGTGGCCGGCGTGAGCCACGAAGTATCGGGAGGAGACAGACATCATGAAGGAGTTGAACAATGGAATTCATCGCGACCCTTTTTTTAGTAACACATGACGGCAATTTTCTTGATATCGGCACTAACCAGCACTGGGTGGATCATTCATCCAATTCGTTTCGCAAGACCAGCATGTCAATTGACGACTCAAGCTGAGCAACGAACGCAGGATTAGCGCTCCGATCAATTCAGGCAGTCGCATTTATAATATAACAATTGTAATTTTAAAATACAAATAATTGCACTACCGTTATTGGATGGCGGTTGTTTCCAAAAATGCATGAATGTCGACAATCAAGCAGACTTGTTTCTTAAACAGCGAGAAAATTGTTGGAGCGCAACCTGCCTTTGCCGAATCGACACAAAAATCGCCACACTCTGCGGCGGTCTCTATAATGTGCCCAGACGCTTATTAGAACGATGCTATGCCAAGACCCGCCGATACACCCGCATGGAAAATGCTTGCTGCGCTTGCCGCGCGCCGGCACACACAGGCTGTGACGCCATCGGCACTTCCGCTGCAATCAGCGTGTGGCATTTCAATTGATTTCAGCCGCCAAGCGATCAATGCCGACACCGTTGCGGCATTGGCAACATTTGCCGGTGAAATCGGGCTTGAAGCGCGCGCCCGCGCACTGGTGGCTGGCGCGGCAATCAACCCAACCGAATCACGCCCGGTTTTGCATACGCTGTTGCGCCGCAACACCACGGACGCCGGTGCCGGTGACTTTGGCGCTGCGGTACAGCACCAGCTGGCGCGTATGGAAACGTTTGCCGCAAATGTCCGTGCGGGCAAACGTTGCGCCCGCAGCATCGCCGACAAAGCCTTTACCGATGTGGTGGTGATTGGTATCGGCGGCTCGGCACTTGGCCCGGCGCTGGCGGTGACTGCGCTCAAGCGTTTTCACGATGGCCCGCACATTCATTTCGTCAGCAACATCGATGGCGCGGCGCTAACCGACACCCTGGCGCCGCTGACGGCGGCCACCACCCTTGTTGTGGTGATTTCCAAAACGTTTACCACCGAGGAAACCGCCATCAATGCGGCAGCAGCTGCACAGTGGATAAAGGAATCACTCGGCGCTGAAGCATTTTCACGGCAGTTTGTCGCGATCACCGCCAACCCTGATGAGGCTGCCAGACAGGGTTATACCGCCGCCAATACGTTTGTATTCTGGGATGCCGTGGGTGGCCGCTATTCACTCTGGTCGGCGGTCGGGTTGCCGGTTGCGCTGGCCGTCGGCTACGACAACTTTGCAAAATTGCTGGCCGGCGCGGCGGCGATGGACCAGCATTTTGCCACTGCGCCGTTTGCGAAAAATCTGCCCATGCTGCTGGCTGCTGTTGGCGTTTGGAATCGAAATTTTTTAAACATCGGCGCACTCGCGGTGTTGCCCTATGCCCAGCGCCTGCGGCTGCTGCCAAGCCATTTACAACAAGTTGAAATGGAATCCAACGGCAAGTCGGTCGACCTGGACGGCAACAACGTCGATTACCCAACCTGCCCGTTTATTTTTGGCGAGGCCGGCACCAACGGCCAACACTCGTTTTACCAGTTGCTGCATCAAGGGACAGACGTCATTTCTGCCGACATCATTATCGTCAATGAACGTGAGAGCGCGTCAACCGACCAACACAATCGATTGGTCGCGCATGCGCTCGCGCAGGCCAGTGCGCTTTGGGATGGATATGCCCCTGCCGGCACACCGGCACACAAAATTCACCCGGGCGGACGGCCGGTCAGCCTGATCGAATTGGTCCGTCTTGATGCCTTCCATCTCGGTGCGCTGATTGCGTTGTATGAAAACAAGGTATTTGCACAGGGTGTCATGTGGCACCTCAATAGTTTTGATCAGTGGGGCGTGGAACTTGGCAAAAAAATTGCCCGTGAAATCCTGCCTGCCGTTGCGGCAATGCGCAGCAATGCTTCGATCGTTGAGCAATTCCCCGCAACGGCGTCTGCATTGCCCCCGACCCCGTGAAAAACGCCGATCTTATACTGGCGGCGCTGAATGAACCGGTGTTCGAGCTTGATCTTGACGGCCGTGTCATCAGCGCGACGTTGGCGGCGGACGCAATTGTCGGCCGGGCAACCGGCGAGGCTGGTTATTTGCTGGCGGAGATTGTCAGCCAACGCGAACAGGCGCGTTTTGCCCAATCGCTGAAACGGGTTGGTGACGGCAAAACCGTCGCGATAGCCATTGAGGCGATGGTGAGGGCCGGCACCACGGACGGGGTGGATACACCAATGGAATTCAAGCTGGCCGCCATCACTGGTGTTAACGGCAAGCCAACCGGTATTGGCGTCTGGGTACGTGACCTGTCGCTGGAAAAAGCCAGTGAGGCCGCGGCCAATGTACAGGGCACCCACCTGCTCGATCTGGTCGAAAATGTTTCTGATGCCTGCGTTGTTGAAGGTGCCGACGGCAGCATCGAGATGATGAACGACGCTTTTTGCAGGCTGTTTAATGTTACCGAAGCGCCCCAATCGATGGTCGGGACAAATTGCGCCGCCCTGTTCGAGATCGCCTCGAATGCCACTGAAAGGCGCATCGGCCCGATCTATTTTCCGCTTGATATTGATGGCGGCAGTGATCAACACGACCAGCTCGAGTTTCGACTGGCAAGCGGAGAGACGGTTGTGCAGGGTTCACTTGCGGTTGATGGCGAAGCCGGGGTGGCGGGTCGCATGCATTTGTTTCGTGTAAATACCGCACGGGAAGGCGCCGGACGTGATGACGACAGACCGTCTGCCGGTCTGATCGCGACGCAGATGGGATTGATTGAGAAAATCGCCCGTGAACTTGTTGTCTCCCTCGAAGGTGCGGGAAGCGCGGTGTTGCGCGGCGAACAAATGGAGCTGCCGAGCGATGTGCTGACACATTTCCGGCGCGTTGAGTACGCCGCGTCGACCGCATTTGACGCCGTCGCGGGACTGCTCGACTTCTCCCGCATTGAAGGCGGGCCGATTGCATTGGAGGCTCACTCGTTTAGCCTGCGCGAGAACGTTGCCGTATTGATTGCCAGCGTGGTACCGCAGGCGGAACTCTTGCCGGTACAGTTGCGGGTGCGCATCGAACAAGACGTGCCTGACGCGATGACCGGCGACGGCGCACGGCTGATGCTGGCATTGCGCAATTTGATTGAATGCGCCCTGCATTTGCTGCCACCGGAACGCATCGCCGGCGACAAACCATCTGAGATTGTCTTGTCCATATCGCCGGAATACGCGGCTGACAAAAAAATTCATCTCGCGTTTTCAATTGAACAAACCAACCGCAGCTCGGCACCAAAACCAAAAACGTTGCCGCCATCCGCCATCATGCAATTGGCGCTGGCACGCCAGATCGTTCGTGCGCTGGCCGACGACAAGGGCAAGATCGATATCGAAGAGCGCAAAAACGGCGTCACCTATCGCTTTGGCGGGACGCTTCCGTTCGCTGCCAGTACCCCGCAGAAACCACGTCCCACATTTGTCACCCTCACGGGCATGCCGGTGCTGGTCGTCAGCGCAGACCTTGAAGAGCGCAAACAACTCACCGACCATATGAAGACCTGGCGCATGCAACCACATGAGGCCGACAATGCAACCATGGCGTTACAGCTGCTGACACGTTTTTCCCATGAAAAAAATCCGATCCCGCTGGTCGTGACATCGAATCTGCTGCCGGTCCAGGACGGTTTCCTGCTGGCGTTTCGCATCAAGCATCATGCACACCTCAAACAAACCGCGGTGATCATGCTGGCCAACGGCGGCCGGCCGGGCGATGCAATCGCCTGTCGCGAAAATGGCATCAGCGCCTACCTTCGGCAACCGGTGGCACCGCAACAATTAAACGAAGCCATCTCCGCCATCATGGGCGCGCAGGATAGCGCCGACGATGACGGCACGCTCATCACCAGACACTCACTGCGCGAATCCAAAAAGGCCAGCGTGTTGGTGATTGACGGCGCGCGCGACCAGGCGATGTTTGCAGCCGGCCGGCTCAAGAAACGCGACTACCGGGTGGTGTTGGTCAGTACCGCCGCGGATGCATTTACGGCAATGGCGCAGGAGGAGTTTGATGTCGTGATTGTGGACCCGACCAACACAAATTTTGCCGACGCCAACAAGGTTGTCGAGGCGATTTCTGTCGCCGTCGGCGCCGACCGGCCGGCACCAAAAATTCTGCTCGCAAGCGAAGCGCCGATCGTCGGACCGAGCGCTTACGATGGCATGGTGCTAAAACCGTTCAGCAAGGACTCGTTGGTGACAGCCGTTGTTGGCATCCTGCCGCCGTAGTTGCATCCGCCATCCCCAACCATCCCTGCCACCGTTGCGGCCCGCGGCGGCGTTTACGACACAGCCGCTGTCCCTGCCAGCAATCGCTCGGCGACTTCGACAAATCCCGCGCCGTTTCGCGCCCGGGTCACATACGCGGGTGGTGTTGACAATTGGGCGGCAAAGTCACGAATATTTGCCACCCCGACCGCACGCGGAAAAAACGCAAACATCGGTTGGTCGTTGGGTGAGTCGCCAACAAATACAAATCGTGATTTTTCTGTGTCGAGATCGATGTTGAACACCTCGTTAAACATCAAGCGGGTGGTGGTGAGTTTGTCGTAATCACCAACCCAGCCGTTGACGTGTATTGAGCTGACCTTTGCCATCAAGCCGTGGGACACCATTAGTGATTCGATCCGCGCGACGTCTGTCGCCGCCAATCGCGGCACATCCTCGCAAAAATCAACCGCAATATCGGCTTCGCGATAGGCCTGATCCGATGCCAGCGCGCTGCCGGGCACTTCGCGCAACACAAGCTGTGCCACCCCGGCCATTATTTGTCGGTTTGCGGCCCGCGTCCGCTCGTCGAGTACAAATCGCTTCACGATCTTTTTGGCATTGGCATCGTGATAAAAATAAAATGCGCCGTTTTCACCGATCACCCCATCGACGGGCCACAGCCTGGCAATCTGATCGCACCAACCCGCCGGCCTGCCGGTGATTGCAATGACCAACATTCCCGCCACTTTCAGGCGGCCTATCGCAACGTATGCATCCGGCGTCAGCTTGCCGTTTGTGGTGATGGTGTCGTCAATATCAAACAGGACACCTCTAATATCCACGCCATGTTCCAGCACAAAATGGTCGAAACACCTCATTTATAAAGGACTTTTAGTTTTGCTTCGATAAATTCCGCCGCACGCAATCGTTCTTCATCGTCCATATGCAAACCACATTTGGTCCGCCGCCACAAAATGTCGTCAGCCGACCGTGCCCACTCATCGGCGATCAGATAGTCGATTTCGCGTTCGCACAACAAATTCAGACCGCGACCAAAACATTCGCCGAGGTGGTCAAACAATCTGGCGCCCTTGAGTATCCGCGCGACGTTAACGCCGTGGCGCAGCACCAGTCGTTCGATAAAATCCGGCGGCAGGCCGGTGTGTTGCCGCGCCAGGCCATCGACAAAGCGGCGGATGGTTTCGCCGTCGGCGCCGTCATCGTCGAACGCGCCACCGGGCAGCGCCGCGGTTGCCGTCCAGCATTCTGCACGTTTGGCATGGCTGGGGAAATATGGCAGCAACTCGTCCAGCGCGTGCTCGGCCAGGCGTCGATAGGTGGTAATTTTCCCGCCGAAGATTGACAACAGCGGCAGCGCACCTTGTTGATCACTGACCTTTAAAACATAGTCGCGGGTGATGGCAGCCGGGTTGGTTTCACCGTCGTCATAAAGCGGGCGTACCCCGGCATATGACCACACCACATCACTTGCGTGCACGGGTTTGTTAAAGACACGGTTCACCGCGCGCAGCAGATATTGGGTTTCGGCTTCGCTGATGTTGTGACCATCCTCAATGCGATCAATGGCAATGTCGGTGGTACCGATCAGAGAAAATTTTCCTTCGTACGGAATCACAAATACCACGCGACCATCATCGTTTTGCAGGATGTAGGCGTGATCGCCCTCATGCAAACGCGGCACAACAATATGTGAACCCTTCACCAGCTTGACGGTCGCGTCCGATTCAACGTTTAGCCGGTTGTCCAGCACGTTTTGCACCCACGGTCCGGCGGCATTAACCACCGCGGTCGCCATCACCTGCGACCCGGCATTGGTCACGCTGTCACGCAGCGTTAGTTGCCATGCACCGTCGACCCGTTTTGCGCTTTCCAAACGCGTACGGGTCATGATGCTGGCCCCCAAATCGCGCGCCGACATGGCGTTCAGCACCGTCAGGCGGGCATCATCAACCCGCGCATCCGAGTAGACAAAACCGCGCCGAAAATTCAATCGCAAACCGGCACTGAATTGCGGATGGGGAAACGTCACGCCGCGGGAGCGTGGCAGCGAAATCTTGCCACCAAGATGGTCGTACAAAAACAACCCCGCCCGGATCATGAAGGCGGGCCGCATGTGACGATCATGCGGCAATACAAAGGCGAGCGGATGAATGATATGCGGGGCGATTTTCAACAGCACTTCGCGTTCCTGCAACGCCTCGCGCACCAGCCTGAATTCATATTGCTCAAGATATCGCAGGCCGCCGTGAATGAGTTTCGAGCTCCAGCCGCTGGTGGCAGACGCCAGATCATCTTGCTCGGCCAAAAACACGCTCAGCCCTCGGCCCGCCGCATCACGCGCAATGCCGCAGCCGTTGATACCACCGCCGATAATTGCGAGGTCGTAAATCATGTTTCGATCATCGCTGATGGAACTTGTCGAGCCACAACAAGGCAAACGCCGTCTTGGTATCGGTGATTTCGCCCCGCCCCACCCGGGCGACCGCCTCGTCAATGGTCATGGTAAACACCTCAAGAAATTCACCCTCGTCGCGTCTGTGTCCGACAAACCGGACATCGTGTGCCACGTATAACTCAATATGCTCGTTGGCATAACCAATGGTCGGATGCATGGTCACCAAGTGCTGCCATTGCTCACTGACATAACCGGTTTCCTCCAGCAATTCGCGGCGCGCCGTCTCGAGCGGCGCTTCACCGTGATCAATCTTGCCGGCGGGCAATTCGATAAAATGGCGGCCCAGCGCATATCGATATTGGTGTTCAAATACCAGCGTCCTCGCGCCGATAAACGCGGCAATCACCACCGCGCCGGGGTGCAGTATGTATTCACGATGTGACGCCGAGCCATCCGGCAACCGCACGCGGTCCGTATGCATACGGATGTATTTGCCATCAACGACCTGCTCAGTCTCGACGTGGTGTTCGGTCAGATCGGGCAACACAATTGTCGGCGGGATCGGCAATGGAAGCGGCGCAGCGAAACCTAAAGCGAACGCTGGATGGCGTGAAGGCAAAGCCCCATCAGCCCGGCGCCCGGTAACAAACCGAGCAGCAACACCACAAAGGCATTCACCGCCAACACCGAGCGCATTGCCTGCCCGGCGACAATCGGCGAATGGTCGACCGGCGCATCCATATACATCAGCTTGACCACACGCAAATAATAAAACGCACCGATGACGCTCATCATGACCGCATAAACAACCAACCAGACATACCCAACATCGAGCACTGCTTCAAGCACCGACAGTTTGGCAAAAAAGCCGACAAACGGCGGGATGCCCGCCATCGAAAACATGGTGACCAACATCAGGAATGCGACCCACGGCGAACGATCATTCAGACCCTTCAAGTCGTCGAGCTTGTCCGCCTCAAAGCCATCACGCGACAGCAGCATGATGATGCCGAACGCGACCAATGAGGTGATGGCGTAGGCGATGATGTAAAACATCGACGCGGCGTAACCGACTTTGGTCCCCGCCAAAATCCCCAGCAGCAAAAAGCCCATATGTGAAATCGTTGAATACGCCAACATGCGCTTGAAGTTTGTTTGCGCAATGGCGATGATATTACCGACGGCGAGTGACGCAACCGCCAGGATAACCAGCATGCCCTGCCAATCGTGTGCCGCACCCGACAACGCATCGCCGAGTATGCGCACCAGAAAACCAAACGCGGCAATCTTGGATGCCGAGCCGATAAACATCGCCATCGGCGTTGGTGCGCCTTCATAAACGTCGGGCACCCACATATGGAACGGCACCACGCCCAGCTTGAATGCCAAACCCGCTACCACAAACACCAAACCAAATGTCACCAACGGATCATTCGCGCGCGAAAATTCAATCGTCTTGGCGATGACGGCAACATCAAGCGAACCGGTCGCACCGTAGATCATCGACATGCCGTACAGCAACAGCCCCGATGCCAGTGCACCCAGAATAAAATACTTCATCGCCGCTTCGGTGGCGGTGGCGGAATCGCGGTTGAGCGCCACCATGGTGTAGGTGGACAACGCCAGAATCTCCAGGCCGAGGTAAAGCGAAATAAAGTGGTTGGCCGACACCATCACCATCATGCCGAGTGTGGCGAACAACATGAGCAACACAAATTCACCGGTAAACATCCTGCGCGTTTCGAGATACGCACGGCTGTAGACAAACAGCCCGGCCACGCCAACCAGTATCGCCAGCTTGAGGATGGTCGCCATTTGGTCAACCACAAACATATTTGAGAACGCGTATTGCGGTGACACCGACGCAACCAACAACACATACACAGCCACCAGTGCCAGCGTGCCAAGCGTCAGGGCATAGAGGCGCTGGCTGCGCTTTGCCGGATCGCCGAACAGGTCAACCAACATGATAAAAAAGGTCAACCCGAGCAAAAACAACTCGGGTCTGGCGATGGAAAGATTAATTTGCGCGAGCGTCATGGTCATGCCTAATTCAATTTGCCGAGGGCAACATGCTTCAACAACACATCAACCGAAACATGCATCACGTCGGTGAACGGTTTCGGATAGACACCCATATACAGCACCAACAGGGCAAGCGACGTGAGGATTGCCAGTTCGCGCGCGTTGATGTCGGTGAGATTGCGCACGTTGTCATTGGCGATGTCGCCAAAAATGACCCGCTTGACCATCCACAGTGTGTAAGCCGCGCCCAGAATCAATGTGGTCGCCGCGGCGAAGGCATACCAAAAATTCACTTTCATCGCGCCCAAAATCACCATGAATTCGCCGACGAATCCGGACGTGGCTGGCAGACCGGAATTGGCCATCGCAAAAAACACCGCAAAAAAGGCAAATTTGGGCATGGTGTTGACCACGCCACCATAGGCCGAAATTTCACGCGAATGTACGCGGTCGTACAACACACCGATACACAAAAACATTGCCGCAGAAATAAAGCCGTGCGAAATCATCTGCACCAGTCCGCCCTCAATCCCCTGCGTATTGAAGATAAAAAATCCCAGCGTGACAAAACCCATGTGCGAAATCGACGAATACGCGACCAGCTTTTTCATATCCGATTGCGCCAACGCCACCAGGCCGATGTAAATCACCGCGATCAGGGACAGCGCAATCATAAAGCCGGACAACGCGTGTGCGGCGTCCGGGGCGATCGGCAGATTGAACCGCAAGAAACCATACGCGCCGATCTTCAGGGTGATCGCGGCGAGGACGACCGAACCACCGGTTGGCGCTTCAACGTGTGCGTCAGGCAACCAGGTATGCACCGGCCACATCGGCACCTTTACCGCGAACGAGGCAAAAAAAGCGAGGAAGATCAACGTCTGCGCGGTCATGCCAAGCGGCACACGGTGGAAATCAACAATATCGAAGCTGCCGTTGGTGACGTTGTAGAGGTAAATCAACGCGGCCAGCATCAGTAGTGAGCCGAGCAGCGTGTACAAGAAAAATTTGACCGCGGCATATACCCGGCGCGGGCCGCCCCATATGCCGATGATGAGGAACATCGGGATCAGCATGGCCTCAAAAAACAGGTAAAAGAGGATGGCGTCGGTGGCGGCAAACACACCGTTGATCAAGCCGGACATGATCAAGAATGCGGCCAGATACTGCGACACTTTTTTATTGATCACCTGCCACGCGGCGGCGATCACCAGCACCGTCGTAAAGCTGTTAAGCAGCACAAACAACATCGAAATGCCGTCAACACCCAACGCATAGTGAATGTTGTAGCGCGGGATCCAAACAAACCGCTCGACAAACTGCATGGCTCCGCTGGCATTGTCAAAGCCCACCCACAACGGGATCGCCACCGCCAGCCCGAGCAGACTGCCGATCAGCGCCACCCAGCGCGCGGCAGAGTTCTGCCCGTCACGGTGCAGGAACAGGACAAGGATACCGATGACAATCGGCACCCAGATGGTCAGACTCAACATGTAGGAACTTGTTTGCATTTATTCCTTTTGCCCTTCCCCGGTGACCAGCCCATCTCCCATCCGGGGAAAACGCGAACTTAGTTAAGCTTCAAAAATACAATGGACAACAAACCGAACACGCCCAGAATCATCCAAAACGCATATGAATACAAATAACCGGTTTGAATCTGACGCGCCACGCCCGCCGACCAGCCGATCACCTTCGCGGTGCCGTTGACCATGATGCCGTCGATGATGGTCACGTCGCCGAACTTCCAAAGTGCCGCACCGGCTTTGCGCGCGCCGCCGGCAAAAAACCATTCATTAAATCGATCAAGCCCGTATTTGTCTTCGAGAATGCGTACCGGCCAGGCAAACTTCGCACGTATTTTGGCCGGCACATCCGGCTTGAGAATGTAGCAATACCATGCAGTCGCCGCCCCCGCGAGCGCGAGCCAGAACGGCAGTGTGGTGAGTCCGTGTACCACCATCGCACCCGCGCCGTGGAAATTCTTCTTCATCTCGGCGATGGTCGCGGTCTGTGCAATAGCGTCACCAAAATACCCGCCATACAACATTGGTTCGATGGTGATCCAACCGATCATCACGGACGGGATCGCCAGCAAAATTAACGGCACCGTCACCACCCAGGGTGTTTCATGCGGCTTCTCACCAGGCGCCAGCCCGTGATGGGCATGGTCATCGTGTGAATCGGCGTGGTGATCGTGCGCATGCGCATCCGCGTGGCCGAATCGCTCCTTGCCGTGAAAGGCAAAAAACACCAGCCGGAACGAATACAAGCCGCCGACAAACACACCCGCCATCGCGGCAACATAGGCGTACCCGGCAAATGGAATGTGTGACGCGTGCAGCGCTTCAATAATCGAGTCTTTGGAAAAGAACCCCGCGAACGGCGGAAACCCGGCATTCGCCAGCGCGCCGATCAGCACGGTGAAATAGGTGATCGGCATGTATTTGCGCAGCCCGCCCATCTTGCGCATGTCCTGCTCGTGGTGCATGGCGATGATGACCGATCCGGCACCCAGAAACAGTACCGCTTTAAAAAACGCGTGTGTCATCAAATGGAAGATGCCGGCCGAATACGCGCCCGCCCCCAGCGCCATCGTCATGTATCCCAGTTGCGAAAGTGTTGAATAAGCAACCACACGCTTGATGTCGTATTGAACAATGGCAATCAGCGCCATAAAGAAGGCGGTGGTCGCGCCGATCAACAACACAAACGAACGCGCCGTTTCCGACATTTCAAACAACGGCGACATGCGCGCGACCATAAAAATACCGGCGGTCACCATGGTTGCGGCATGAATCAACGCAGAGATCGGGGTCGGACCCTCCATCGAGTCCGGCAGCCAGACGTGCAACGGAAACTGCGCCGACTTGCCCATGGCACCGATAAACAGGCCAATACAGATCGCAGTGATGAGCGACCAGGACCATCCCGGCACCGGGCTGATGATGGTTTCGCGGAATGCGGCCGCGCGCGCAAATGTCTCGGCGTAGTCGAGGGTTCCCATGAAGGCAAAAATTAATCCGATGCCAAGCAGGAAACCAAAATCGCCGACACGGTTGACCAAAAATGCCTTGAGGTTTGCCTTGATCGCCGTCGGCCGTTTGTACCAAAAACCGATCAGCAGATACGACACCAGTCCAACCGCTTCCCAGCCGAAGAACAACTGCAGGAAGTTATTCGACATCACCAACATCAGCATCGAAAATGTGAACAACGAAATGTAGGCAAAAAACCGCGTGTAGCCGTCGTCCTCTGCCATGTAGCCGATGGTGTACACGTGCACCATCAACGAGACAAACGACACCACCAGCATCATGGTGGCGGTTAATGAATCAATCAGGAAGCCGATTTCAAAACGAATCCCGTCGGTGACCAGCCAGGTGTAGATCGCACCGTTGAATGTTTTGCCCGCCAGCACATCCTGAAACACCAGACACGAAATCACGAACGCCGCCGCCACGCCGAAAATGGCGACGCTGTGCGCAAACGCGCGCCCCAGGCGCGGCCCGAAAAAGCCGGCGAGAACCGCGCCAATCAGCGGCAGCAGGGGTATGGCGAGAAGTGCGAGTTTGTTTTCGATCATTTTTTGTGAAACGCGTTAATACAGCCCGAGACAATAGTCATTTTATAAACACTAGTATTCACGGCGCTTTCCAAGCATTTTCGGCTGGAAATGCCCGTCAATACTAGCCTTTCAGTGTCCCAATATCTTCAACATTGATACTCTTCAAATTGCGGAACAGGATCACCAAAATGGCCAGGCCGATTGCGGCTTCTGCTGCCGCAACCGTCAGGATAAAAAATACAAACACTTGACCGGCCAAATCCTGCAGATAGTGCGAGAAGGCGATGAAATTCATGTTCACTGCGAGCAGCATCAACTCGATCGACATCAGCAACACGATCAGATTTTTTCGATTCAGGAATATTCCCGCCATCGAAATGGAAAACAGAATCGCAGAAAGGATCAGGTATTCCGAAAGAGTAATCACAATCTTCTTCCTTGGTGGCAACCGTCCGGCTGCGGGGTGATCATGTTCATTTGTCCGCCTTTGCGGGGGCATCGACGGCGGCATCCGGCACTTCAGCGGGGGTGGCATCCATCTTGATAATTTTTAACCGGTCATTGCGCTTGACGCGCACTTGTGCGGCCACATCTTGCGACTTGGTACCGGTGCGCGCACGCAAGGTCAAGGCGATGGCGGCAACCATGGCAATCACGAGTACCACTGACGCCAATTCAAACGGCAGCAGGTATTCGGTATAAAGCACCCGGCCGAGCTCTTTGGTATTCGATACCGCTTGTGGCGAACCAGGCATCGGACCGGTCAGGCCCATGGCTTTACCACCAAGCAGGATCGCCATCTCGGCGAGCAACACCACACCCACCAGCGCAGCGACAAACGCGTTCTTGCGGAATCCTTCACGCAGCTTGTCGAAGTTGATATCGAGCATCATCACCACAAACAAAAACAACACCATCACGGCACCGACATAAACCAGAATCAACGTCAGCGCCAGAAACTCGGCAAACAACAACATCCACAATCCGGACGCCGAGACAAACCCAAGCACCAGCAACAGCGCGGCATACACCGGATTGCGCGACGTGATGACACCCAGCGCGGCACCGATCAGCACAGTGGAAAAAAGGTAGAACGTGATGGTTTGAAAAGTCATTGTTTTGGTCAAACGATGGGGATATGAAGCAAATGGGGCATCGGGTCTGATTCTTCAGTGTTAGCAGTGTTAGCGATACTTGGCATCTTCTGCCCGACGACTGGCAATTTCCGATTCGTACTTGTCACCAATGGCGAGCAACATGGGTTTGGTGTAATAAAGGTCGCCACGGGTTTCACCGTGGTATTCCAGCAAATGCGTTTCGACGATCGAGTCAACCGGACACGACTCTTCACAAAATCCGCAAAAAATACACTTGGTCAGATCGATGTCGTAACGGGTGGTGCGGCGGGTGTTATCCGCACGCTGCTCGGACTCAATGGTGATCGCCAGCGCCGGGCAGACCGCCTCACACAACTTGCAGGCGATGCAGCGCTCTTCGCCGTTTGGATAACGACGCAATGCATGCAGGCCGCGGAAACGCGCGCTTTGCGGCGTTTTTTCTTCCGGGAACAGCACCGTAATCTTGCGTTCGAACAAGTGCCGCCCGGTGAGCCTCAGGCCCTGCAGCAATTCCAACAACAACAGACTACTGGCAAATTCTTTGGCGCGATCCCACATGCTTATTTTCCAAACCAGATAGAGAACGGGAAGATATGGCGAATCGGATCCATCATCATCAGACCGGTGACCACAATCCACACAATCGTAATCGGGATCAGCACCTTCCAGCCCAGACGCATGATTTGGTCATAGCGATAACGCGGAAATGAGGCACGAATCCACAAAAACATAAACATCAATACCGACATCTTGGCAAAGAAC
>JANPDI010000034.1:0-6373 GCA_031431435.1 Burkholderiales bacterium
CGCATTGGTTGCAGGCAGCGCCGCCGCACAAGCCAAACCGGAAGACGCCATCGCCTATCGTCAGGGCGTCTACAAAATCATGGGCTGGAATTTTGGCCCGATGGCTGGCATGGTGCAGGGAAAAATACCTTACGACAAAGCAACATTCGCGCGTCACGCCGACAACGTTGCAAAGGTCTCCCCGCTTGCACTCGAGGGATTCGGCCCCGGTACCGACGCCGGCGCACCGACCAAGGCAAAAGCGGAAATCTGGACCAAGATGGATGACTTCAAAGCCAAAATGTCCAAGATGAACGAAGAGACGGCCAAACTGGCTGCCATCGCCAAGACAGGCAACTTCGACGACATCAAGAAACAATTTGGTGCCACCGGCGCGTCGTGCAAAGCCTGCCACGACGATTACCGCAACAAATAGCGTCACGGACTATTGACGTAAAAGCGCCGCTCATTGAGCGGCGTTTTTGTTTGAATCACCGACGTGTCCCGCTATGCAAACGCTTTGGTAAAAACCGCGTAGGCCACACCGGCTGCAAATGCGGCAACCAGCCACGACATCCAAGCAGGGCGGCTTGTTTCAGCCATTTCTGCCCCAAGTACGCCGTCAATACTGGACTTTTTGCCGGTGAACATGGCCTTCGCCAGGTTTTCTTTTTTGACAAAAAAGTAGAACACAATCGCGGCAATGTGCACGCCGACCAATATCAGGATCAAGTCCGAATTGAGTTTGTGGAGTTTGGTGAGCAGGTCACTTGCGCCCTTGGAAACGGATGCGGCATAGGGGCCGCTCGACAAAATATCGTCGTCGGCAAACAGCCCCGACACGGCCTGAAATCCCAACACCGCCAATAATCCGACCACCGACAATGCGCCCATCGGGTTATGGCCGGGATACGTTGGCGCGGCCTTGTTGTCGCCTTTGCCGACCAATCGTTTCATGTACGCCAGCACCGTGGCCGGACCGCGCACAAAATTGGCAAAGCGCGCGTGGAAGCTGCCGACCACACCCCAAATGACGCGGAATATCACCAATCCCAGCACAAACGCACCCAGCTTTTGGTGATATTCCATCCAGTTGCCACCAAGCTTGCCGGTGACAAACAAGCCGATCACGGCCAGCACCAGCAACCAATGAAACAACCGGACGGGAATATCCCAAATACGAATCATGGCAAATTATTTGGCCGGCTCAAGTCGAATCAATTCACCGTTTGGCGCATCGGTCAGCACATAGACATTGCCGTCCGGGCCCTGTCGAACGTCGCGGATACGGCCCAGCCCACGCAGGAACATGCGCTCTTGTGACACCACCTTGTCACCATCAAGCGTCAGGCGCACCACCATTTGTCCGGCGAGTGCTCCCACCAGCAAATTGCCCTGCCACTTCGGGAAGTTGGACGCGCGTGCGCCACCATTACCGTCGCTGCCGATAAACGCCATCCCGGAAGCCGCAATCGACGGGGTCCAAAGCAGCAGCGGCTGTGCCATGCCGGCTTTTTCGGTGCCTTCGCCGATCTTGGTGCCAACGCCATAGTTCGCGCCGTAGGTGATGACCGGCCAACCATAGTTGGTACCGGCTGACAAGATGTTGATTTCATCACCACCCTGCGGACCATGCTCATGGGTCCAGACCTTGTTGGTCAATGGGTTCAGCGCCGCGCCCTGCATGTTGCGATTGCCCAGCGTATAAATTTCCGGTTTCGCATCTTTGGTTTTGACAAACGGATTGTCAGGTGGCACGCGGCCGTCATCAAACAGACGGATCGACTTGCCGGCGTGGTCGTTTAGCTGCTGTGAACGCTGGTTGGCACCCTTCGCCGGGCTGTCGCCGCGGTCACCAAACGTCACGAACAAATATCCGTCGCGATCAAACACGATGCGTGAACCGAAGTGGAATCCGCGATCCGACTTTGGCGACATTTTGAACAACACCTGCACATCCGTCATGATCGGTTTGTCTTTGGTGCCAGCCAGCTTGCCGCGCGCCAATTCGGTGCCGTGCAAGCCGCCTTCGACGGCGTTATAGGTCCAATAGATCCAACCGTTGGCGGCGTATTTCGGGTGCAGCACCACATCAAGCAATCCACCCTGACCAAACTCGGTAACCTTCGGAATCCCGTCTACCGGTGCGGCAACCAACTTCCCGCCGTCGACAACACGTAACGTCCCCTGACGCTCGGTGACCAACATACGGCCATCGGGCAAAAACGCCACCGCCCAGGGATTTTTTAGCCCCCCCACCACCGTCACCGCGCGAATCTTGTGCAGATCTGTGTCGAATGATTTGTCCGTTTGCGCAATCGATAACTGCGCACCGGTAACAATGACGATTGCCAGCGTTGCCCCCGCCGCCTTCAAAAATGACTTCAACATTTTTCTGCTTTCTATGTGAACGTTAACGTTAATGATGAAATATTACCCTGTGCCGTCAAAACCGCAAACGCGCACTGACACCGGCCATCAACCGCCGACCGGGTGCCGGTTCGTAGTACCGCTGGTTGGCCTCGTTGGTAATGACGCTGCCGACATAGTTTTGATCGAGTACGTTTTCAGCGCGTACGAATGCATCCAGTTCGATTTGGCGCGCCATGATATTGACGGTCTGTTTGTAATTGACCGCGGCCGCGAGCGTGGCATATCCGGCGGCAAACGCCGTGTTGGCGTCGTCTGCCGGCATGGTGGATCGCGCTTGCAGGCTGGCTTGCGCCGACCATCCCGGCAGGTTGCGCCGCCACGCAATTTCGCCAAACAGATTCTGTCTGGGCACCGCCGGCATCAACGACCCGGCAGAAATCGGTCGCGCGCCGGCACCGAAACCGGCCAGGTATGCCTCCGTCACAGTTGCGTGTGTGACGGTCCAGGCCAGCGCGGCGTCCCATTCGATCCCCGAACGCCATGTCAACGATAACTCGACGCCGCGTCGCTTTGTGGCAGCGGCATTCTGGAAACTCGATCGCCCGGCCACCACTGACGCCTGCACCACTTCATCCTGACTATTGATGAGAAAGGCCGCCAACTTTGCCGATAATCCGCCAGCCTGTCGTCGATAACCCAGCTCAATCTGGTTGTTGCGACTCGCCTTGATATCCAAGTTCAGGCCGGACGCCTGGTCGATCCGATAGGCCATTTCTGCCGCCGTGGGCGTCTCAAAACCGCGCGCGACACTCAAATACATCGACGCCTGCACGCCCGGTTCGTTAAGCGTTCTGACCAGCCCCACGGCAGGCGAGAACGCCGCAAACTGACGAGCACCGGCATCGTCACCATTACCTGCGCGGATGTATCGGTCGATCACCAAAAAATCGAGTCGGCTATATCGGGCGCCGACATGCACGTGCCACGCCGGACCGATCTGCGCACCAAGTTGACCGAACATGTCCACCCCACGTTGGATGTTCGATTCATCACGCCGCAATTTTCCCGGCACCCCAAGCACGAGCTGGTTGGCATCCTGCAAAAAATTTTCAAAGCCACGGCGCGCGTCATTGGCCCGGTCAACGTCAATGCCAACACTCCATGCAAAGGCATCACCTGGTTGCGCCAGCCTCAATCCCGCACCCCAAAAGCGTCGCGCAAGTGCAATCACGCCACCGGCACTGGTGGGCGACTGTTGTGCGGCAACCGGCGTGGTTAGAAACTGTGTGACATCGCGCTCACCAGCGTAAGCAATTGCCTTGATGTTGATGCCCGACACGGTGTCCGAAATGATGCTGCCAAACTGCCGGTGCTGTATCGATTTACGGGTATTAAATAGTGCCGCATTGGTGCCGGCCTGGCGTGGATTTTGTGCCAATTGTTGTCGCGTCAGGCCCAGTGCATCCTGACTCTCCGGTTGGTCAATCACATTGGCCGACAAGGTCAACGTTGCCGACGGCGATAGCGCAGAGTCAAAACGCAAATAGCTGTGATCACGCACTGACGCACTGTGATCTCGAAACCCGCGTGTGGAGAAGCGCTGGTGACTGAGCAGGCCACCTGAATCCGGTGCGGCAATAAACAAGCTGTTAACCCGCTGCCCGTCGGCGCCGCCGATGGCCCGCGCCTCGACAACCGATCCTGACGCGACAATTGAGGTCGTCGCCGATATCACGCCACCCGCCGCATTGCCATACGCGACCGCCCACGGCCCGCGAAGCACTTCCATCCGGTTGATTGCCGCCAGCGGAATCACCGCACCCTGCGCCTGCCCGTCGGGAATCGACACCGGAATATCGTCAACAAAAATCTTGATGCCGCGAATGCCAAACGTCGCGCGCGCACCAAAGCCACGCGAACTGATTTGTGTATCTTGCGCATAATTCTGACGATTCTGGATATTCAGGCCCGGTACCCGCGACAAAAATTCGCTGACATCGGTTGCCGGCAGTGCGCCGCGCAATTTTTCGGTATTGACCACATCAACCGCTGCGGGGGCCAGGGAAATGGCACTCGGTTGGCGCATAACAGTGACGACGATTTCTGGTTCCGATGGCGACGTCGGTTGCGCATACAGCGGTGACGCGGTTTGAACCAACATCAAGCCGACTGCCATGCGGTTAATCAGAGCTTGAGCGCGGGTCTTCACGGCACCAGAAATAAAAAGCCCTATCTGCGGTCAGATAGGGGCAATGATGGCGGAAGGTGTGAGATTCGAACTCACGGACAAGTCGCCCTGTCGCTGGTTTTCAAGACCAGTGCCTTAAACCGCTCGGCCAACCTTCCATGCGGCAATTTTATCACCGAACGCGCTTGCCATTACTTCGAACATCGAGCAAAAAGTCATGAAATGCCCGTCCGACCACCGACAATTTCTTTCCCTGCGGGGCGACGATGTACCAAGAGCGCTTGATCGGAAAGCCCTTTACGTCGAGCACGGCAACCCCGGTTTCATCCGGGTGCGCACCCAACGCATGACGTGACAGAACCGCCAAACCCAAGCCTCCTGCGACGCCCTGAACGATGGCTTCGTTGGTGCCCAATTCCATCTTGGTATTCAGCACGATACCCCGCTCTTCAAAAAACCGCTCGGTTGCCAGGCGCGTACCCGAGCCTTTTTCGCGCAGGATGAATCGCGCCTTTACGAGTTCGGGCAATGTGATTCGACGCTTTTTTGCCAATGGATGACCCAGCGGCGCAATCACCACCAACGGGTTTTCCAAAAACGGTTCGATCGTCAGTTGCAAACCCGGCGGCGGCACACCCATTACATAGATGTCGTCAAGGTTGGCCTGCAATCGTTCGATGACCTGATCACGATTTGCCACCACCATTGCCATTTCAATATCGGGGTGTGTACGGCTGAATTCACCCAACAACCTCGGCACAAAATATTTTGCGGTTGTGACAATCGATACGCTCAGCTTGCCCTTTGACAATCCCTGCAGATTATTCGCCGCCATTTCAAACCGGTCCCATGCTTCGAATACCTCGCGCACGGTTACCTGCAATTCGCGCCCGGCATCGGTCAGAAACGTCTTTTTGCCAATTTGCTCAAACAGGGGCATGCCAATCGACGCGGTAAGTTCCTTGACCTGCATCGAGACAGTCGGTTGTGTAAGGTGCAATTCCTCTGCGGCACGCGTGTAATTCAGGTGGCGGGCGACAGCGGCAAACACTTTGAGTTGGCGAAAGGTTGCATGCATTTCTATATTATAGCTTTCTCTCTATGGTAAATATCAAATAAATTGATTTTTATCTCTCAATGATTTCGCCTAAAGTGTGCCATCTTTTGCCAACTAACAGGACAAACCATGCTCGAATCAGCCTGCATCGATCAGGATGCCAACGCCAGCGCCGCCAGCACGATGCATCACGGCACGGTTGACTTGGACAGCACGGCACGCATCGTCGTCGCCCGCGGTGACGGCATCGGCCCGGAAATTATGGATGCCACACTGCGCATCCTGCATGCGGCCGGTGCAAAGCTTGACATCACCGAGATCAAGGTTGGCAAGGATGTGTATCTTGCGGGCAACTCCTCGGGAATTGAAGACGCATCATGGGACGTCATTCGTGACCGTAAAGTACTGCTGAAGGCACCGATCACCACGCCGCAGGGCGGCGGCTACAACAGCCTGAACGTCACCATGCGCAAGTTGCTGGGCCTCTATGCCAATATCCGTCCGTGCACGGCCTTTGCGCCCTTCGTCACAACACGCCATCCGACGATGGACATCGTCATGATTCGCGAAAACGAAGAAGATCTTTACGCCGGTATCGAACATCGGCAAACCGATGACGTATATCAGTGTTTGAAAATCGTAACCCGTCAGGGTTGTCAGCGTATCGCACGGTATTCATTTGAATATGCCAGCGCCAACGGTCGAAAGAAAGTCACCTGCATGACCAAAGACAACATCATGAAAATGACGGACGGTCTTTTTCATCAGGTATTCGA
>JANPDI010000035.1:0-12826 GCA_031431435.1 Burkholderiales bacterium
TTCACAAAACGTTTCATTCGCGCTAAAAAACGCGTGATCCCATTGTGACAACCAATATGGGTTGTGATACGCCTCGCGCCCGATCATCACGCCATCAACATGCGCGAGGTGCTGGTGAAGTTCAGCCGATGTGTTGACGCCGCCGTTCAACACGATCGTCAGCGCCGGGAAATCTTTCTTGAGCTGATAAACCGTTGGGTAACTCAGCGGCGGAATCTCGCGATTCTCTTTCGGGCTGAGTCCTTTGAGGATGGCGTTGCGCGCGTGGACAATAAAGACGTTGCAACCCGCTTCGGCCACGGTGCCAACAAAGTCGCGCACAAAATCATACGACGTGACCGCATTGATGCCGATACGATGCTTGACCGTGACCGGGATTGACGTCACATCGACCATCGCCTTGACGCAGTCGGCGACCAGCGCGGGTTCGGCCATCAGACACGCGCCAAAGCTGCCCTTTTGAACGCGTTCTGACGGACAGCCGCAATTGAGGTTGATTTCGTCGTAGCCCCAGTCTTGGCCCAGTTTTGCGCAGGTGGCCAGGTCGGTTGTGTCGCTGCCGCCCAACTGCAGCGCAACCGGGTGTTCTTCAATATTGAAATCGAGATGGCGCGGACGATCACCGTGGATGAGTGCACCGGTGGTGACCATTTCGGTATAAAGGCGCGTGCGTTTGGTGAGCAGGCGGTGGAAATAGCGACAATGCCGATCTGTCCAGTCCATCATGGGCGCAACCGAAAGGCGCCAAGGATTCACGTCGTCTATTGTCATGGGCACAGTTTACGATAAGACCTGCCGCGTTCAGGATTCCGATCAGCGCAGGGGAGGGTGTCCGGCTTTCGGGCAAAATACAGCCATGCCCTCGAACCCGGTCTCGCCAAAGTTAATTCGTGATGCCACCGCCGCACTGGTTCGCGGCGATTTGGTCGTCATGCCGACTGAAACAGTTTATGGTTTGGCAGCCGATGCCACCAATGATCAGGCGGTCAAAAAGGTCTTTTCCGCAAAGGGCCGGCCGGACGATCATCCGCTGATTGTGCATGTTGCGCGCGGCGACGACCTGTCGCGCTGGGTGAAGGTTCTGCCGGCGGACGCCAAAAAACTCATTGATCACTTCTGGCCGGGGCCGCTGACGTTGATTCTGAAGAAGTCGGCAAACATTCCCGACGCGGTCACCGGTGGGCAAAAAACGGTCGGGTTGCGTTGCCCTGCACATCCGGTTGCGCAATCGCTGTTGAAGGCGTTTGCCAAAATTGGCAGCGGCATCATTGCCGCACCGTCGGCCAATCGATTTGGTCACGTTTCGCCGACCTCGGCGCAACACGTGCGTGATGAATTTGGCAAGGCGATCGATCCCGATGGCAAGGGTCACATCATGTTGCTCGATGGCGGGGTGTGTGAAGTCGGCATTGAGTCGACCATTGTCGATTTTTCACGCGGTGCGCCGGTATTGTTGCGACCCGGCGCCATTTCGGCTGAGGCCATCGCGGCCGTGATCGGCATTACGCCCATCAGTCGTGAGGCCGCCGCAGCGGGCGCCAAACTGGCAACGCCGCGCGTGTCAGGCGATATGGCGTCGCACTACGCGCCACGTACGCCGCTGCGTTTGTTGACCACCGAGGTGGTGTTTGTTGAAGCCGATGTGATGCTCGCCGCCGGCAAACGCGTCGCGGTACTCGCATTTGCGGCAAAGCCAAAAGTCAAACCGTCGCCGGTCGGGGTGGGCGTACGCAACGCACGCACACTGGTGTGGATTCAGGCACCCAAAGTCGCTGCGGACTATGCGCGTGATTTATACGCGAATCTGCGAACACTCGACGCTGCCGGGACAACCGCGATACTGGTCGAAGCGCCGCCAACCGGATCGACGTGGGATGCCGTTAACGACCGACTCTCACGCGCCGCCGTGGGTGCGGGGAACCATTTGCCGGCCGGGAATGCCTAACTGCGAATTAAAATAGGTGTCTCGTGGCCGGCAAAGACTTTAAGGGTAATAAATCATTTCTGCCCGGCAAGCCGTGCGTCGCCTGCGGCCGCACCATGACCTGGCGCAAGTCATGGGCAAAAAACTGGCATGACGTGAAGTATTGCTCTGACAAGTGTCGGCGCGCCGGTGCGGCCACACCTCAGACCGAATCAACGCCATGAAAAATTGCCGTCATCTTGTGTTTGTGCTCGGCGACCAGCTTGATATCGCATCAGCTGCGTTGGCCGACTTTGATATGGCGACGGATGTGGTGTTGATGGCCGAGGTGCGCGAGGAGTCAACGCATGTCTGGTCATCAAAATCCCGCACGGCGTTTTTCTTTGCCGCCATGCGCCACTTTGCCGCGACGCTGCAGCAACAAGGCGTTGCCGTGGACTATCGCGATATCGACAGTCACCGTTTTGCGTCACTGGTTGACGTGCTTGCTGATGCGGTTGCAACCCACCGGCCGAACAAGGTGGTGATCGTCGAGCCGGGTGATTGGCGGGTCGAGCAGGCGCTTGTTGCGTATCGCGACGCGAGCGGAATCGATTTGGTGTTTCGGCAAGATACACACTTCATGTGCTCGCGCCTGGCGTTTGCCGAATGGGCGCGCGGTTATAAACAGCTGCGGCTCGAGTATTTCTACCGCATGATGCGCAAACGTCACACGGTCATGATGGACGGTGACCAGCCGCTTCAAGGCCGTTGGAACTTTGACAGCGAGAACCGCGGCGCCTTTGCCAAGACCGGGCCCAAGGATGTGCCGGTACCATATTGGGTGGCACCAGATGCAATCACCAAACAAGTGATGATCGATGTCGAAAAACACTTCGCTGCGCATCCCGGATCGTTGCATGATTTTGCCTGGCCGGTCACGCGCGATGATGCGCTGCGGTCGCTCGAACAGTTTGTTGACGAGCGTCTTGCCCGTTTTGGTGAATATCAGGACGCAATGTGGAGTGATCAGCCGTTTTTGTATCACGCACATGTGTCGGCGGCATTAAACGTAAAGCTGTTAAATCCCGGCGAAGTGATCGCCGCTGCGACCGCGGCATTGGCAGACGGTCGTGCGCCGATTGAAGCGGTCGAAGGATTTGTACGGCAGGTGCTCGGCTGGCGCGAATTTATCCGCGGGATGTACTGGCTGGATATGCCGGCGATGCGCGCCGCCAATCACTTTCAACACCAGCGCAAGCTGCCCGCATGGTATTGGAGCGGTGCAACAGAAATGAACTGTATGAAACAGACCATCGGGCAAACCTTGCAGCACGGTTATGCGCATCACATTCAGCGGCTGATGGTCACCGGAATTTTTGCGCTGATGGCCGAGATTGCGCCGGACGAGATCGAAGACTGGTATCTCGCGGTCTATGTTGATGCGGTCGAGTGGGTTGAGCTGCCGAATGTGGCCGGCATGGCGATCTATGCAAACGGCGGTCGATTTACGTCCAAACCATACATTGCCAGCGGGCAATATATCAAGCGCATGTCGAACTACTGCAGCGGTTGTCGATATAAACCGGATATTAAGACCGGTCCATCGGCCTGCCCGGTCACCACGCTGTATTGGAACTTTCTCGACAAACATGAGAACATGCTGACGCAAAATCCGCGCACGGCACTGATGACAAAAAATATCAGCAAGTTGTCGCCCGACGCGCGTGCCGCCATTCGCGAACACGCCGAATTCATTCTGAACAAACTGGATACCCTGTGAATATATTGATTACCGGCGCGAGTGGTGCCATTGGTGCCGCGCTTGCAAACGTCCTTCATCAACGTGGCGAGTCGCTGCTACTTTGCGGCCGCAATGCCGATAAGCTTGAAGCGCTAAATGCCGCACTTGGCGGCGCACATCGCACGCTGGCAGCGGATCTGACCACGGCGGAAGGTGCCGCCGTATTACAGGCCGGCACGGCTGAAATGCCGGTATTCGACGGGCTCGCACATTGTGTCGGCTCAACCGTCGTGCGACCGCTGCATCTGACCTCTGAAAAGGACTGGCACGACCAAATCGCCATCAACGCAACCTCGGCCTTTCATGTCTTGAAATGGTTTGTGATCCAGGCGACCAAGGCGCAGCAGCCGGCGGTTGCGGTGATGACAAGCTCGGTGGTCGCCGAAGCGGGTTTTGCAAATCATGAAGCAATCGCCGCGGCAAAGTGTGCCGTGACCGGCCTGGCATTGAGTGCGGCGGCAAGCTATGCCGACAAAGGTGTGCGCGTGAATGTGGTCGCGCCCGGATTGACCCGTTCGACCCTGACGCAGCGTTTTATCGCCTCGCCAGAAGCCGAAGCACGATCAGCGGCGTTAATACCGACCAATCGAATCGCCGAACCAGACGACGTGGCGCATGCCTTTGCCTATTTGTTGTCGCCACAGGCCGGGCATGTCACCGGCCAGGTGATTCGTGTTGATGGCGGGCAGGGTGTACTGCGTCCGCTGCCTCGCGTCACAAAAGGCTGACAGGCTAACAGGCTATAGCGAATTGATAGGAAGATGTGCCTATTGGCGGGTGTCTTCAGGCAAAAGTGCCTGGAAACGCTCGTCGATAATCGCGTTCAAAATTTAAAATCGACTTATATTTTTCGGATCATCTGTACGCTATCAAGCCAGCGCCCAAACTTGAAGCCAAGCGCCGGGAACACGCCGACCGTCACAAAGCCGCAAGTTTTGTGTAGCTTGATCGAGGCGGCATTGTCGCTGTCGCCAATCACGGCGATCATGTTGTGAAAGCCCTGCTCACGACAGGCATCGATTAGCCTATTGAGTAATGCCCTGCCGACCCCCCGCCCCTGCACACCGGGCGCAACGTAGACCGAGTTTTCGACGGTAAAGCGATAGCCCACACGCGTGCGGTAGCTGCTTGCATAGGCGTAACCCACCGGCAAACCATCCAGCTCCGCAACAAAATAGGGATAGCCGTTGGCGAGGATGTCACGGCGGCGGGCCGCGAACTCTTCAACTGTCAGCGCATCCTCTTCCCAAGATGCCGTGCCGGTACGGACACTCTCGGCATAAATCGGCGCGATGAAGACGACATCATCGTCGCGCGAGGGGCGCACCAGCATGGTCATGCGACCGATGGCTTCATTTGGCGGCGGGCGGAGCGGGCGTTTGTGCACCCACGGTTGACACAAACAGAGCGGAGGTGAGCAGCATGGAAAGTCGGGCAAACATTGTGGCTTCCTAAATGTTGTTTATTGGCGGGCGGCTTCAGGCATTTTGCCGTGAAACCACCCGTAGAATGGCGGTTTATGAATCTAGGTTGTCGAGCCGCTTTAGGTATTTGCGCGGTCGAGCCGCGCAAAGCCTGAACCAAGATCATCGATCAAATCGTCGGCGTCTTCAAGGCCGATCTGAAAACGAATCAACGGCCCACCTTGCCAGTGCCGGACCGTGCGCTTCATAAAGGCCGGCATCACCAGGCTTTCGAAACCACCCCATGAGTATCCCAGCCCGAAATATTGGTAGCCATCGATCATCGCGGCGATGGCGTCGCCTGAACACGGCTTGAGTTCGACGGCGAACAAGCCAGACGCGCCGGTGAAATCACGTTTCCATATGGCGTTGCCCGGATCATCTGCCAGCGCCGGGTAAAGCACCCGCGCCACCTGCGGCTGCGCCTGAAACCACTGCGCAAGTTGCAATGCGCTTTGTTGATGTCTGGCCAGACGAATGCCCATGGTACGCATGCCACGCAATGCAAGAAAACTGTCATCGGGTGATACCCGCTGGCCGAGGTTGAAGCCGGTCTGTTTGAGTTGCGGCCAGGTTTCCTGATTGGCCACCACCAAGCCGACCAGCACGTCCGCGTGGCCGGCGTAATATTTGGTCGCCGGTTGCACCACCAGATCGGCACCGTGTTTAAACGCATCAAAAAACAAACCGGTGGCCCATGCGTTGTCAAAAATGACTGTTGCGCCGTGTGTGTGTGCGGCAGCAGCGATGGCCGGCAAATCTTGTACTTCAAAACTGTGAGAGCCGGGGCTCTCGGTATAAACCACCGTGGTATTGGGGCGCAACAAAGCGGCGATGCCGGCGCCGATGAGCGGATCATAAAAACTGGTCTCGATCCCCATGCGCGGCAAAAATGTTTCACAAAAATGCCGTCCGGGGCCGTAGGCGCTGTCTGTCATCAAGACGTGATCGCCGCTCTTGACGCAGCAAAGAATTGCGCCGGCAACCGCGGCCAGGCCGCTCGGAAAACTCATCGCCCGATAGCCGTGTTCGATTTCCGCCACGGCATTTTCCAACGCAAGCGCTTGTGGCATGTTTAAGATGCCGTAGGTTGCCACCTGCTCATCATCATCAAAACGACGCTGTATATCGTTCAACTGCGCCATCGACGCAAACAATACCGTCGATGCGCGGTGTAACGGCGGGTTTACCGTGAGTGGTTCGCCGCTGGTGCTGCGCCCCAAACGTGACAGTTTGGTGTCTGATTTCATGGGCACGCTTTCACGTTGGCAACGATGAAAAAGTTTTTTCCATCTCCCGCCGAAATTGCACGGCATGATTGTCGGCGTCAATGATGACGTCGTTCCAAGTGACGGCCATGCCAACCGCCACATCGCGGCACAACTTCACCTTGTGTGCGAGCCCGATCGGCAGCGCACTACACGCCAGCGAGTCGGTTGCCGGCATCAGTTTGCCGTAAACCGTAAAGCCGCCCTCGCCATCGAGCATTTCCCCTGCCTGGAGTGCGCGTTTGGCGGTGGCGACACAATCACCGCGCCAGCCGGTCGCGATCCCGGTGGCCTCCCCGCGCAAGGCAACACTCGCCACGCTGATGCCGAGTTCGAGGCCGATCAAATGAAACGGTTTGTACATGCTTGAATATTCGCCGGACGCGTCGGTGACCAAGCCGTATTCCTTGAAACACCGCCGCACGTATTCCGAGCCGGCGGCAAAGGTCACATAAACGCCCCAGCGCAGGTCGCGAAACACCGGCCGGCCGTCACGCTCAACACAGGTGATAACTTCCACCTGACCGCGATGATGCAACACACCGCCTTCGGCCGCCGGTTTGAGAATGTGCGCAAGATCATCGACGCCGCACGGTGGAAAATCCAATCCCTGTGGTGCCGGCATGAGCCCCGTCGCGTTTGCCACTGCCGCCATCTCGATCGCACTCTTGGTGCCGTCAAGAAATGAATTGAACATCTGTGCGTTAAAGTCGCCGCCCGCCACCATTTCCTTTGAAAACCCGTAATGTCCCCACACGGTATCCGGTGTGGATGCATGGTACGCCGGCAAATATTTGGTGCCTTTGCCGGCGGCAATGACTTCAAATCCCGCCGTGCGCGCCCAATCGACCATTTCGCAAATCAACGCCGGCTGGTCGCCGTATGCCAGTGAATAAACGATACCGGCTTCATTTGCGCGTTTGGCCAACAGCGGGCCGGCCAATGCGTCCGCCTCGACGTTGACCATCACGATATGCTTTTTGTGCGCACAACATTGCAGCACATGCGCAATACCCGCTGCCGGGCTGCCGGTGGCGTCGATGACAACATCAACAAATGGTGACGCGATGATTGCCATCGCGTCGTCGGTGATAAACGTGCCGCCTGACCTGGCTGCCACCTCGGCTGACGCGGCCGAAAATTGTTCTGTCGGCCAGCCGACCCGTGTCAGTGATTCACGCGCACGCGCCGGATTCAGGTCGGCAATCCCGGTCAGGTGCAGTCCGGGTGTGCGCGGCACCTGCGACAAAAACATCGAACCAAATTTGCCCGCGCCGATCAGGGCGACACGAACCGGTTTATTGTTTGCCGCGCGCTGGCGAAGAAGGGCGTGAAGGTTCATGTCGATGATTTCTGTTCGTTTTCCAATACCCGCAACAAGTTGCAAGTATCCATGGTGCCCCATCCGGCGTCCATGAGCTTGGACAATTGTGCATGCACCAGCGCCACCGCCGGCATCGGCAACTGTTGGGTCGCGGCGGACGCCGCCACCAAGCCGAAGTCCTTGTGGTGCAAACGCGCCTCAATACCGGCGGCAAAATCACGCGCCGCCATTTTCGGGCCCATCAAGCCGAGCATTTTTGAGCCGGCAAAGCCCGACATCAGTGCGTCAACCACTTTTGCCGTGTCAACACCATTGGCGCGCGCAAACAACATGGCCTCGGCGATGCCCTGAATGTTGACGACTTGCACGATCTGGTTGCACGCCTTGGTGATTTGTCCCGCACCGGTTGGCCCCATATAAAAAATGTTGCCGCCGAGAACGTCGAGCAGTTCGCGCACGCTTGCCAATGTCGAATTATCACCACCGATCATGATGGTAAGCGTACCCGCCTCGGCCGCCTTGGTGCCGCCTGAAACGGGACAATCAAGAAACTGAATTTGTTTTTCTGCCAGACGCATCGCGATGTGCCGGGTTGCAGTTGCGTCGATGGTCTAAAAATCACAAACAATGGTGCCCGGTTGCGCCGATTCGATCACGCCATCTTTGCCGAGCAATACGGATTCAACGTCCGCGGTCGCCGTCACGTTGGTAAAAACAACGTCTGCGTCGCGCGCAGCGTCAGCGGGTGTGTCGGCAACACGTGCGCCCAGTGCGGCAAATGGCTCTGCCGCAGCCGGTCGTCTGGCATAAACGCTGAGCGTGTGACCGGCGGCGATCAAACGGCGTACCATGTGGCCACCCATGTTGCCCAAGCCGATAAAGCCAATTTTCATGATCAACCGCCTCGTTCACGTTGTAAGGTAACAGTTTCACTGATGTGGGGGCCTGCCACAAGTGCGTGGCATGCATCGCCCACAATTTTCCCGTCGCAACTGGTAAACCGTCCGGCATAAAACGTAAAATTAGCGTGTGCCGTGGCACGGTAAATAGGAACCACATGAAGAAAATAGACTACACCCTCACACAAGAGTTTATCGAGCTCAATCATTTGCTCAAGCTGACCGGCTTTGCCGACAGCGGTGGCTCGGGTGGCGCGTTGGTCACCACCGGCGTGGTGAAAGTGGATGGTCAGGTTGAGTTGCGCAAGCGAAACAAGATCCGCGCCGGGCAGGTGGTACAGATCGCCGACAGCGAAATTCATGTCGTCGCCAATCCTGATGGTGTTGTCGCCCCGCAGCCGAAAGCGGCGAAGGCAGCCAATGTTGCCAATGTTGCAAAGGCGCCAGCGGGAGGCAAGCCCACGCCGAAGGGCGTGGCACAGCGCAGGCGGCCACGCGGTGTTGCACCTTCGGGTGTTAAGGCCGGCGGCAGGACGTTGTCGGGCGCAAAACCCGCAAAACCGCGCAATTTCTCCAAGTAAGGTTCCGTGGCGCTCAAGGCAACCATTTTTAAAGCCGAGTTGGGTGTCTCTGACATCGACCGCGGTGTATATGGCACGTTTCCGCTTACCATCGCGCGGCATCCTTCGGAAACCGACGAGCGCATGATGGTGCGGGTGTTGGCGTTTGCACTAAACGCTCACGAGCGGCTTGAATTTGGCAAAGGTATCTCGAGTGAAGATGAGCCGGCGCTGTGGCGGCGGGATCTCACCGGTGCAATTGAAGAGTGGATTGACGTCGGACTGCCGGAGGAGCGGTTGTTGCGACGTGCGTGTGGCAAAGCCGGGCGGGTGATTCTTTATACCTACGGCGGGCGCGGGGTCGATGTTTGGTGGGGGCAGAATCAGAAAGACCTCGTCAAACAACCGCGGCTCAGTGTGATTGATGTGCCACAGGAGGCGAGTCGTGCGCTGGCCAAACTGGCGGATCGAAAAATGACGTTGACGGCAACCATTCAAGACGGGCAGATATTTTTTGCCGATGAAAACACATCAATTTCGATTGAATTGAAAGTGCTGCACCCGGCGTAGTCAGGAATTATTCTTGTTCAAAAAAAATGCCCGCGTATGCGGGCATTTTTTATTGGAACGTTATGCTGCGACGGCATTGGCCGCCGTGGGTCAGCCGATTACTTGCCGGCGAAATTGCTGGCTTTTTTCCAGCCGCCACCGTCTTTGTTAGCAGTGCTGGCAGGCAATGCCTTGCCGACAAATCCGCCGCTCGGCTTACCGCCAAACCCGGCGCTTGGCTTGCCGCCAAATCCGGAAGCAGGCTTGCCGGCAAACTTGTGTTCGCTTTTGCCTTCAAATTTTGCGAACGCCGGTTTTCCGTGCGGGCCGGCTGGTTTGCCGAAGCTCGACTTCATGGCGCCATCTTTTGACCACTTGCCGCTGTCGGCACGTTCATGACGGGCGCCGCCGGCGTTACCGCCAAAACTGCTACCTGCGCCGCGCGGCGGACCGCTGCGACCAAAACGTTTGCCGGGAGGCGGCTTATCAAACACCTTTTGTTTTGGCTCAAGACCCGGAAGGCTGATCACCGGGATTGGCTGCGTGGTAAAACGCTCAATGATCTTGACCTGGAAATTTTCGCGAACGTTAGCCAGCGAAATCGCCACACCACTGCGACCGGCACGACCGGTGCGACCGATACGGTGCACATAGTCTTCGGCCTGACGCGGCAGATCAAAATTGATGACGTGGGAAATGCCCTGTACGTCGATACCGCGGGCGGCAACGTCGGTGGCAACCAATACACGGACACGACCGCGTTTCAGATTTTCGAGTGTGCGCGTGCGTGCGCCTTGTTTCATGTCGCCATGCAAAGCGGCGGCGGCGTGACCCTGATTGATCAGGTCAAGTGCCAGATCATCGGCCGCACGTTTGGTTGCGGTAAACACAATGGCTTGTTGGACTTCGGTGTCGCGCAACAGATGATCAAGCACACGACCCTTGTGGGCGAAGTCGTCGACAAAGTGCAGACGCTGTTCGATATTTTCGTGACGCGTTTTGTGTCCCGAGACGTCAATGCGCACCGGGTTTTTCAACATGTCGCCGGCCATGCTGATGATGTTGTTGTCGAGTGTTGCCGAAAACAGCAATGTCTGGCGGTTCTTTGGCACCTGCGCCACAACGGCGTCGATGTCGTCTTTGAAGCCCATGTCGAGCATCCGATCGGCTTCGTCAAAAACCAAAACCTGCAGACGCGAAAGATCGACGCGGCCGGATTGCATTTGATCGAGCAGACGGCCGGGTGTTGCCACCAGAATATCGACGCCGGCTTTGAGCAAACGGTTTTGCACCGGGTAAGGCATGCCGCCGACAATGGAGACAGTCTTGATGCGTTTCATTTTTACGCCATACACTTCGGCTGCTTTGGTGACCTGCATCGCGAGTTCACGCGTTGGCGTCAACACCAGCACGCGCGGTCCGCGGCCGACAACCGGGTGTGGTTCGCTCAGGATCTGCAGGGCGGGCAACATAAAGGCGGCGGTTTTACCGCTACCGGTTTGTGACGAAACCAGCACATCGCTGCCGGCGAGTACTTCCGGGATGGTGCGTGCTTGTACGTCGGTTGGATCGGTGTAGCCGGTGGCGGCGATCGCTTCGAGGAGCGATTTATTCAAGCCAAGTGTTTCAAATTTCATTTTCAACTTTCAATCGTGACCACTTCGCGCCGCACCGGCACAAAGAAATCGTTACGCGATCAAGCTTGACCGCAAAAAGAGGCACAGCAAAAGCCAACACACAAACACTTGTGTGTGGTCACGATTTCGAACAGAAATGAAGATCGCGGATGATGCGCCAACATCGGCACCAACCTATATGCGATTCGAGAAAGGCGTGAACGTCAGCCTGAAAAGAGAAAAGCGGGGCGGGGGACGATGAACTTATTTACTACTGTCGCGTTGCAGCCCAAAAAGCCTTGCTGCATTGCACAAACGAGAGTTTACGGGATTGCCGCTCAAAAGGCCAGCAAAAAAGCCATCATTTTCATGTAGATAGCATTGCCAATTTAAAACGCTAAGCCTGTTGGACAGTTTCAGCTACTTTTGTTTCGAACGGCTTGTCGTTATTGGTGTTTGCCAGAATCCGTTTGCATACCATACGATCGTGCAAGCGGGTAATTTTCGCGCTGGCAGTCTTCTCAAACCACGCCGGGAAGACAGCGTGAACCAGTGCTGCACCCGCCGCACCAAACAACGCCCATGCAAAACTGAGTGCCGCGCCCATGTGTTGCCAATACGATTCGCCGACGCTGTTTGGGTGTTTGGTAAAAAATTGCCGCATGGCGAATACCTCGGGGTGACTGGAAATGAGGCATCGAGTCTATCGTGCCAAGCGCGCAATTACCTTGCTATTTTGGCGTCAGAAATGCATATTGAGGTGAATTATTCTCAGATAAGACGAAATAATGGAAATTAATTCCTTTGACGGTTTTGACAAGCTGATTCTCAAGAATTTGCAGGACGACGCTTCAATGAGTTTGAACGACCTGGCCGCGGCGATAAAACTTTCACCGACGCCAACCTGGCGACGGGTGCAGCGGCTGGAAGCAAGTGGCGTTGTGCGTAAACGGGTGGCGTTGCTTGATGCCAAAAAAATCAATCTCGGCGTCACTGTTTTTGTCGGTATCAAAACCAATCAACACAATCAAATCTGGCTTGAACAGTTTGCCAATGCGGTCGCGGATGTTCCGGAAATTGTCGAGGTTTACCGGATGAGCGGTGACCTGGATTATTTGTTGCGTGTGGTGGTGCCGGACATTGCAGGCTACGATGCGGTATACCGCCGACTCATTAATTCAGTCGAGTTGTTTGATGTCAGCTCCAGTTTCGCGATTGAACAGATGAAATTCACCACGGCGTTGCCGCTGGATTACGTCTAACGTGATATTGCAAAAGCAAGCGCCGCAACGGGTGGCGGCCATCGCCACCCGCGTTGCGGCCGGTGGCAGTTATTGCAGCGGTGTGGCGGTGTAACCGGAAGGCAGTGTACCCACATTGGTCAGAACCGTTGGCACACCACCGTTACGAGCCAAGAACCAAACCGCCAGATTGCCGTCG
>JANPDI010000036.1:0-6885 GCA_031431435.1 Burkholderiales bacterium
CTCGCGCGCGACGACGGTCGCACCATCGCGTGTGATGCCGGCGACCACCGCAACCGCCCCTTCCTGGACCGCCTTGCGATACAACAACGCAAGCGAAGCGCCCTCATCTTCCGCCAGATAAAGCCTGTGGGTGAATTTTTCCCGCCCGCTGGTTTCGGCGGCGGCGATAAAGCCGGCTCTGACGGCGTCGGCGGCCTTGCCAAGCGACTTTGATGAAATGGGCAGGATCAGCGCAATGTTCTTCGCCTTCTCGGCGGGCTTCTCGACCGGCTTTTCGTCACCATCCTTCACGTGGCTGGCCGACTTCTCTGCCGGAGGTTCTGACTGCACAGCTGGTTTTGGCGCCATCTCAGCCGAGACTGGCTGCGGCTTTACTGACGGCAAGGGTGCTACCTGCGCAATAACGTTGGTTGCGTTAATCAGGGCAACACACGACAATAGCGCCAACATCAAGCTACGGATTCGCCGCATCTGGCACCACCCACCATGGAAGAAAAACTCGAAAACGCATTATATGTGGTCGCCACCCCGATCGGGAACCTTGGCGATATCTCTGCGCGTGCGTTACACGTGCTGGCGGCGGTCGATGTTATTGCCGCGGAAGATACGCGCAACACACAATTTCTGTTGTCGCATTTTGGTATCAAGTCCAGATTGATTGCCGTGCACGCGCACAACGAACGAAACGCCGCCGACGGGATCGTCAAGCTGCTTGGCGAGGGCAAATCGGTTGCACTGGTCACCGACGCCGGCACACCTGCCGTAAGCGATCCCGGCGCGCGCGTTGTGGCGGCGATACACGCCGCGGGCCTGATGGTGGTGCCCATCCCCGGGGCAAGTGCCGTCATCGCGGCGTTGTCTGCCAGCGGCGAAGGCGAGGACGGGTTCCTGTTTGCCGGTTTTCTGCCGGCCAAAACAGGTGACCGCACACGCATGCTCGCGTCATTGCAAAACACACCTCATGCGCTGGTCTTTTACGAATCCCCCCATCGAATCGTTGAAAGTGTCGCCGCGGTCGCCGAGGTATATGGGGCGTCGCGCACACTCGTCATCTGTCGCGAACTGACAAAGAAATTTGAATCAATTCATCGGGTCAACCTCGCTGATGCCGTTACATGGCTGGAATGCGACAGCAACAATCAACGTGGCGAGTTTGTGTTGGTCTTATCAAAACCAAATAAACAAGCGGTGCTTGAGGCAAAGAGTGCAGAAGACGCCGAACTGGAGAGAACGCTGTCGATTCTGTTGGCGGCGCTGCCGGTCAAACAAGCGGTGACGTTGGCGGTACAACTGTCCGGCGAAAAGAAGAACAAAGTCTATGATTTGGCCTTGCTGTTGAAGACCGCGACCAGCGACAACACAATATAATTTGACGATGCAAACACTTACCATTACCCGGCCGGACGACTGGCATCTGCATGTGCGCGATGGGGCGGCACTAAGCGTCGTATTGCCGCATACCGCGAGCCAATTTGCGCGCGCCATCATCATGCCAAATTTGAAACCGCCGGTGCGGACAGTTGAAGAGGCGGGCGCATATCGCGAACGCATTCTCGCGGCGACGCCCGCAGGTTCCAATTTTGAGCCGCTGATGACGCTGTACCTGACCGACAACACATCGCCGGATGACATTTTCGGCGCCGTGCAGACTCAATTCATCAAGGCTGTCAAATATTATCCGGCAGGTGCCACCACCAACGCCGACTCAGGTGTGACCGACATTCGAAAATGCGATGCGGTCTTCGCCGCGATGCAGGAGGCGGGTTTGCCATTGCTGTTGCATGGTGAGGTCACCGGGGATGACGTCGATGTTTTTGACCGGGAAAAGGTGTTTATTGAACGTCACCTGATTCCATTGGTGCTGCGCTTTCCGAAACTGCGCATCGTTCTGGAACATATCACGACCGCCAACGCGGTCAAGTTTGTGTTGGCGGCGAACGACAATATCGCGGCAACAATCACGCCACAACATCTGTTGTACAACCGTAACGCCATCTTCAAAGGCGGTATCCGCCCGCATTTTTATTGCCTGCCAATCTTGAAGCGGGAAGAACACCGGCTGGCGCTGATCACGGCCGCCACCTCGGGAAACCCGAAGTTCTTTCTTGGAACAGACAGTGCGCCGCACACCAAGAACAGCAAGGAAACCTGTTGTGGTGCCGCCGGATGTTATTCGGCATTTCACGCCATGGGCCTCTACGCGGAGGCGTTTGAGAGCGTCGATGCACTCGACAAACTTGAAGGCTTTGCGAGTTTTTTTGGCGCTGATTTTTATCGGCTGCCACGCAACCAGTCAACCATTACGCTCAAAAGAGAGTCGTGGAAAATTCCCGACGAGATCCCATTCATCGAGTCGGGCCTGGTGCCACTAAACGCTGGTGCGATGCTGTCATGGCAAGTCGCCACATAGGGCGGATGGTTTGACCCGGATTGAAACCTGGGCCGGCGCACAGTCGATGCTGGCCACACCATTTTTTGATGCGATTCGCCCGATCCTGCGGCGACTGCCGGTTGACCGTTGGCCCGACATTTCGCAACTGAATGCGATTGCCATTGCCGACAAGATTCACAATTTTGCCGGCAAGCCGCTACGGTTTGAGCCGGCTGATACAACCTCAAGTTCAGCGATGGCATATGAAACCCGGATTGCCACGACCGGGGAAATTCCGACCCGCCAAAACTGGCACGACATTTTTAATGCCCTTCAGCGGCTCGCGTTTCCGCAGACCAAGTCAACCATCAGCCAGATGCACGCCGATCTTTTGAGACAGGGCGGCAACCATGAGGCACGCTTCCGATCGGTTCCCCGCGACGTGCTGACCATGTTTGACGAGAGCGGCATTATTGTCGCCAGCGAAGATGCGTCATTACTTGCGCTGGTCCGGGATTTTCAGTGGAAAACACTGTTTATTGAACGTCGCGAAGAGACCAAGGCCAAGCTGTGTTTTTTCCTGGTGGGTCATGGATTGCTGGAAAAATCGCTTTCACCATTCATCGGCATGACGGCTAAGGCAGTCTTGCTCAATACGGACCGAAATGCCAATCTTGACGCACAGGTGGCCGATTGGCTGGGCGATTCACGCAATCTGGTCTCCGCGCGTAATCTTGCCCCGCTACCATTGCTGGGCATTCCCGGCTGGGATGCGCGCAATACCAATCCTGCGTTTTACGACAACACCGGCTATTTTCGCAGTGGTTATACGCGCGATCACACCGCCCAACAATTGCCCGCGTGAGATAATCAAAACGGAAGCTCACCAGACAGTCGCTGTGCACTAGCTGCATAGAGGAAAGTCCGGACTCCACAGAGCAGGGTAGTGGGTAACGCCCATCCACCGCGAGGTGAGGATCAGAGCAACAGAGACGAGTTCGCGGCAGGCAACTGTCGCGGGGTGAAACGGGCAATCTCTACTCGGAGCAATACCAAATAGGCAGGCGTTGATGCGGCTCGCGGAGCCTGCGGGTAGGTAGCTAGAGGCGCACGGTAACGTGCGTTCGAGATGAATGACTGTCAGCCATGCGCAAGCGTGGTCACAGAATCCGGCTTATCGGTGAGCTTCCACTTCTTTTGTTCAAGCGTCCGGGGTTTTGTTGCCAGCCCGGGCGAGGTCGTCTGCCGTCATCCAGCGCCATTCACCAAGCGCCAGATCATCCGGCAGATTTAAAGCACCAATCCGGCTGCGGTGTAGGCTGACGACGTGATTGTCAACGGCCGCCATCATGCGCTTGACCTGGTGGTACTTACCTTGCGCGAGCGTCATTTGAATCCGGTTCGTGTCCGCCATTGCCGTGCATGCCAGCGCGCGGACTGGTACCGGATCGTCCTCCAACACCACGCCACTTAGCAATTTCTCGATTTGCGCATCGGTCACTGGTTCGCGCAGCGTCACATCGTATATTTTCGGCACATGATGTTTGGGCGAGGCCATCCGGTGGATGAACTGGCCATCATCCGAAAACAACAACAATCCGGTTGTATCGTGATCAAGCCGCCCGACGGCCTGCAAACCACCCCCGCTGCGTGTGCGCAACGGTTCGGCAAGCAACCGGTAGACACTCGGATGCGATTTTGCTTTCTGCGAACACTCGTAGCCGGCCGGCTTATGCAGCATCACATAGGCCTTTTCACGATATGGCCATGACGTGGGTACAACCCCGGCGACGCTAAAGACAAAGTCCGGCGCACTGACATCGACAACTTGGTCGCCGTCGTCAGCAACCCGTCCGTTGACCGACACTGCGCCGTTGGCAATCAACAGAGCGCACATTTTTCGGGTGCCAAAACCTTGGCTGAACAGAAGCTGGGCGAGAATCATTGACGATAGAAAGTAAAACTCGTTTATTGGCGTGCCGTTTCAAGCATTTAAGCCTGGAAACACCCGCCCCTATTAGACTTTTGTTATGTACCGCGGTCTAGACGTTGAATCGGAAGTGCATGACGTCGCCATCCTTGACAATGTATTCCTTGCCTTCGAGACGCATCTTGCCGGCTTCTTTGCATTTCGCCTCGCCACCGAGCGTCACAAAATCGTTATACGCGATCACTTCTGCACGAATAAATCCCTTTTCAAAATCGGTGTGGATCACACCCGCAGCCTGTGGTGCGGTGGAGCCCTTATGCACGGTCCAGGCGCGCACTTCTTTGACGCCGGCGGTGAAGTAAGTTTCCAATCCCAGCAACGTGTAGGCCGCGCGGATCATGCGCGCCAAGCCCGGCTCTTTCATGCCGATGTCTTCCAGGAAAACTTGTTTATCTTCGTCTGACAACTCGGCGATTTCGGCTTCAATCTTGGCGCAAATCGCGACGACCGGTGCGCCTTCCTTGGCGGCGTGTTCGCGAACACGGTCGAGCAACGGGTTATTTTCAAAACCACCCTCAATCACGTTGGCCACGTACAGCACCGGCTTTGCCGTCAACAGCGAAAGTTGTTTGATGAGCGCCATTTCATCTGCATCGTAACCCATCGCACGGACCGGGATCGCCTCATTCAACTTTTTCATCATCGGCTCTAGGATGGCAACCAGTTTGATCGACTCCTTGTCACCTGCTCGGGAATTTTTCTGTGCTTTGTGCAACGCCTTTTCAACCGACTGCATGTCCGCCAACGCCAGTTCGGTATCAATTACCGCAATATCGGACAACGGATCGACCCGGCCGGCAACGTGAATGACGTTCGGGTCGTCAAAACAACGCACCACGTGTGATATCGCGTCGGTCTCACGAATGGTTGCGAGAAACTGATTGCCCAATCCCTCGCCCTTGGAGGCACCCGCCACAAGGCCGGCGATATCAACGAACTCCACAATGGCGGGAACGATGCGCTCCGGTTTCACAATCGCCGACAGTTGATCCTGGCGTGGATCGGGCACCTCGACAATTCCGATGTTTGGCTCAATCGTGCAAAAGGGGTAGTTCTCAGCGGCAATACCCGCCTTGGTGAGCGCATTAAAGGTGGTTGATTTACCGACATTCGGCAGCCCGACGATTCCGCATTTCATATTTTGACTCTTTGCTAATTTGGTAAAGGGAAGAACATGTAAGTTGTCGTACAGGATTGGCAATGAATTGCCGTGATTGTGCAAAGGCGCCGGCCGCTGGCTGTCGACCGGGTCACGTTTTTTTTGTGTGCATTCGCAACATCGCAGCCTCCATATCGCCTTTGGCGATGTCGGGCCAGCATTCAATGCCACGTTTGTTCGCATCGTCAATCGCCCGGCCCTCATCTGCCGTTGGACGGTGCAATACGTAATCGACCACCTCCGGGCGCCCCGTGCCGCCGCTCGGCTTGTTTGCCAATCCTGCGTCCAGCTCCCGCGGGTGGCCAATGCCAATCCGCAAGCGCCAAAAGTCTTTGGTACCCAGATGAGCGGCAATATCCTTAACACCATTACTGCCCGCAGCACCACCGGTTTTCATTTTGATGCCACCTGGCGGCAGATCCATCTCATCGTGAGCGACCAGAATTTCAGCGGGCGTGATTTGGTAGAACTTCGCCAACGCACCAACCGCGCGGCCGGAATGATTCATGAACGTCGACGGCTTCAGAATCCAAACGCCCGCGGCTTTTGCAACATCGCCGTGAAACTTTGACTCTTTCTTGAACGCAGCACCCAGTTCACGCGCGAGCAACTCCACGAACCAGAAGCCGGCATTGTGTCGGGTCTGTTCATATTCGCGCCCCGGATTGCCGAGGCCGACGACGAGTTTGATCGGCGGGGTGGTCATGGTCTATTCGAACGATTTAAACGTAATTTCTTGGGTCATAAAAAATGCCCGCTTACCCTGAGGGGCGGCGGGCATTTCAGTGTGTTGCGCGACAAGGAAAATATTATTTTTTCGTCTTGTCGTCTTTCTTGGGAGCCTCCTCCTCTTTAGCCTTCTGGTTGACAGCCGGCACATCGGCCGCCGCAACCGCCGTTGCCGCCGCTTCTTCCGAAGCCACCGCACGCGGGATGATGATTGTTGCGACAGACTGATCGTCTTTGCGGTTCAATGCAATTGACTCAACCCCTGCAGGCATCTTCAGATGCGAGATATGGATCGAATGCCCTGCGGCGAGATCTTTCAGATCGACCTCGATAAACTCAGGCAAATCTTTCGGCAAGCAGGTGATGTTGAGCTCATTAATGATGTGTGAAACAATTCCACCCGATTGCTTGACGCCCGGCGCGATATCGGCATTCACAAAGTGCAAAGGCACCTTCATGTGAATTTTTTTCAACGGATCGATCCGCTGAAAGTCGATGTGCAGCACGTTTTGCTTCCATGCGTGCATTTGCACGTCACGCAGCAACACCTGCTCTGACTTGCCATCAAGTTCCATATCGAGAATGGAAGCGTGGAACGCTTCCAAGCGGAGCTTGTGATAAATCTCGTTGTGATCC
>JANPDI010000037.1:0-5865 GCA_031431435.1 Burkholderiales bacterium
GTCGACCAGCGGCGTCGGGAATTGCCACTTTTTGGCGAGCATTGCGCCGGCCACCGTGTGGTCCACCGTCATGTGCGCATGTTCGGCAACATGCAATGCACAACTTTCGGCTTCGCATTGATCAAGCGCGGCACGAAACGGCTCGGGCATATAAAGCGTAAAAACGATTTTGCCAAAGTCGTGCAACAGGCCGGCGATGTACGCTTCGGCCGGATCGGCATCGCCGAGTTTTTGCGCAACCAGCTTGCACACTTCGGCACAACCGAGCGAGTGCAGCAGGTAGGCGTCGGTATCAAATCCGGCGGTGTTGTTGGCGGGAATCATGCCGACCGCAGCCGAACGAATGGCGAGGTTTTTGACGGTATTGATACCGAGCATCACCACTGCCTGGGCGACACTCGCAATCTTGTTGGGCAACGCATAAAACGCCGAGTTGATCACCCGCAAAATCTGCGCAGTCAGCACCGGGTCTTTTTCGATCACTTCAACAATGGCTTTGGGTGAAACATCCGGGTTGCGCGTGAGCTCGATCACCCGCAGCACGCTTTTTGGGAAAGCGGGCATACGATCAACGGCAGACATCAGTTTTTGTTCGATATCCATGGGTTGGTTATTCGACCGTGACACTCTTGGCAAGATTACGCGGTTTATCGACATCGGTGCCGCGTTTGAGCGCGGTGTGATACGCCAGCAACTGTACCGGAATGGCGTGAATGATGGGTGATAACAGCCCGGCGTGGCGCGGCGTGCGGATCACGTGCACGCCTTCGCTGTCGTGAAAATGGCTGTCCGCGTCGGCAAACACAAACAACTCGCCACCGCGTGCACGCACTTCCTGCATGTTTGATTTCACCTTTTCGAGCAGGGTGTCATTGGGCGCGATCACCACCACCGGCATATTGTCATCAACCAATGCCAGCGGGCCGTGTTTTAGTTCGCCGGCCGGGTAAGCTTCGGCGTGAATGTAAGAAATCTCTTTGAGCTTCAATGCACCTTCGAGGGCGATCGGGTAATGCAGGCCACGACCGAGAAACAGTGCATGATTTTTTAACGTGAATTTTTCCGCCCATGCCTGAATCTGTGGCTCGAGGTTGAGCGCGTGTTGCACACTGCCCGGCACATAACGCAATTGTTCGATGTAATCGGCTTCTTGTGCAGGCGTCAGCACACCTTTTACCTTGGCCAGCGTCAGCGCAAACGTGAACAGCGCGGCGAGCTGGGTGGTGAATGCCTTGGTCGAGGCCACACCGATTTCCGCCCCGGCACGGGTGTAGAACACCATTGCGGACGCGCGTGGAATGGCCGATTCGCGAACGTTGCAAATCGATAGTGTTGAGCCGTGGCCCAGCGATTTAGCGCGCTTGAGCGCTTCCATGGTGTCGAGGGTTTCACCCGATTGCGAAATGGTGACAACCAGCTGCGAGGGGTTGGGAATTGAGTCGCGGTAGCGGTATTCGTGGCCCAGCTCAACCTGGCAGGGAATACGCGCAATGGTTTCGATCCATTGTTTGGCGACCAAGCCGCCGTAATAACTGGTGCCGGAAGCGAGGATCAACACGCTATTCGCACCGGCAAAATGCGCGGCGGCACCGGCGCCGAAATACTCGACGTCAATGCCGTTGGTGACCACTGCTTCGAGGGTGTCGGAAATCGCGCGCGGCTGCTCGTGGATCTCCTTTTGCATAAAGTGGGTGTACGGGCCGAGATCGTTGGCGTCGTCATTCACCTCGGATGTGTGCATGGCGCGTTGCACCACGGTGCCGTTTGCATCCACCACCGTGATCGCCTCGCGCGTGATTTCGGCGACATCACCTTCTTCGAGATACATCACCTGACGGGTCACCGGCAGAATGGCGGAGACATCGGACGCGATAAAATTTTCGTGTTTACCGACGCCGATCAGCAACGGGCAACCGACGCGCGCACAAATCAACACATCCGGATTCGACAACGCCACCACACCGATGGCATAAGCGCCGTGCAGGTCGCGTGCGGCTTGCTGGGTTGCCTTGAACAGGTCTTTGCTGGTTTGAAAATAATGGTGAATCAAATGTGCAATCACCTCGGTATCGGTTTGTGAATCAAACACGTAGCCGATCTGTTTGAGGCGGGCGCGTTGCACATCATGATTTTCGATAATGCCGTTGTGGACCACGGCGATTTCATCCTGCGAGACATGCGGATGCGCGTTTGGCTCGGTGACGCCGCCGTGGGTGGCCCAGCGGGTGTGGCCGATACCCAATACACCCTGCAGGTTTTGGGCCAATGCCGCGGCTTCCATTTCAGACACACGCCCGACGCGGCGTACCCGCACGATTTTGCTTGCGTCGGCCGGCATGACGGCGATACCCGACGAGTCATAGCCGCGATATTCGAGCCGCTTTAGGCCTTCGGTGAGGATTGGAACAATGTTACGGGTGGAGATTGCACCGACAATGCCGCACATAAAGACCCTTCGCTAAACAAGTTGTTTGATCGCGAAATTTTACGCTGTCATGCGCCGCGATTTGTGGCGCAATCGGGGCGGACGACTATTTCTTTTCGGGCTTTTGCGGACGCTGCCAGCCGGTTTTGGCGAGCTGCGTTTTTTCATTCAGGGCGAGCGTGTTGGCGGGTACGTCTTTCCAGATGGTGGTGCCGGCCGCCACGGTCGCACCGGCGTGGACGGTCACCGGGGCCACCAATTGCACATCAGAGCCGATGTGGACATTGTCTTCAATGACGGTGCGGTGTTTGTTGGCGCCGTCGTAATTGCAGGTGATGGTGCCCGCGCCGACATTGACGGCGTTGCCGATGGTGGTGTCGCCAATGTAACTCAGATGGTTCGCCTTTGAGCCGCTGCCGATGGTGCTCGCCTTGATCTCGACAAAATTGCCGATATGAACGTCGTCGGCCAACGTGGAGCCGGGCCGGATGCGCGCATAGGGGCCGATACGGGCGTTGATGCCGATTGTGGCGGAATCAATCATCGTAAACGGCAGGATGTGGGTGCCGTCACCAATCTGGCAATCGCGCAATATGCACTGCGCGCCGATTGAAACGCCTTGGCCGAGAGTTACGCTGCCTTCAAAAATGCAGTTGATATCGATCACCACATCTTCACCACAGACAAGTTTGCCACGCACATCAATGCGTGCCGGGTCGCGCAGGGTAACGCCGGCTTCCATCAGGTTTTTGGCATTTTCCATCTGATAAGTGCGCTCCAATGCGGCCAGTTGATCGCGGCTGTTGACGCCGGTAATTTCCCATTCGTGTTGCGGTGAATGGGTGTCGACCGTCAGCCCTTCATCAACCGCCAACTTCAGAATGTCGGTCAAATAATACTCGCCTTGCGCGTTATTGCGCCCCAACATCGGTAACCAACGCGCGAGCCACGCCGTGGGGCAGGCCAGGAAGCCGGTGTTGATTTCGGTAATCTTGCGTTGTTCATCGTTTGCATCTTTGTCTTCAACGATTTCGCGTACACGGCCGTTGGTATCACGCACAATGCGGCCGAGCCCTTTTGGGTTGGCGACGTTCATCGTCAGCCAGGCGAGTTTGTTGGTGGCCGCGTCATCGACCAGCGTTTTGAGTGTTGCCACACTGACTAACGGCACGTCGCCGTATAGAACCAGCGTGACATCGGTGGCGCGCGCGGCGGTCGACATCGCCTGCAACACCGCGTGACCGGTACCGAGCTGCGGCGATTGTTGCGCCCAAGTAAGGGTGTTGTTGTGTGCAAATGCGGCACGCACGGCCTCACCGGCGTGACCATGAACAATGGTGATGATTTGTGGCGACAACGCGGTGGCGCGATCAATCACATGCGATAACATCGGCTTGCCGGCAATATCATGCAGCACTTTCGGCAGCGCCGACTTCATGCGTTTGCCCTGACCGGCGGCGAGGATCACAACTGACAAAGATTGCATATTTTGATTGGACAATAAAAAAGGCAGCGGATGGTATCCGCTGCCCTGAAATATTTACTGCGCCTCTAAACCGTTACGGCACGTTTATGGTACCAAAAATAGTTTATTTACGCAACTTTCTGATGGCGGCCAGCTGCGCGGCGAGCTGCGCCAGCTCCGCCTGAACAACTGCCCGTTCTTGGCCGCTTGCACGGTTAGTAAGCGCTTCCTCAGCCGCTCGCTTGGCTTCCATGACCTTGACTTCATCAAGATCTTTTGCCCGGATCGAGGTGTTGGCGAGGATGGTCAGCGCCTTTGGCTGGACTTCCAGAATGCCGCCGGAGACATAAACCAGCTCCTCGGCACCACCCACCAGCGTGACTTTAACCGTGCCCGGCTTGATCAGCGTGAGCAACGGCGCATGGTGCGGCAGAATGCCGAGCTCGCCAGATTCGCCGGGTGCCACAACCATTTCGGCTTCGCCCGAAAAGATCGATTGCTCAGCAGAAACAATATTGACGTTGAGTGTTGCCATTTGGTTTGCCTGGTAAATGAGTGAACAGATGATGTTGTGATCGGGCGGCCATTGCCGGCCCGTTCAAAGGTCACCGGTTTACTACATTGTTTTCGCCTTCTCGAATACTTCGTCGATGCCACCAACCATGTAAAACGCCTGCTCCGGCAATGCGTCACATTCGCCATCAACAATCATCTTGAAGCCACGAATGGTTTCTTTCAACGGGACAATCTTGCCCGGCGAGCCGGTAAAGACTTCGGCGACGTTGAACGGCTGCGACAGGAAGCGCTGGATCTTACGTGCACGTGACACGGCAAGTTTGTCTTCAGGCGACAACTCATCCATACCCAGAATCGCGATGATGTCGCGCAATTCCTTGTAACGCTGCAGGGTCGATTGAACACGACGCGCGACCGTGTAATGCTCTTCACCCACAACTTGTGGATCAAGCTGGCGGCTGGTTGAATCAAGTGGATCCACCGCAGGGTAAATACCGAGCGAGGCGATATCACGCGACAACACCACGGTTGCATCCAAGTGGGCAAAGGTGGTCGCCGGTGACGGATCGGTCAAGTCATCCGCCGGCACATAAACGGCTTGAATCGAAGTAATCGAACCGGTTTTGGTCGACGTGATGCGCTCTTGCAGCACGCCCATCTCTTCGGCCAGAGTCGGCTGGTAACCCACCGCAGACGGCATACGACCCAACAGCGCGGATACTTCGGTACCGGCCAGTGTGTAGCGGTAAATATTGTCGACAAAGAACAAAATGTCTTTGCCTTCGTCGCGGAAACGCTCGGCCATGGTCAGGCCGGTCAGCGCAACACGCAGACGGTTACCCGGTGGCTCGTTCATCTGACCAAACACCATCGCCACTTTTGATTGGCTGAGATCTTCAGAGTTGATCACCCCGGCTTCCTGCATCTCATGATAGAAGTCGTTACCTTCGCGGGTACGCTCACCCACACCGGCAAACACCGACAAACCACCGTAGCTCTTGGCGATATTGTTGATCAGCTCAAGCATGTTGACCGTCTTGCCCACACCGGCACCGCCGAACAGGCCGATCTTGCCGCCCTTGGCAAACGGGCAAACCAGATCGATCACCTTGATACCGGTTGGCAACAAGTCAACGGACGGCGACAACTCGTCAAACTTTGGTGCCGGCTGGTGAATCGAGCGGCGCTCTTCGGTTTTGATCGGACCTTGTTCGTCGATCGGACGGCCCAGCACGTCCATGATACGACCCAGTGTTGCCGCACCCACCGGCACCGAAATCGGCGCGCCCGTGCCCTTGACCTTCATGCCGCGACGCAGACCGTCGGATGAGCCCATGGCGATGCATCGCACCACGCCGTCACCGAGCTGTTGCTCAACTTCAAAGGTCAGGCCTTTTTCGGCAAAGCTCTTTTGACCGTCGTCCTGCAGGGTCAACGCTTCGTAAATTTTTGGCATGGC
>JANPDI010000038.1:0-14945 GCA_031431435.1 Burkholderiales bacterium
TGGAGATAGTCGTGATACGCCAGTTCGGCAATTCGCCTTGTGCCGTGGACCAAAATCACCTTTTCGAAACGCTCGTAGGTTTCCGGGTCCTTGATGATGCTCATAAACGGCGCCATGCCGGTGCCGGTTGAGAGCAGATACAAGTTTTTGCCGGGCAACACATTTTGCAAAATCAACGTGCCCACCGCTTTGGAATTGACCAGCAAGGTGTCGCCCGGCTGGATGTTCATCAGCTTCGAGGTCAGCGGACCGTTGGGTACCTTGATTGACAGGTACTCGAGTGTTTCGTCGTAGTTTGCAGAGACCATCGAATATGCGCGCATCAACGGCTTGCCTTCGATTTCGATACCAATCATGGTGAACTGGCCGTTTAGAAAGCGAAACGACTGGTCGCGGGTGGTGACGAAACTAAACAGGGTGTCGGTCCAATGGTGAACCGACAATACCCGTTCGTGAAATACATTTGCCATAAATCATCCTCAAAAAACAAAAAGAGCCTTCGCTGGGAAGGCTCTCTCAAATGATGGTCGGGGTGAGAGGATTTTAACCTCCGGCCTCTATATCCCGAACGTGGCGCTTTACCAGGCTAAGCAACACCCCGTGCCGCGTTCCGACCAGTTGTTGTCATGCAAATTCCAATTTCTTGAATGTCACGTTGTGCATGGTTGGTCGGTGCGGATTGGATGCAAAATCAATAACGCCGTTCCACTGCAAACAGGCACAATTGTAGCAGCGCGTCTTTATAAACGGAATTTTTCAACCCGGCAATTGTCGTCCGTGCCGTCTCCGCTTCGCGAACCGCCGTGTTTCTTGCATAGTCGACAGCACCGGTTGACTCAATTGCGGCGATCACCGGATTCATGTTTTCAATGTTGCCGACTTCAATGGCGTCCCGAATGATGCGGCGCGCCTCGTCATCACCATTGCGCAGCGCATAGATGAGCGGCAACGTTGGTTTTCCCTCGGCCAAATCACCGCCGATATTTTTGCCGGTCTCGCTTGTGTTTCCCGAGTAATCGAGAACGTCGTCAATGATCTGAAAAGCGGTCCCCAAATGCATGCCGTAATCCGCAAGCGCACGCTCGTCGGCCTGACAGGCGCCACCAAGAATCGCGCCCACCCGGGCCGCCGCCTCAAACAATTTTGCGGTTTTGTAGCGAACCACCCGCAAATATGACTCTTCGTCGGTATCCGGATCGCCGACATTCAGCAGTTGCAACACTTCTCCTTCGGCGATGATGTTGGTGGCTTCGGCCATGACCTGCATGACCTGCATTGAGCCAACCTCAACCATCATCTGAAATGACCGCGAGTACAGGAAATCGCCGACGAGGACCGAGGCGGCGTTGCCAAAGACGGCATTGGCGGTTTGTTTGCCGCGGCGCATCGTTGACTCGTCAACAATATCGTCGTGCAACAGGGTCGCGGTGTGTATGAACTCGATAACAGCAGCCAATTCCCTTGACTTCTCAGGGCTGGCAGAGAAGTGTCCACTTGCTAACAATACAAGCATTGGCCGCAATCGCTTGCCACCCGAACCAACAATGTAGTTCGAAATTTGGTTGACCAGCACCACATCTGAGGCGAGTTTGCGCCGGATGACGCCATCGACAGCGGTCATGTCAGCGTCAATGACCCGACGGATGTCCTCCAATCTAACGGGGTTTTGTGGGTGATTCATCAAATCTTGCGCGATTTAAGGCCAAAGTTGGTCGAGAAAGTACGGCGTAAGCCCCTGTTTTGATGTGGAAAAGGCGTTTGACTACAGGTGGCACGGTGCGTATAATAACCGGTTCTGTTCGGCTTTCCTGCGCGCCCGACGTATGTCGAGCGATGGTACCGCAATGGAAATAATCAACTTTTTGGAGTTCAACGATGTACGCGGTCATAAAAACCGGGGGCAAGCAGTATCGTGTTGTCGCCGGTGAAAAAATTAAAGTAGAACAGATACCGGCAGACGTGGGCGCGCAGATCGTTTTGGATCAGGTGATGATGATGGGAAGCGGCGATGCCGTGACCATTGGCACGCCGATGATCGCAGGCGCTGCCGTCACGGCCATCGTTATTTCACAGGGTCGTGCCGACAAGGTGCGTATTTTCAAGATGCGCCGTCGCAAGCACTATCAAAAGCGGCAGGGGCATCGTCAGAACTACACCGAGATTCAAATCGGTGAAATTTCTGCCAAATGAGCAAAGTTTAAGGAGATCTCATAAATGGCACATAAAAAAGCAGGCGGTTCCTCCAGGAACGGCCGTGATTCAGAATCAAAACGCCTGGGCGTTAAGTCGTACGGCGGTGAATTGATCAGCGCCGGCACAATTATCGTGCGTCAGCGTGGTACCGAGTTTCATGCCGGTGACAATGTTGGTATGGGTAAAGATCACACGCTGTTTGCATTAAAGACCGGCAAGGTTGCATTTGCCGTCAAAGGCGCAAAGAGAAATCGTGTAATTTCGATTCTGCCGGCGTAAGCTTCTCCAGGCTTTAGTATTTCCGGAGCACCAAACGAAGCCCCGAAGACTCTTCGGGGCTTTTGTTTTTTTGAACCAGACGCATTAATGGCAGCCGATCGGCGCTGGTGTCCAGTGTAATCGGAGCGGAATTTATGAAATTTATCGACGAAGCACGAATTGAAGCCCACGCCGGCGATGGTGGCAACGGATCAGCATCCATGCGGCGCGAGAAGTACATCGCCTTTGGCGGACCCGACGGCGGCGACGGCGGCAAGGGCGGCTCGATCTACGTGATCGCCGACAGCAATATCAACACCCTGATTGATTACCGTTTTGCGCGCATCTTTCGCGCCAAAGATGGTGAGCCGGGCCGCGGTGCCGATTGCAGCGGCGCGGGGGCTGACGATGTCATATTGCGGGTGCCGGTTGGAACGGTCGTAAAAGATCTTGCAACAGATGAGACCATTGCTGATCTGGCCGTCGATAAGCAGCGCGTTCTGGTTGCACAGGGCGGTCGCGGCGGCCTGGGCAACACCAATTTCAAGACATCGACCAATCGTGCGCCGCGCCAATTTACCAAAGGTGCCGAGGGCGAAACCAAGGAAATTCATTTTGAGCTGAAGGTGCTCGCCGACGTCGGTTTGCTCGGCATGCCCAACGCCGGCAAATCCACGTTCATCCGAGCGGTATCAGCCGCGCGACCAAAGGTGGCCGACTATCCCTTCACCACGTTGCATCCGAATCTCGGTGTGGTCCGGGTTGACGATAACCGCAGTTTTGTGATTGCCGACGTGCCAGGGCTGATCGAGGGCGCCGCCGAGGGCGCCGGACTCGGGCACCAGTTTCTGAAGCATTTGCAGCGCACACACTTATTGCTGCATTTGGTTGATATTGCCCCTTTTGATGAGGCGGTTGATCCGGTCAAAGAAGTCAAGGCGCTGATTAACGAACTCAAGAAATACGACCAGTCACTGTTTGACAAGCCGCGTTGGCTGGTGTTGAACAAGGTTGATTTGGTCGATGAAGAAGAGGCGGAAAAGCGCGTCAAGGCGATCATCAAGGGACTGAAATGGAAAGGTCCGTCATTTGTGATCTCGGCCATGAAGACCGATGGCTGCAAAGCATTGACCTACGCCATCATGGACCACGTCGAGGCCACGCGCCGCGTCGCAATGCCGCCGGCGGCAGCGGGTGACGGCGATGGCGTGTCGTAATGTCATGGGAAGAGTTGAAAATCAAAGTTGTTTATTGGCGGGCATTTCGAATGGAAAATGCCTGAAAGCACCCGTCTTTAGTCGTGTTTTGCAAATCAATATGCGGCATTTGGTTGATTTTGCCGGTTGCCGGATACCCTTCTGAATGCGTTTCATTGTCAAAATTGGTTCGACCCTCATCACCAACCATGGTGAGGGCGTTGATCACGCGCTGATCGGCGAGTGGGTACGGCAGATCGCGACGCTGCGGCAGGGCGGGCATCAAGTCATTCTGGTTTCGTCGGGCGCGATTGCCGAGGGCATGAAGCGACTGGGCTGGAAATCACGCCCGCATGAGGTGAATCAATTGCAAGCGGCCGCCGCTGTCGGGCAGATGGGTCTGATTCAGGTCTATGAATCGGCGTTTCGCGAACATGCGCTGGCAACCGCGCAGGTATTGTTGACCCACGACGACCTGGCCGATCGCACGCGTTATCTTAATGCTCGTTCAACGCTGTTGACGCTGCTGTCACTCGGGGTTGTGCCGGTCATCAATGAAAACGACACGGTGGTGACCGACGAAATCAAGTTTGGCGACAACGATACCCTCGCGGCATTGGTGGCAAATTTGATTGAAGCCGATCTGCTGATTATTTTGACTGACCAACAGGGTCTGTATTCGGCAGACCCGCGCAGCAACCCGTTGGCGACGCTTGTCGCCCATGGTAAGGCCGGTGATCCGGCGCTTGAAAAAATGGCGGGCGGGGCCGGCTCTTTGTTTGGCAAGGGTGGCATGCTTACCAAGATTCTGGCGGCAAAAAAGGCCGCCTTGTCGGGGACATCAACCGTGATTGCCGACGGACGGGCTGAAAGTGTGTTGCCGCAGATTGCATCTGGAGGCGCCATTGGTACAAGGCTTGATGCAGAAGCGAGCACCATGCAGGCGAGAAAAATGTGGCTGGCGGGACATCTCAAGACGATGGGCAGGCTGGTGCTCGACGACGGTGCCGCACGCGCACTGGTCAGCGGCGGCAAGTCGTTATTGTCGATTGGTGTGATTGCCGTCGATGGATCTTTTCTGCGTGGTGATGTCGTCGCCGCGGTGCGGGAAAATGGTGAGGAAATTGCGCGCGGACTTTGCAACTACTCATCGGTTGAAGCGCAGAAAATTGCCCGCAAGGCGACCACCGAAATCGAGGCGGTACTGGGCTACGTTGCCGAACCGGAACTGATTCACCGCGATAATCTCGTGCTGGTTTGATGCGGCCTGCAGGCCGTTCAGTTAGCCGACCCAATTGCCGGCGATAACGGCCTACGGATAGCGCGACGGCGTCACCAAGGCGGCGGGTGCGACATAGGACGCGCCGGATGGATTTGCCTGCGATTGCGTGATCGGCTGAGAGACAAACCGGTTCAGTTCTGCGCTGCGGAAAAATGCCATCACCTTGGGGACGTATGCCTGTGTCTCGGCAAATGGTGGAATCTGGTTGCCATGGCGGATGACCGCATTCTCGCCGGCGTTATAGCCGGCAACGGCCAGTTCGATGTTGCCGTTGAACATTTTGATCAGTTGGCTCAAATATCGTGTCCCGCCAAAAATATTCTCGACTGGATCATGAATATTTTTGACACCCATCCGGTCAGCCGTCGCCGGGATGAGTTGCATCAGGCCGATTGCACCCTTGTTCGACAAGGCCCTCTCGTTATATCCCGATTCCGCACGGATCACCGCATGTACCAGCCGGGGGTCGACCCCGTGCGTGCGTGCGGCGCTATCAATCACCGGTACCAGCTTGCCGATATCTACCGTTTTCGGAAAACTTGGTGTCCACGCGTTGGGTCGGGTTTTCCATGAGTCCGGTATTTTGTAAACCAGCTTATAGCGCTTGTCCAAGTGCGGCAGATTGGAGAAATGGGTGACACCGTTTTCGTCCTTGAACGCATAGATATTGGCATCAGCGTGCAAAGGTGACAAAAGCACCAATACAAACGCGGCGACGCCGGCCGGAAGCAGGCGTGGTCGTAAGGCGGCAGGATGGGTATTTTTGAGCATGGGGGACGAATCCTACACCAGTTTCAAAGATCACGAAAATTTCGGCGACGTACGGCATTGGGCCGGCCCCAGCCTGAAATGCCGGTTTCGACCGTCGCAAGCCACGTGCAGGCGGGTGTTGTTGTTTGTGGCCGGCTTCGGTAACCTTGCCGAATGGCCGAAAATACCGAACAAACCATGCCAATGACAACTGGCAACGCCGCGGCCGATCAGCAGGCTGCCACTCCGCCGCCGTTGCCAAGGCCGCGATTTGAGGCGCCCTGGGTCATTCTGGCCGCGCTGCTGGTTGCAACGATTCTCGCCGCGCACCAAAGCAACGTGAGGTCAAAAAAGGATGCGCAAGTCCGGTTTGGTGACATGGCAGTCAACGCGTCCAAACAAATCCTCAATGAAGTACGCCATATCGAGGATGCAATGGCGCTTGGCGGTGCGGTGATTGCGTCGTCTCCGAACATCGACAACAAACGCTGGAACACCTATCTGGACGCCCGTATTCAACGTGCCGCGCCGGCAATGGGTTTGGTCCGACTCGAATACCGTGCGGCCGCCAAAAGTCCCGGCGCGGGAAAACCTGCCGAATCACCGCTATTAATCCGCGACCTGGAAGACGAGCTGCGGCTGGGTGACTTTTTGTCGACCTCGGTGTTGATCAATGACGCGGTGTCGGTCGCGCGACGTACACAAAAGAGCGTGATGACAACTGCGCTGGTCGGCCAAGATGCCGTCACCGCAACGGAATATGTCGCCCTGGTGAAACCGGTTTATGCATCATTTGTCCGCTCTAACGAGCCGATTGGTTACATGGTTGCCATATTGCGGCCGTATAAATTGCTGGCGTTTGCCGCGATGGAAAGCGGCCAGCGTCTCGCGCTGGCAATTTTGTCACCCAATGACTTGTTGTCGATTTCTGTGGGCCGGCCCGTGCCGACAAGCGCGCTGTCAGTCAGCCTGCCATTGGCTGTCGGGCAACGCGAATGGACGCTCGAGGTCAGCGCGACAACAAAGCTGGTCGATGAACTGGCCAGCCAGATGCCGGCGACCATTCTGTTTGTCGGCATCCTCGGCACACTTTCGCTGGCCGGTCTGGTCTGGTTGCTGACACGACTGCGGGAGCAGGCGGCGACACTCGCCAACAGCATGACGCTAAAACTGCGGGACCAGGTCAAGTTTACCGACGACCTGATCGAACTCAATCCAAATCCGATTTATCGGAAAGACGCCAAGGGCCGTCTGGTTTCTGTCAATCGTGCCTGGGAGCAACTCAACAAACGCGACCGCCGCGACGTCATTGGCAAAACCAGCCACGCGTTTCAGTCGGCAAGAATTGCCGACGCCGAAGCACGGTTCGACGCGGACGTGTTGGCCTCGCCGCGCGGATTTGAGGCGCGCGAAGCGTATGTTGTTGATGCCGCCGGAAAAGAGGTTCCGACAATCATGGCGAGGCAGGTCGTGCGGCGTGCCGACGGCACCATAGACGGCATCATCGGCACAATTACCGATGTCACGTTGGTCAAACAGCTCGAGCGCGAAGTGGCACGGCAACGCGAGCAGCTTGACCTGGTCATCCGTTCGTCCCAGCAGGGTATTTTCGATGTGGATTTTGACCCCGCCGGTCACCAGTATTACTCAGAACGTTTCCGCGAAATTCTCGGCTTTGGACCGGACAATTTCCCGACAAAATTTACCTGGAAGGACTGGGTCTATCCGGCCGATGAAGAGATGTTCCACGCACAACTGCTCGAGCATCTCAAACGTCTTTCGGCATACTTTGACGTCGAATGCCGCGCGCGTCGTGTCGGTGCCGGCCATATGTGGCTGAGGGTGCGTGGTGTTGCGCAGTACGATGATCACGATGTCGCCATCCGGTTTGTCGGTTCAATTGTCGACGTCACCGAGCGGCGCGAGGCGGAGTTGAAGCTGATCGAGGCCAACATCCGGGTGATGGAAGCCGCCCGAGCCACGGAGGCGTTTTTGGCGACCATGAGCCATGAAATTCGAACACCGATGAACGGCGTGCTGGGCATGGCCAGTCTGCTGGCCGATACCGATCTCAACGACGAGCAACGCGATTACATCCGGCTGATCAGGTCATCCGGCGACACATTGCTGCGATTGATCAATGATGTGCTGGATTTCTCAAAAATCGAATCTGGCCAAATGACGCTCGAGTCTGTCACGGTTGAATTGGTCAGCGTTATCGAAGAGGCGTTTGAGTTGGTGGCTGAAAAGGCGCGCGAAAAACAGTTGGCGCTGGTTTACGATATGCGGGACGACATTCCGGACTACATCATGGCGGACGCGACGCGGCTACGCCAAATCCTGCTGAACCTGTTGTCAAACGCCATCAAATTTACCGAGAGTGGTGAAATTTCCCTGACCATGTCTTGTGAGCCGCTGGCATCCGGCCAGCTCAAATTGACGGCAAGAATTAGTGATACCGGCATCGGCATTCCGGCCGACCGTATTACCCAGTTGTTCCAGCCGTTTACACAAGTCGACGCATCAACCACACGCAAATACGGCGGGACCGGTCTGGGGCTGGCAATTGTCAAACGATTGACCGTCATGATGGGGGGCGACGTTTCGCTGGAAAGTGTTGAAGGCACCGGCTCGGTCTTTTCGTTCAGCATTGTGACCCGCGCCGCCAAGGGGCCGCCACGACCCTACCACCAGCGCGGACTCGCGGAATTTTCCGGTGTGCGACTGTTGCTGGTCGACGCCAATTTGCGGCGGCGGGATGCGATCGGGCATCGTTATCAGCGATGGGGATTTACCGTCCTGCCGGAGACCTGTGCCGACGCCGTCAGCCGTCTTCAGGTCGAGAGTGGCATCGATCATCCGGTTGACATTCTGGTCACCGACACGCTGTTGCCGTCGCCCGACACCGATGCATTGCGGGCGGTTGTTGCCATCGAAGATCGTCGCCGTGCGGCGGCGGGGTTTCCAAAACTGTCGGTGGTATTGATGTCCGGTTTGTCACGCGCCGAATTGTCGCGACTGGAAGATTTTGAACCGTTGCGCCACGACATGTTGGTGGTGCGGCCGGCCAGCCGGTCGCGTATGTTTGAGGTCCTGACACAGGCGGCAAGACGAACCACCAATAACGATGTTGCGACCCGGCCGTATGTATCAACAACGGCAGATGACGGTGAACCTGCCGGGAATAACCGCACGTCGTCCGGCACCGATGCCAAATCGATGATGCGTTCCGTCAAACCGGCCAATGACGCCAACCTCGTCGCAATCGACCCGATCAACATCCTCGTGGCCGAGGACAACGAAGTTAATCAGCGGGTGATTGAGGGGATGCTCAAGCGCCTCGGCCACCGGGTCACCATGGTCGCCGACGGGCGCGCGGCGGTTGATGCAATGGCGGCACAAAAACCTGACGCCGACGACTTGTTTGATGTTGTTCTGATGGACATCCATATGCCGGTACTCGACGGCGTTGCGGCAATGAAAGCCATCAAACAATTGTTTGACCAGTCGGATGTGGCGACGCGTGTCAGGGCGGTGCCGATTGCCGCGATGACCGCACATGCCCTCGCAGGGGATCGCGAACATTACCTTAACGAAGGGATGGACGATTACATTGCCAAGCCGATTCGCCGTGAAGATTTAGCGATGTTGCTGCAACGCACGGTGCCGCATAAATCGGGCGCTCCCGCCCGGCAATCGCCGATCGCCAGCCGCAACCAGTCCCCCGGTCAAATGGGTGCGGCGGGACAGGCAGAAATGACGGCCCGCCGCAATTCTGTTAACGCATCAACGCCGGAAGATGCATTGCCACTGCTCGATATTGAGCAGTTGGAAGATCTGGTTGGCCTGCCGGCCGGCGCGGACGATGCGCCCGAATCGGGCGTAAACGGATTAATTGAATTGTTCAAACAAAAATCACGCGAGCGTTTGCGTGTGATTGCGTCGTGTCTGGCTGATGCCAATTGGGTGTTGCTGGGTGATACGGCGCACAGTATGCGCGGCGCGGCTGCGAGTGTGGGCTTTCCGCGCGTTGCGGCTGCCTGCAAGAGCATGGAACTCGCGGCAAGACGGCTTACACCCGTACCCGGTATTGCGGCGGTTTCGCAAACCACACCGATGCCGACCCGCGCGCAACTCGATGCGCAATACGAACAGGTTACCCGGCATTTTTACGAAGCCGAGGCGGCGCTGCAGCAATGGCTTGACGCGAGCGCGTAGTCCCCGCCGCAAAAGGCAAATCTATTTGGCGGGCGGAGTCATGGGCCGGGGCTGCCGTGCAAATATGGCCCAGAGTTTGGCGACGTCAGCAATACCATCGGGGCCGGTCACCGACGCAAGTACGTCGGCGGCTTTGCTGCTTTCCCCGTTCATTGCATACGCCATGCCCAAACGCAGTTTTGCGTCTTGCGGGCGTTTGATGCCCGCACGTTTGATGCCGCGTTCCATCATCGGCAGGCCCTTTTCTTTGTCGCCACTGATCACAAGGTTTAGACCGGCGTTAAACAGACCGGGGCCTTCTTTGCCCAGCTCGGCCTCGGTCGCGGTGCGTGCCATGTTTTTGAGGTCGTCATCGGCTTCTTTTGTCACTTTGTCGCGTAACTTCTTATGTTCCGGCTGGGCGCCAAGCACCCCGGCGGCAAATCCTTTTTCAAGAATCTGTCTGGCATCAATCGGAAAACCGGCCTCCAATGCGTTTTGGGCGAGAAACAAATATTCGGATGCGGGCAGTTCGTCGCCGAGCGCCAGCTGCAGCCGAAACAGGTCCTGAATATTGCGGTCACTCATGACGGGTTTTCTGGCCGTGCGCGCGATCAGGTCAGCCCAGTAGTCGCTTTTTGGATAGCGGCTGACCAACCGTTCCAGCGCGTCGATATATCCGGCCTCGTCGTTTAGCTTGAGCGCGGTGCGTCCGAGCATTCGCAGCATTTCTTCAGGCGGGATCTTGCCTGCGGTTTCATCAGCGGCAATCGCCGCACGCGCTTCGACGCTTGCCGCAGCGAAGTCGTCCGCCAAATACAGTGATTGCACCTGCAACATGCGCATTTGCGGCAACACACTGCCGTCTTTGATGGCGCGAGCCGCCCAGACAGCCGCCTGTTTGTAGTCCTTCAAGTTGTAAAACGCGCCGGTGATTGCTTCCGCATATAGCGTGCGTTCAGCCGGGGTCAGTCGACCGGTGGCTAACAACGCCTCAAATGATTTTGCCGTGATGGCGTGTTCACCCAATGCCAGCGCCGCTGTGCCACGCATGCGTTCAATGAAAAAATTCTCATAGGGTGTTTTGTTCGGGATCAGGTCAACTTCGCCAATCTTTGCCAACGCCTCTTTGTATTGCTTCGCCTGGATTTTTTCCTGCGCGGCCTGCAATGGTTTGCCGACTTCGGCCCGCATGGTCTCGGCGGCAGCTGCGGGCACCGGGTTCTGCGCAACAGCCGCGCCGTGTGTCGTTAATGTGATCGCGGCAACGATTGCGGCATGCGGCAACAGCGCCATCAGATAGCGAAACGATTGAATATTCATTTGAATTGATTCGGAAGGTTAAATTGAGTCGGGCGAGCCGACATTATCCGGTGGTTTTCCCGCGCGTGCACCATTGCCAGATTGTCGTGCGCGGAAAAAATCGTTGACCCTCAGTTAGACAGCAGGTAAATAACAGGTAAATAGCAGATCAACAGCAGGCAAAAAACAGGCAATAAAAAAGGGCTTAGTCGCCTGACTAAGCCCTTGATTAATATGGCGTCCCCAACCGGATTCGAACCGGTGTTACTGCCGTGAAAGGGCAATGTCCTAGGCCTCTAGACGATGGGGACTCACACGTCTTACTACGGTGATACAAACTTGATATTGCGTTGATGTCGCGCAGTGTTTTGCTGCTCTGCACGACCTGCTACTCAATAGGCACTAAATTCTGTGGTGGAGATAAGCAGGATCGAACTGCTGACCTCTTGCATGCCATGCAAGCGCTCTCCCAGCTGAGCTATACCCCCACAGACAAGAGCGAGATTATAGCGTGAAGCGCAGGCAAATGCCAAGTGCTGGATTTGCCAATTGTCGCGGTCTAGCCGGATGCCGCTTCCAGACGGCGGAGCACTTCTTCGCGTCCCAACACATGCATGACCGCGTCAACCCCCGGCGTTTGGGTTTGTCCGGTCAGCATGACCCGCAGCGGCATCATCAGCTGCGGCATCTTGAGGCCATGCGCCGCAATTGTGCTCTTCAAGGCGGCATTGATTTCTGTTTTGACCCACGCGGTTGTTTTTAACGAAATACCCAGACTCTTGATCGCTGTTCTGGCGGCATCGGTCAGGTGTTGTGACAGCAACGTGGCATCGGTTTGTGGGGGCACAAAAAAATAATGCGCCTGCTCGGCCATTTCCACCAGGGTTCTTGCACGTTCCCGCAGCGCGTCGGCCACCAGTGCCGGTGATGGGCCGTCTGCAAAAGGTATCCCGGTTTTTTCGAGGAAAGACACCAGCAGGGCACCCAGCGGTTCCGCGTCCATTTTCTTGATGTACTCTTGATTCAGCCAGTTCAGCTTTTCGGTATTGAATTGTGCGGCTGAGGCGGTGATGTGGTCGAGGTCAAACCACTGGCAAAACTGGTCCATCGAAAAAATTTCGGCGTCGCCGTGTGACCAACCCAGGCGTGCCAGGTAGTTGACCACGGCATCGCGCACATAGCCGTTTTGCGGATATTCCATGACCGACACCGCGCCGTGTCGTTTTGACAGTTTTTGGCCGTCGTCACCGAGAATCATCGACAGGTGCGCGTAGACCGGAATGTCCGCGCCAAGCGCGCGCAGGATGTTGATTTGCCGTGGCGTGTTGTTAACGTGATCGTCGCCGCGTATCACATGGGTGATCTTCATGTCCCAATCATCCACACAAACACAAAAATTGTAGGTTGGTGTGCCGTCCGCGCGGGCGATGATCAAGTCGTCGAGTTCGGTATTGGCAATTTCAATCCGGCCTTTGACCGCGTCCACCCATGCCACCACACCATCGGTTGGATTGGCAAACCGCACCACCGGACGCACGCCTGCCGGGACCGGCGGCAAAACTTTGCCGGGGGCGGGGCGCCAGGTGCCATCGTAGCGAGGCTTTTCGCCGCGCGCGCGCTGCGCTTCGCGCAATGCGTCGAGTTCCGCCGGCGGCATGTAGCAGTGGTAGGCCGACCCGTTGGCGAGCATTTGCGCAACCACTTCCTTGTAACGTTCCATCGCGCGCATTTGAAAAAACGGACCTTCGTCGAAGTCCAACCCCAACCATTGCATGCCGTCGAGAATCGCCTGCACCGCTTCGGGTGTGGAGCGTTCAACGTCGGTGTCTTCGATGCGCAAAATGAACGTGCCGCCATGACGACGGGCAAACGCCCATGCATATAACGCAGTGCGCGCCCCGCCAATGTGGAGAAAGCCGGTCGGGCTCGGGGCGAAACGGGAGCGGATGGTCATGCCTACATCTTCGGAAGGGTGACGCCCTTCTGTCCCTGATACTTGCCGCCGCGATCCTTGTAGGAGGTCTCACACACTTCATCGCTTTCAAAAAACAGCACCTGCGCAATGCCTTCATTGGCATAAATTTTTGCCGGCAGCGGCGTGGTGTTTGAAAATTCAAGCGTCACATAACCTTCCCATTCGGGTTCGAACGGGGTGACGTTGACAATGATGCCGCAGCGCGCATAGGTCGACTTGCCCAGACACACTGTCAATACGTTGCGCGGAATGCGAAAATATTCGACCGTGCGTGCCAGCGCAAACGAATTCGGCGGGATGATGCAAAAGTCACCCTGCATATCAACAAACGAATTCGGGTCGAAATTTTTCGGGTCGACAATGGTTGAATTCAGATTGGTAAACAACTTGAATTCGTTTGAACAGCGAATGTCGTAGCCATAACTGGACGTGCCATAACTGACGATGCGTTTGCCGTCGTGTTCGCGCACTTGTCCGGGCTCAAACGGCTCGATCATGCCGTGTTGCTCAGCCATCCGCCGGATCCATTTATCGCTTTTGATGCTCATTGCGCGCCTCTTGTTATTGTCGGACGAAAACCGGCAGTTTAACAAACACGCCGCGGAGTCCAACCATGCTGCGGGCGCCACCGGACGAATTCGGGTGTTGGTGGCAGCAACGATGCCGCCGACCAAGGTGGCAACCCAGTGTTTTTGTCAGAAAACGGTTGTCTCGGCATCAAAAAACCGCAAAACAGCAACAAAAACTGCCCACCAACCAACAAACCAGTTTAGCGCTAGGGGCAAAAGTCTAGATTCGACGGGCATTCTCAGCCATTTTTGCCTCAGAAAGCGCATCAATTCTTGGCTTTAAAAACTTCATGTATTACATGAAGTTGTTTCCCCGCAAATCGTCATTTAGGGTGCTTTAACAATCTGATTTTTAAGGCAATTTCAGGTGAAAAAAATATCTCTTGCACATTGTTTTGCCGCGATATATTGTGTCGCTAACCCAAGCGGACACTACATCTTGTGGATATTTCTGTTCCTAACCCACCTCATAAGGTTGGGACGTGTTGTGGATTTGCTGTGGATAACTCCACCGCCTTTCTGTCACCCTCAGTGGTTCAGGATTGCCTGAACGACGCCAGAAATGTCTAAGTCTCAGTATGTCTGCGGGGATAAGTAATTGATATTAAACAAAAATAGATTCCAACAGGAGACAACACATGAGACTCGGTACCGACATTGATCCGGTGAACCCGCTCGTCAACCCCATGCTTAACACCGGAAATACTGATTCGGTCGAATCGCGGTATATGGATTACAAGATTATTCGTCGTAACGGCGCTGTTGCATCATTTGAACCACAGAAGATTGCCGTGGCCGTGACCAAGGCGTTTATCGCCGTCAACGGCAGCCATGAAGCCGCCTCTGCGCGGATGCGTGACCAAGTGCAGCAAACCACGACGGTGGTGGTCAGCGCGCTGCTGCGTCACAAACCATCGGGCGGCACCTTTCATATTGAGGAAGTGCAAGATCAGGTTGAACTGGCGTTGATGCGCAATGGCGCACACGAAGTCGCCCGGTCTTATGTGTTGTATCGCGAAAAGCGCAACAACGAACGCGCCGCCGAGCGCGCCGCAAAGTCGCCCGAAGCAACCGCCACATCAACCGCGTTGAATGTCACCATCGCCGGCAAGAAACGTCCGCTTGATATCGCCGCGCTCACCGCATTGATTGATTCTGCGTGTGAAGGGCTGGGTGAATTTGTCAACGCCAAGGCGATTCTCGACGGCACGTTGCGCGATTTG
>JANPDI010000039.1:0-9235 GCA_031431435.1 Burkholderiales bacterium
CGCCTGTCGGCGGCACAGGCGCGGGCGATTGACGATGGTGGCGCAAACATGGTCGGTTATGCCGGCCGTCTACTTGATGTCGGTGCGGCATTTGGCCGTGACGGCACAACCATTGTTGAGATCGGCTTCGGCATGGGGCACGCCACCGCGGATATCGCCGAGGCGCGACCCGCCGACAATTTTCTGGCAATCGAAGTGCATACGCCCGGCGTCGGGTCGCTGCTCAAAATGCTCGGCGAACGCCACATCACCAATGTGCGCGTGGTACAGCACGATGCTGTCGACGTGTTGACACAAATGATCGGTGATGCATCGCTGGCCGGTGTGCATATTTTTTTCCCCGACCCGTGGCCCAAAAAGCGCCACCACAAACGGCGCCTGATTCAGCCGGCCTTTACCAAATTACTCGCCCAAAAAATTGCGCCGGGTGGCTATATTCATTGCGCCACTGATTGGCAGGAATATGCCGAACATATGCTTGACGTGCTGCAACACGAACCGCTGTTGGTCAATACCGCTGATGGCTTCGCGCCGCGCCCGGCCTATCGAACCGAATCAAACTTTGAGCGGCGGGGGCTAAAGTTGGGCCACGGCGTGTGGGATTTGGTATTTAAACGGCGGTAGTGCGGCAACCATGGTCAACATTTGTACGGGTTGTGTTGAACGGGTGCATCTAAACCCGTTGGCCGGCCGTACAATTGGACGTTAATTCTTTCGGGGAAAACAACATGAACAATATGCGCCGCCGTCAATGGTTGAAAAATGCCGCCGCACTGGGTCTGCTTGGTCCGGCCGGCATTTCCGGCTTGATCCAGGAGGTGTTGGCCAAAGGTGACGTGCCAACCGTCGCAGGCATCAATACATTGCAGGGCACGGCGACCGTGAATGGCAAACCGGCCCGCGTCGGGTCACCGGTCAAACCCGGTGATCGTGTCACCACCGGCCCCAACAGCTTTGCCGTGGTTGTGGTTGGCAAAGACGCATACTTGTTACGTGACAATTCGACCGTCGTACTTGAAGCATCAAAATCACAACCTGATGTGCTCGACAAGGTGTTGATTCTCACCGGCAAAGTACTGTCAGTGTTGGCGAAGCGCGCACCGGATCAGCGTGTGCAGTTCCGTTCACCCAACGCCACCATCGGCATTCGTGGAACCGGTTTTTACATGGAAATTCATGAAGGCCGCACCTACTTCTGCCTTTGCTACGGTGAGGCGGCAATCGACGGCGCGGGCATGCGTGAACCCAAAATCGTCAAGACCACCCATCATGAATCACCGCTTTGGCTGGACGATCGCAGCGGCATCATGAAAGCCGAAAAAGGGCCGTTCATGAACCATACCGACGATGAACTCATCATGCTGGAAAAACTCACCGGGCGGGAACCGCCGTTTGTCGCGATGGGGCTGACCGGTAAATACTAGTTACCGGTTGTTTCGGCGGACGTCACAAAATCGCACCGTAGAAGAGGCGGGTGTCGTAGGCAAATTCAATTGCCCCATTGTGCTGGTGCGCATCAAAAATTTCCCGTGCGCGCTTGGCCAGTGGTGCGTAGTTGGGATGGCCGATGGCCGGCACATACGAGGCCGAGTGCAGGCGTCCCATCAAGCCATCAAAATCAAAGCGTTGTCTGTTTTCAAATGTCGCCTCTCGATACGGCCCGTCAAAAAATGACGCAAACACCGCCGGATCCTGAATATTCTTGTGGTTGATTTGTTGGTAATCGGTGCCCCAGGTTTGCAACAAATCTTCGTAGTCGCGCAGGAACGGGGTTGTGTCAACGCGACGGTCGTTCCAAATAAGAACGGCCCAGCCGGCCTCATTCAAAATGCGCCGGAATTCAGCGCGCGCCTGTTCGCGGTCAAACCAGTGAAACGCCTGACCGGCGAGCACAAAGTCCATTGATCCTATTGGCAGACGGGTGGCCTCGGCCGTGCCATCGATACTGGTGAATCGTCCAAAATCCACGAGGTATTCATCGCCGCCTTCGCGCATTTCCCGGTTGGGTTCAACACCAACCACCGCGTTGCCATTTTCCAGAAACAATTTGGTGAGAATGCCGGTACCCGAGCCGATGTCGGCGATTACGCTGTCCGGTGTCAGACCGCAATTGGCCGCCAGCAGGTCGATAATTTCAAGCGGATAATGCGGCCGATATTTCACGTAGTCTGCGACGCGGTCTGAAAACCGGGTGGTGGCATTGTCCTTTGGATTATGTGTGGTCATTTGGCGGGCGGGATTAAAACCATTGCGGTTTCATTTCAAGCGTGGTGTTGTCGAGTGAGGCAAGCAGATCCAGCATCGGCGTCACCTTTGGCAATTCAAAGGTGAAAAAGTAACGACATGCATGCCACTTACCGTGATAAAAATCACTCTCATCATCGTGATAGTGCTGTGAGGCAGCAAGGGATTGTGCCAGCCAGATCCACGCCATGACGACGTGGCCGAATGCCTCCAGATAAATCGTGGCGTTGGCGAGTGTGCGGTTGACATCGTTGGCACCCCATAACGTTTGTGTCACCGCGCCGAGTCGCGCAACCTGCTGCGCCAGGGCATTGGCAAAATGTTGTGTGTCAGGATGTGAGGACTGTTGCGCCTGTTGAATCGTTTGGTTGATGCGCGCACCCAACAACTTGAACGCCGCGCCATCGTGCATGACCACTTTGCGTCCGAGCAGGTCCAGGCCCTGGATGCCGTGTGTACCTTCATGGATCGCGTTGAGCCGGTTGTCACGATAAAACTGTTCGACCGGAAAATCACGTGTGTACCCGTATCCACCCAGCACCTGGATCGCAAGAGAATTGGCTTCCAGGCACCACTGTGAAGGCCAGCTCTTGGCAATCGGCGTGAGGATGTCGAGCAGCAGCGTGATGTTGTTACGTGTGGTGTCGTCATCCGCGGTTTTCTCTTCATCAACCAGCCTGGCGCAATAGAGATTTAATGCCAACGCGCCTTCGACGTATGACTTTTGCGCAAGCAACATACGCCGCACATCGGCGTGCTCGATAATCGGCACCTGCGGGCTGGCCGGATCCTTGGCCGACACCGGCCTGCCTTGTGGCCGGGTTTTTGCGTAGTCGAGTGAATGTAGGTAGCCGGTGTAACCGAGCATGGTTGCGCCGAGCCCCACACCGATGCGCGCCTCGTTCATCATATGAAACATACACGCCAGACCCTTGTGCGGCTCACCGACCAGATAACCGATTGCACCCGGCTTGCCGTCCGGCAGGTGTTTGCCTTCACCAAAATTGAGTAGGCAATTGGTGGTGCCGCGATAACCCATCTTATGGTTCAAACCGGCCAGCACCACATCGTTGCGGGCACCGATCGTGCCGTCGTCATTGACCAGAAATTTCGGCACGATGAACAGCGAGATGCCTTTTACCCCGGCCGGCGCATCCGGCAAACGCGCCAATACCAGATGCACAATGTTTTCTGACATCTCGTGTTCGCCACCGGAAATCCACATCTTGTTGCCGGTCAGACGATATTGGTGATTGTCCGTCTTGTCCGGCTCGGCGCGCGTTTTGATGTCCGACAGGGATGAGCCCGCCTGCGTCTCGGACAGGCACATGGTGCCAAAAAAACGGCCAGCCAACATGGGTTTTACAAAACGATCAATCTGATCCCTTGAACCGTGTGCAAGCAGCAAGTTGGCGTTGCCAATTGTCAGAAACGGATAACCTGCCGTTGCACAATTGGCCGCCATGAAATACGCCATCATGGCTTTGTCGATCAGCGTCGGCAATTGCATGCCACCCATCGACTCATCCTGCGCGGCGGCAACGAGTCCGGCCTGATTAAAGGCATCAATTGCGGTTTTGACTTCAGGCAGCACGGTCACCGACGTGCCGTCGAAGTGTGGTTCGTTCAAGTCGCTCTTGCGGTTATGCGGTGCAAAATAATCGGCGGCGATTTTTTCGGCGATATCCAAAACCGCATCAAAGGTTTCACGATTGTGCTCGGCATAACGCGTCCCCTGCGTGAGTGCAGTGGCGTCGAGCCATTCATAAAGCAGAAAATTGAGATCGCGGCGTGAGAGCAGGAGTGACATGTTGATGGTTGTCTAAATACGATGGACAGAACTTGGGTCCCGTCCCACGGCGCGCCCTGCATGGCGCACCGGTTGCGCGAGCGCAAGGCGGTGCCTTACGAAACCCTCGCTCCACCCAACGCGGGGACTGCGATGATTGCCTCCGGGATGAGCAGAACTTGGGTCCCTGCCTTCGCAGGGACTGCGATGATTGCCTTTGGCAATCATCTTGCTTTTCTGGGCATGTGTTGGAAGATGCGGTCGTATATCCAGTTGGGCAACACGCGTAACACGCGCCCGGCAATTCCCATTGTCCATGGGATGACGGTGAACGACGTTTTTGCATCAATGGCGCGCGCAAACCGCACCACGGCCTGATCGACATCGATCAGGAACGGCATCTTGAATTTGTTTACCGCCGTCATCGGTGTGCGGATATAGCCGGGGCAAATGGTCACGACCGAAACGCCGGATGGACGCAATTCAACCCGCAAACTTTCACAATAGCTGATGGCCGCCGCTTTTGATGCCGAATAGGCGCCGCCACCGGGAATACCGCGAAAGCCCGCAACACTGGCGATTCCAACCAGGGTGCCGTCACCTTTGGTCTTCATGGCGTCAACAAACGGGTGAAAAGTATTCACCATGCCCATGACATTAATATCAAAAACTTCCTGGAACGCAATCAGATCGTCTGCAATTTCGGTCGCGGTACCACGTGATACGCCGGCGTTGGCGATGACGATGTCGGGCACGCCGTGTTTTTGCATAAAGTGACCTGCCGCTGATTTCAGTTGGGCAATATCACGAACGTCACAGGCATAAATCTCCGGGCGCGGTGAGATGTCCGCAGCGACTTTTTCCAGCCAATCGGCGCGCCTTGCCACCAAGCCGAGTTGCACCCCCTGCGTCGCGTAATGACGTGCGAGCGATTCGCCGATGCCACTCGATGCGCCCGTGATGAATATTTTTTTCATGGCGACAGTTTATCAGTCCGCGCTTTGTATCATGGACGGCCGCCGGAAACAAAATCGGCACCCGCAGGTGCCGATTGTCAGGTGCCGCTGTGGCGTTATTTGCCAGGGGCGGGTGCGGTGGATGCCTTGGCAGGTGCTGTCCTGGCTGGCGCCGCCTTTGGTGCGTTGCCGGTGGCCGGCTTCATGAGGGCGCGCTGTTCGGCGATCAAGCGGTCGAGTGTGTCGAATATGCTGGTGCCGCCAACTTGTTGAACAATGTAGCGACCGTTGACGACCATCATCGGCGTCGCAGTAATTTTGTATTGCCCGGCCAGTCCCTTGCCACGCATGATTTTTGACTGCACCGAGAATGACCGTTCGACAGACTCGTACTGGGCCGGATCAACGCCCTGTTTTTCCAGCCATTTCAGCATGGTTGGTTTGTGCGCGATCATGACGCGGTCGTTAAAGATGGCTTCAAATAATTTCTTGTGCAGGCGATCGACTTGACCCATCGCTTCGAGTGTATAAAAAATCGGTATGTCGTCAACACCACTCGAACCAAATCCGGCCGGAACACGTTTGAGCCGAACATCAGCAGGCTGCCGTTTGGCCCATGTTTCAAGCGCCGGTTCAAGGTTTGCACAATGGATGCAACCGTAACCAAAAAACTCCAACACTTCGATTGTTCCGTCGTTCGATGTCGGCTGTACCGGATCAAGCCGCACCACTTCCTTGACCTGCCCCTGTGCAAAGGCGCCAGGGGAAAGCGCGGTGGAAACAGCGGCGATCGACAGCGTGTACGCCGCCAGTAACGCAAACAATCGCGGAATACCAAAGGGGAGAATGTTACGTGTCATGAACGATCCTATTGATTGGTTGAAGCAACGTGCCTGACGGCGATTCAGTCCGGTTTGACAACCGCCGCGCCGATACCATTTTGGGACAATACAGTCTTGATTCGGTTCACTTCTTCCTGGCTTTTGAACGGACCGAGTCGCACCCGGAATAACGTGCCTTTGCCAACCACGTTGACCGGCTTGATGGTTGCCTCGAATCCGGCGAAGGCAACCTTGGCTTTCATATTATCGGCTTCGGCCTCACTTTGGAACGCGCCCGCCTGCAGATAGACAATTTCATTGAGTGATTTTGGCGGCTCTTTGGCCTCAGCCTTTGCCTCCTTTGGCGCAGCCGGCGCGGTTTCTGCCGCCTTCTTGGCAGGGCTTGTCGCGTGGTCTTTGCCGTCTTTTTCACCCGGCAAGATTTGGTAAAACTCAAACCGCGGCTTGGCCGGGTCAGCGCCATCGGCCTTCGCCGACACACCGCTTGGCGATGGCTGTGTGGTTTTCATTGGCGCGAGTGTTTCCGACGGCTTGGTTTTCTCGACAAATGGATTCGAGGTGCGATTGAGCCAGATCGCCACACCAAGGGCCAGAAAGATGCCGAGCAGCAGGCCAATAATGATCCCCGCAAACAACGGATTCATGCCGCGCTTGCCACCCGCCCAACCACCGGCAGCGGGACGCACAGGCGGATTTGGTTTCATGTCATTTGCCATGTTTACATTTTCTCCGGCGCAGAAACGCCAAGCACGTCGAGGCCATTGTTGAGAACCTGTCGGACCGCCACAATCAGTGCCAGGCGCGCCATTTTTAATGATTCATCATCAATCAGAAAGCGTTCGGCATTGTAGTACGTGTGCAACTTGGCGGCGAGCTCGCCCAGATAATTGGCGACAATATGCGGCGACAATTCGCGCGTGGCCAGGCTGAGTGTTTCCGGAAAATCGGCGAGTGTGCGCAGCAACTCGGATTCGTAGGCGCTGGTAAGCGGCGACAAATCGGCGTTGGCCAGCGATGCGACGTCACTGCCCCATTGCTCAAGCACCCGGCAGATTCTGGCGTGGGCGTACTGGACGTAATAAACCGGATTGTCTTCGGAGCGACTCTTGGCAAGGTCAATATCAAACGTCAATTGTGAGTCGGATTTGCGCATGATAAAAAAGTAGCGCGTGGCATCACGGCCGACTTCATCGATCAGGTCGCGCAAGGTGACGTAGCTGCCGGCACGTTTGGAAATTTTGACTTCGACACCGCTGCGCATGACGGTAATCATCTGGTGCAACACGTAATCCGGATAACCTTGCGGCACGCCCATTTCCATCGCTTGTAGTCCCGCCTTCACGCGCATCAGAGAGCCGTGATGGTCGGCGCCAAGCTCGGTGATGGCGCGGGTGAAGCCGCGCTGCCATTTGCTGACGTGATAGGCGATGTCCGGCACAAAGTAGGTATAGGTGCCGTCGGATTTGCGCATCACGCGGTCTTTGTCGTCACCATATTCGGTTGACTTCAGCCACAGCGCGCCGCCTTCTTCGTAGGTGTGGCCTTTTGCCACCAGTGTATTCACTGTTTTTTCGACCAGTCCATCGGTATAGATCGACGACTCCAGATAGTGCAAATCAAAATTCACCTCAAATGCCTTCAGGTCGAGGTCCTGTTCATGGCGCAATGCCGCCACGGCGAATTTGCGCACAGCGTCGTGATCCGCGCCTAGTGCATCCGACGGATGCTCGGCGGCATAACGCTCGGCGATTTCGACGATATAGTCACCGCGGTAGCCGCCTTCAGGAAATTCGGTTTCGACGCCCGCCCGCTCGTTGAGTCTGGCGGTGACGGATGCAGCAAGATTCTCGATTTGCACGCCGGCGTCGTTGTAATAGAACTCGCGGCTGACGTCGTATCCCTGTGAGGTCAGCAGTCGTGCCAGCGTGTCGCCGATGGCCGCGCCACGGCCGTGACCGACATGCAACGGCCCGGTCGGGTTGGCCGAGACAAACTCCACCATGACTTTTTCGTGGTTGCCAACATCACTGGTGCCAAATTTTGCACCGCGCAGGGAAATTTCCGTGACGATGCGGGTTTCGGCTTGGCGCGATAAACGCACGTTGATGAACCCGGGGCCGGCGATTTCAGGCGTCCCGGCGAGTAACGCCGATGCGGGCAGTGCGGCAACAATGGCCTCGGCGATTTCGCGGGGTTTTTTGCCGAGTTTTTTGGCCAGATGCAACGCACTATTGACAGCGTAGTGCCCGTGCTCCGGGTTTTTCGGTTTTTCAACCGCAATGGCAAATGGCGGCGTTTCATCTTGCAGTGCCGGGAACGCTGAAAAAAGCGCGGTCTGAAACAGGTCGGCTACGGCGGATTTGTTATCGGCAAAGTGTGACATGGGTCGAATCTAAACAGAATGGCACATTATAGCGGCTGGGGGTGTCCGGCCGAGTCGATGTTCGGTTAAAAAATACAAAAGTCGTTTATTGGCGGGCACCTTCAGGCAAAAATTGCTGAAAATGCCCGCCAATAAACGACTTTTAAACGTCAATTGGATCGACGTCGATCACCCACTTGACGTTGCGTTTATCACCGTCGCGTATGACCGCAATCCATGCCGCCAGAAATTGCTGCAACCCGCCGCGCCGATCGGCTTGCACCATCAGTTGTTTGCGCGTGTAGCCGGCCTTGCGTTCGAGGGTCGAGGCGACCGGTTCCCAAATCCTGATGGCGTTGTCGGCGCTGTTGGTTGCGCCGGCCATGCCGGCCACGATTGTTTGTCCGGTTTGTTGTGCCAGCGTCAAAAAATCGTCGAGCTTGGCGATGTCGCGTGATTCCGCTCGCAGCAGCGCCAGATAACTGTACGGCGGCAAATGCATCACGCGTCGTTCGGCGAGGGCGACCGCAACAAACTGGTTGTAGTTGTGGCTGGCAACCGCTTGATAAACCGGATGCTCGGGAAAACGTGTCTGAATCAATACCCGCCCGGGCGCATCGGCGCGACCCGATCGGCCCGCGACCTGCACCATTTGTTGTGCCAGCCGTTCGGCGGCACGGAAATCGGCTGAAAACACCGCGCCATCGGCGTTCACCACGCAAACCAGCGTGAGTTTGGGAAAATCATGGCCCTTGGTGAGCATCTGTGTGCCGACCAAAATATCAATCTCGCCATTTGCCGCCGCGGTAAATATCTTCTCGGCACTGCCACGCCGGCGCGTCGCATCACGATCCACGCGGGTGATGCGCGCATCCGGCAACGCCGCCTGCAAGGCCGCTTCAATACGTTCGCTGCCCTGGCCGGCCGGGTGCAAATCGGTTGAGCCGCAATCGCCGCAGGTGGTTGGCGCACGTGACTCCGCGCCGCAGTGGTGGCATTTCATCTTGTTCGCCGCGCGATGAAAAACCATGCGTGCGCTACA
>JANPDI010000040.1:0-5137 GCA_031431435.1 Burkholderiales bacterium
GGTTACGTTGATTCAGGCCTATGAAGCGAAGCACTATCCGATGATGCCGCCCGACCCTGTCGAGTCGATCAAATTTGTGATGGAACAACGCGGCCTGACGATTCACGACTTGACGCCTGTTTTTGGCCGACCAAACCGTGCTTATGAGGTTCTAAGCCGTAAGCGCCCGTTATCGTTGGCGATGATTCGTAAACTGCACACTGATTTTGGTATTTCAGCTGACGTATTGATTGCCGCCTAGCGGCCAATAGCAGTCATAGGATTTTGAGGCCCAGCGCGCCAGATTGGATGGAAAGCTAGATGCGAACCGAATCAATCCGCAAGTTCCCTTTGATTGCACGAGCACTATGCATGGCGGTTCTGTGTGCCATAGGCACTGCACGAGCAAGCGGCCCGATTGCGCCTTCAGGTTGGAATGGAGCGCAGGGTGAAACATTGCCAAACGGACAGCCATGCTGCTATCCCGCCGACCTTCAGGGGAACGGTTTGATTGGCGGTGCGTTCGTGTTTGTCAAAGACGACAAGACGGAATTTTCTCTTTTCGCGCTGACCTATGACGCCACAAACAAGCAAACGTGGCAGATGCTGGAGCGTTACCCAATCTCTAAGCTAAAGACGTTCCGAGTGGGGATTGAATCACCGAAGCAAACACCATTTTCTGCGATCAAAGCCTGTGGCGTTGCCCAGCATTGCTCAAGACACTACCTTCAATCAAAGGGCTCAAAACTCACGAAGGTAGTCCTTAAGTAGCGGCGATTAGACTATCCGCGATGTCCGCTTTCGGGAAAATTGTAGGACCGCTATGGGTCACAACCGAGCATTCCGCTCGGTCCGCATTTTCTAGCGTTGGGGCAGGCTTCGACGTAATCACTTGATAACTACTTTGCAGCGAGCTGCTCTTGCAAACTTTTGATCGTCGCACTCTCACCACGTACCCGCAAGAATGCGCCGTCGTTGTCGGCGCGTTGGTCCAACACTTCACAGCTGGCAAATATCTTGCCGCGCAGCTGTTGAGCCGACCATGGCAGGAATAACTCCGACTCGATCAGGTCTTTCTGAAAAAATGCGCGGATGGCGGTGTGCATCGTTGCCACATCGGCTGGGCGGCGTGCGCTCATGACAATACAATCCGGATATTTTTTGCGCAGCGCCGCTTCAGTTGTCGCTTGTACGGCATCGTCGCCAACCATGTCGATCTTGTTAAAGACACGAAGTCGCGGCACCACGTCGGCGCCGAATTCGGCCAGCACCTTGTCGGTCACTTCCAACTGGCGTTCAAAGCCGGGGTCACTTGCATCGATCACGTGTAGCAGCAGCGACGATTCAGCCGCTTCTTCCAGCGTCGATTTGAAGGAAGCCACCAAATCATGCGGCAGGTTTTTGATGAATCCGACCGTGTCACTGACCAACACACGCGGTACGGTTTCGGGGTGCAGTGCGCGCACCGTCGTGTCAAGCGTGGCGAACAGTTTATTGGCGACCAATACTTCGCTGCCGGTGAGGGCGCGCATGAGCGTGGATTTGCCGGCATTGGTGTAGCCGACCAATGCGACCCGCGCAATACCGCTGCCGCCAGCCGCGCTGCCGGCCTGGTTGGCCTGCCGTCTTGCGCGTTGCGTCTGGCGTTCGGCGTCCATCGCGGTGATTTCGAGTTGCAGCTCGGCAATGCGGTTGCGAATTTTTTGGCGGTCGAGTGCGGCGTGGGTTTCGCCCGCGCCACGGCCGCCGGTGCCGCTGCGCTGACGGCCTTTGGGGCCGGCGAGTTTGGCGGCCTCACGCAATCGTGGTGACATATAACCAAGGCGGGCGATCTCGACCTGTGCACGCGCGGCACGTGAACTGGCGTGGCGGTGGAAAATTTCGAGGATCACCATGGTGCGATCCATCACCTCGCAGCCGACCGCGATTTCGAGATTGCGCGCCTGCGAAGGCGACACCTCGTGATCGATCAGCAACACATCGGCGCGGCGGGTCTCTGGATCGGCCGGCTCGGATGGGTCGGGTGGGGCATCGTCCGTTTCGTCATCCGTGTCGTCGTCCAACGCTGCATCGGCATCGTCATCTTCAGGTGCGTTTTCGACAAAGCGACGAATCTCCTGGCGTTTGCCGATACCCAGATACGCGGCCCGATCAAAGCTGGTGCGTTTTTGGATGAACGTGGCCACGACCACGTAGCCGAGCGTTTTCGCCAGTTCCCGCAGTTCGGTCAGGGATGATTCAAACTCAGCGTCGGAAACGTTTTGCAGGTGCACCGCGGCGACGATGGCGCGCAGTGGTTGTTGCCGTGTATCGGTTTGCATTCGGGGATTTCTAGTGGTGGGGTTGAATCCGACCTGCAACGTTCACAGGTCGCGGCGCAATTTGATTAATTATCGCTCGCATATTCATTTATTGTGATTCTATTTCCAGACAGCCATTTGTCCCGGTCCCACAATTTACGATTGCGCTAGCCTGGACGCAATTTTTTGAGGATGAATAATCTATTACCCTCACTCGAATTTCCAGATCTGGCCTTTGTAGCCGAACTAACGAGTTTCTACGCTGCCCAGGTATTGACGCCTGCGAAACACCAAAAGGGACGGGGGTCGTCAGGCATTTTTGCCGTAAGCCATCCGCCAGTCGTCGTGCTTGTGTATCCATGATTCTTTATCCCAGTCCTACGGATGCGGGATCATTCACTGTGAAATTAAAGGGGTCGGCGTCGATTATTTTTCCCTATCATTTTTGTATGCCCCGCCGCCCGCTCATTCAACTCGAGCAAGTCCCGCTGCTGATTAAATAATCCGGGACAGACCACGTTTAATCTGCCACCTCCAGCATCCACGGCCGTTCCCAGCCATAAATGCCTGAAAACGTCCGTTTTTGCGAGACTTTCACTAGCTTATCCCATTTGCTAACACCCAGGCGTGGCGGTGACAGTACACAGCCAGCTAAACCGTAGCGACATTTTGTCCAATCGACTCAGACCGTTCGCCGCACCATGGCCGCATTGTGGGCGTAATGCGACTTGCAAGCCTTGTCACTTATACTGATTCCCTCGTGAATGACCAACTTTCCGTGAACGATCGGCCATTCGGGCTGCCTTACCGCTAGACGATGTCTTCAATCGCCAAACTGTCAATTGCCTTTGCAAATGGCGACTTTCCGCAGACGCACGGTGCGGAAACCGACCAGCGCATCACACCACGCCGCTCGCTGCGCACACTGTGGCTGGGATTGCTGTTGTCGTTGCTTATCCATACGTTGTTTGTCTGGCTGGTGCCGAAGCCGGCTGAACGGATGGAAGGCGCGGCACCGAGCGGGCAGGGGCCGCTGCAGGTCACCATCGCCCCGCCACGTGCCGACACCGCGCCGGCACCCGCCGAGAATGTGCAAAAGCCCGCCGCAACACCACCACCGCGCGTGATCGCGGTGCGCAAGCCGTCTTCGGTCATGCCGCCGGTGCTTGATGTGCCCGAGCCGCCACCACCGGATAAAACCGTTCGTCGCCCGGAGACCAAGGCGCCACCGTTAGACTTCATGGCCGCCGTGAATGCGCGCCGTGCGCAGCGGCAGGCGGAAGAGGATTTTCTGGCGAAACAAAATGCCGATGCGCGTAATGGTGAACGTGAGATGAGTGACGCCGAACGCGCCGAGGCCGGATTTAAACGCAACACCCAATCACTCGGGCGTGGCCAGGACGGCACCAGTGGTGTGTTCCAGATCAAGAGCAAAGGTACGCGTTATGCGGCGTTTTCATTTCGCGGCTGGACCACCGATCGCGAACGCAGCAAATATGAGCTGATCGAAATTGATGCCGGCATCGGCGGCGATGTTGAACTGGCGATTGTGCGCAAAATGATTGCGCTGATCCGGCAACACTATCAGGGCAACTTCAACTGGGAGTCACACCGCATCGGGCGGGTGGTGGTGCTGTCGGCGCGGATGGAAGACAACAGCGGGCTGGAGGCGTTTTTGATGCGCGAGTTTTTTTGAGTTTTGTGAAAAATCTCGTCCGCAAAAAACTCACTTGGCCCCGGGAATGAATGGCCGATGAACGGGCCACGCTGTCCGGGGAAGATCAAAAAACGCCTCTCTCACCTTCACCGGAGTAGCGAAACAGCTACATCGTTTCGCGCACGTCCGGTGCCCAAGTTTGGCTTAACCGGGATCACCCGCACGCTTGCGCATCCGCCACGCCGAATACATACCCACCGCAAACAAACCCACAAAACAAAGCAGCGACCAAATCTGAATGAGGATCCCCATAAAAAAATATTGATCGGCGCAGCCGCCGGTGGCGAAAAAATATTCAGGGAACCAGTCTGCCGTCGGCAGGCCGTTGACAAATATACCGATCGGGTCACGCTGGCAGGAGGTCATGCTCGCGCCCTTGAGGATGTGCCACGCCGCCAATCCGACACCACATACCGCGAACGCTGCGGCGGCCAACGCATAACCAATAAGCGTGTGGAACGCACCGACCAACGCCGTCAGGCCGATAACAATGAAGGTATACCGCTGCAGCACACACAGTGGGCAGGGTTGTTGTTTGTTCGGGCCATATTGCAGGAACCAGCCAAATACGAGCAGGCCAAAACAGAAAACGGCAATGCCGGCCAGCAATAGACGCGGTGAAATTTTGTTCATGAACGTCAAGACCCTAAATGAGCACGCGAAGTTCCCGCAACAACACCGACAACATCGCCAGATCACATTCACGTGCAGCCTGTAGGTCCTGCATCACCTCGCGCATGCGGCCAAGCGCCTTGGCGTGGTGCGTTTCCCATGCGGCAATGGCGGTCGGCGCATCGACGGCTTGCGGCGAAAGCTTCAATACACTTTCGGTCAATTGGCGCTGCAGATTGGCCACATCGTCACGCATGGCGGCGCGCGCCATGGCCTGCCAATGGCTGTCGGTCGGTAACGCGGTGACCTGGACGGTGACCCAGCGCAACGACAATTTGCCGACCATCGCAAAATAGGTTGCAGCGGTCAGCGCCACCGGCCGATTCAGGATGGCCGAGGCTTCGACAATATCGAGTGCCGCATAAATCGCATCGGTGCGGGCCACCGCGCTCGCCACGGCTGCCGGCACACCTTGGCCGGTCAACCGCGCCTCGTTGGCTTGTAGCGCCTTGCAGTCTTCGTCGGATAA
>JANPDI010000041.1:0-11300 GCA_031431435.1 Burkholderiales bacterium
GCCGTGGCAATGCCCTGTGCGGCTTCGGCGATCGAGGCAAGATCGCGGATGGTGAAGTCGTCGTCCTGATCTTCGCGAATGCGGTGGCGTATTCGCAGCAATTGCGTTGCATCGTAGACCGCATCCTGCACCTGTGCCGCACTCGCGGCTTGTGCCAACGCATAGTGAATGCTGCCGGGCTGACCCCAGCGGATTAGCTGCTGGCGTGCGGTGGAGAAGGGGACAAACACCGCGTCATCCTGATCACCGCCGCCCAAGTCGCTGCCCTTGCTGGCCAATACACCAATCACCTCAAACGGGCGGTTGCGAATACGGATGGTCTGGCCGATCGGGTTGGATTCACCGTATAAATTGCTCGCGACCGTGCCGCCGATGACGGCAACCCGCGAGGCCGAACGAATCTCAATATCACCAAACAAGGATCCTCTGTCGGCCTCCCAGTCTTTGACCGTAAAGAAGTCCGGGGTGACGCCCATCACGTTGGCGTTCCAATTGGTGGTGCCACTGGCAACTTGAAACGGTTGCTGCACGATTGGTGCGACCGCATTAAACGACGGCAGCTGACCGATGGCCTGCGCGTCGGACAGCGTCAGCGTTTGCACCACACCACGCCCCGCACGCACGCCGTTGGAGGTTGACGAGCCCGGGAAAATCACCATCACATTCGAACCCATGGCGGAGATGCGTTTATTAATATCGCCGCTGACGGATTCGCCAATGGCCAGCATCAGCACCACCGCACCGACGCCAATAATGATGCCGAGCATGGTTAAGCCGGCGCGCAATCTGTTCATGCCCATTGCCCTGAATGCTTCTAGGAAAACCTGCATGAGGTTCATGATTTGCTCCAATCAACGGCAGCGTGCCGGGCATTTTCGCTGAATCGCGCTATATCGATCCCCGCAACATGCGCGGGGCCCCTCGCCACGGCGCTCTCAGCGACGCCCATCGCGGGCAATGCTTCTAGGAAAACCTGCATGAGATTCATTTTGAAAGTCCTTTATTGACGGACGTTTCCATTCATTTATGGCTGGAAACGCTTGCGGATATTGGTGTTTGGCTATCTGATCACAGGTGTGCGTCTGCCACCGGCCCGTCGTATGTGACGTAACCGTCTTTCAAGCGCACCAACCGTTTGGCGTAGCGCGCCACATCCGGTTCATGCGTAACAATCAAAATGCTCATGCCGTTTTCTTCATTCAGCCGGGTAAACAACTGCATGATTTCGGTTGACGTTGTTGTATCAAGGTTGCCGGTTGGCTCATCGGCCAGAATCAGCGCCGGTTCACACACCAGCGCGCGTGAAATCGCCACACGTTGCTGCTGGCCACCTGAGATCTGATTCGGCAGCCGCTTGGTGAATGCCCCCAGTCCGGTTTGCGCCAGTTTCTCGGCGGCACGTCGGCGCGCCTCTTTCATGCTGACACCGGCGTACAACAACGGCAGGGCGACGTTGTCAACCAATGGCATGCGCTTGAGCAGGTTAAATCCCTGAAACACAAAACCGATGGTCTCGTTGCGCACCTTGGCAAGTTCATTGTCGGTGAGCTTGGACGTTTCCTTGCCGTTTAATACGTAGCTGCCGCCGGTCGGGGTATCGAGCGCGCCGAGGATATTCATCAGCGTTGATTTGCCCGAGCCGGATTGGCCCATGATGGCAACAAACTCACCATGTTTGATGGTGACGTTAATCCCGTGCAGCACCGGTGTCTCGACATCGGCCGAAAAATAACTCTTGGTGATGTCGGTCAGTTGGATCAGGTTTTCCGACTTTGCGGATGGATTTTTTACCACAGCATTCATTTCGGCGACCCTTATTTCTTGCCTTTGTCCTGCAGGTCACGGATGACCAATTCGTCCCCCGCCTTGACTTCGCCCGATACCAGTTCGGTGTGCTGATTGCTTGCGACGCCGGTGCGAACCGGTATCGGTACCAGTTCGTTTTTGTCATTCAGTTTGTAAACGGTACCGATACCGCGACGACCGCCACCGCTGCCGCCGCCACTACTGCCACTGGCGGGCGGGGTGAGTTGTGCGGCACGATCGCCGGCTTTGGCGGGTGTGGCGTCGGCGGATTTGTCATCCTTCTTTTGCTCTTTGGCGTCGGCCTTCTTTTTCTTGTCATCCTTCTTGTCGTCTTTTGGCGGCTTGAATCGCAATGCCGAGGTGGGGATGCGCACCACATCATTACGTTGTGACGCGACAAAACTGACCTGTGCGGTCATGCCCGGCTTGAGCAACTGGTCCTGATTGGTGGTGTCGACAATCACGTTGTAGGTGACCACACCCTGATTGATGGTCGGGTTCAGACGTACTAGGCGAATGGCGCCGGCAAAATCACGTTCAGGGTACGCATCGACGTTAAATTTGACTGGCATGCCCTGTTTAACTGTGCCGACGTCGGCCTCGGCAACCGACGTGTCGATTTGCATGGCGTCGAGACTTTGTGCAATTTGAAACAGCGTCGGCGTGTTGAAGCTGGCGGCAACGGTCTGGCCGAGATCAATCTTGCGATCAATCACGATACCGTTGATCGGCGAGCGAATGATGGTGTACGAAAGGTTGGTTTTTTCGCGGTCGAGTTGCGACTTCACCTGTGCGACTGTTGCCTTGGCCACATCCAGATCACGCGTGTTTTGTTCCAGTGTGGCGTCGGTGATAAAGCCCTTGCGGACCAATTCCTGATTGCGTTTCAAGGTGCTTTCCGCCAGGCGCAATGATGCTTCTGCCGAGCGCATGTTGGCTTCGATCTGTGCCAACGCCGCCTTGATCAGGGCGGGATCGAGTTCCAGCAATACCTGGCCGGCAGTGACCGGTTTGTTGAAATCGGTGTAAAGCTTGATCACCGTGCCGGAGACCTGTGTGCCGACGTTGACCACCGTCACCGGGTTGACGGTGCCATTGGCGGTGATGCGCTGGACCACCGAGCCGGTATCAACCGTGACCGTACGATAGCGGTCGGCCTTGTTTTCTTCCTGTTTTTTCCGGTATTGCATCATCCCGGCAGCAACCACGGCGATGAGAATCAGCGGGATCAATACTTTGAGGCGAAAAATGAAACGGGCCAGCGACTTGATGAAATTCATTGTAGGGGGCGATAAGTTGGGGGTACGAAGTGGAAAGCGCGCCGCAGACGGCAGGCGGAATCATGGATCAATCAATCAGCCAAGATTTTACTTGGTTTGGGGGATGGCTACCCGGCGCGGCGGCAGGTAATGTCGCGATTGGGGGATATTTTTCCGCGCTTTGTCGGCTTCCTGTCGTTGGGTGGTCATTGTGTGGCTATTGCGTGGCTATTGCGTGGTTATTGTGTGGTTATTGTGTGGTTATTGTGTGGTGATGGCCGGACGAATCGTCAGCCCGTTTGACACGGCTGACAGGAAAAATTCGAGGTCGTTGAATGGCGCGGAATAAAGTGGCAACGGCTCGGCCCCGACCCGCAACATGCAGCGCTGAAACTGGTGTTGCAAACTACGCACGCCACCGCCGGGCTCGATGCGCGGCCACGCCAATACCTGTCCGACGGCGGGTGAAATACCGGCACCATCAATGATCCCGCCGGCCTGCAAGACGTGACACGATGCACATGCGAGGTCTTGTTCGCCGATGCGTCGCGTAAACCAGCCGCGACCGGTGTTGTAGCGTTCGCGCGCGGTATTTTCGCCACCGGCTGTGGTGACAGTAACGTTGAGCTTTTGGCCGATCGACAGGCTGCGAATATGTGCCGACAGCGCACCCATTCTGAGTGATTCATTCACGCCGATTGACGTTTCGCCATTTGCGACCAAACACTGGTTAATGGCCATTTCAAGCGTCACGATGCGGCCCGCCCTGGCGTCAAATTGAGGATAGCCGGTTGCCACGCGCCTGCCACCATTGGCAAAACAAGCCGCCATCGTTTTACCGTTTTTGAATTTGCGCTCGAATTGTTTTTTGCCAATCGCCAGCACGTCGTTGACGTTGGTTGCATGTGCGCCGCCCAATGGCGTCACGGCGACGCCCGGTGTGAAGGTTGCGCCGCCCTGACTCCACTCATTAACCGGCACGCCCTGGAAGCGTTTCTGAATGGCCGCGATGAGTGATACGCGGTCTTGTTCGGGGGTGGGGGCGTCAGTCTTGATGTTGTTGGTGGCGTTCTTCGATTGCGCTTGGACTGGCATCACAGCAACAAGAAGAAACATGACCAAGGCGGGCAGCATTGGTTTGTACCAAGACGGCGTTGCAAGCCGGCGTGGCGTACTCAACGCCTGATGCGGGTGTTGCAATTGGCGGCTCAAGTAAGCCAACCAATCATCTTTTGGTCGGGCCAATGGCAAATCGTTCGCGGTCGCGGTCGCGATCTTGATCGGTGCGTTTCTCACCCGGCAACAATGCGCGGTTTTTATACTCGTTTTTGAGTTCGCGCAGGCGCGACTCAGTGCTGGAGGCGTCATAAAAATCGCCGTCCTTTGCCTTAAGGGCAATTTCGAGCTGTTCGACGGCGCCCACCAGATTGCCGCGCCGGTAATACGATTCGGCGATGGCGCGGTGTTGTGCTTGTTTCTTGCCTTTGCGCTCAAAACATTTTGCCGCCAACTCGTGCAATTTTGGATCGTCATGAATCGATTTCAGGCGCTCGGTGGCGAGACTCAGCGCCTGGTCAATCTTGCCCGCCTGAAAGTGCGCATCGATCAGGCCCAGTGCCAGCGCGCGACTGTCCGGGAAACGCCTTGATGACTCGCGATAGGTGGTGATTGCGGCGTCAAAGCGGCCTTGATTAAGTTGAATTTCCGCCACCAGATTTTCAATCCAGGGATGCGGCGATGGCGCGTTTCGAATGGCCGCCAGTTCGCGCTCGGCACCGGCAAAATCCCGCGCCCGCGCCATCGCCATGGCCAATCCATAAACGTCGGCACGGTTGCGCAGCACGGTGCGTTCGGCAATGGCCGCGCGAAAAAATGTGATGGCGTCGTTGTTGCCCAAACTCATCACCCGCAACTTCGCCTGTGCCAGCCGGTAGTCGGGGCTTTCAACATAGGCGCGCAGGGTCTTTTCACCTTCATTGGACAGTTGATCAATGCGGTTTTGCATGTCCGCAATGCGTTCGGTGGTCAATGGATGGGTGCGCAGGTAGCCGGGGGCTTTGCCCTCGTTATGTCGGTTTGCCCGCGACAAGCGCTCAAAAAAACCAACCATACCCTGCGGGTCAAAGCCGGCCCGCAGCATGATCTGAATGCCGATGCGATCCGCTTCGCGTTCAAAATCACGCGTGTAATCGAGTTGATTCTGAATCGCCAATGCCTGGCTGCCGACAATCGCGGCTTCGGTGGCCTGGCCGGCCGAAGCTGAACCGGATCGTGCCGCTAACACCGCTGCGGCAAGCGCCGCCAGTTGCATGATGCCGCCGGTGCGTTGACCCATCGCGCCTCTGGATGCATGCCGTTGGGTGACGTGGGCAATTTCGTGGCCGACCACACCGGCGAGTTCAGATTCGCTGCGTGATGCCAGTATCAAGCCCGAATGGAAACCGACAAATCCGCCCAGCAGGGCAAAGGCATTGATCGAATCATCATTGAGTACAAAAAATTCAAAGTCGCGGCGGTTATCGTTGGTACTGCCGCGTGATGCGGTGATCAAGCGGTTGCCCAATGCGGCGATGTATTCGTTGATTTCAGGGTCTTCAACAAATGCACGATCGCCGCGCACTTCAAGCATAATCCGCTTACCGATGGCGCGTTCTTGCGGCTCTGTGACCATTGCGTCGGATGCATCACCCAGATCTGGCAGGCTTTGGGCATAACCGGCCGGGATGAATGCAGTATTGGCGGTCAATAACGCAACAATGACCAGTCTGGCGGTCAATCTCTGCGCAGGTGAACGCGGCCGGACGGATACATTTCCGAAGCACTGTTCCCGACGCTCGTGCCGACGACAATTTTTCAACAACGGATGGACTCCACAATGAACATTGGGTTGGATACCGCAAATCTGAACCAGTTCCCGGCATCCTGCATTTTCAGGGTGCTCAATTGTAACAAGCCACACATGATGAAGCTGATATGACTAAATTGAACCATTTTGACGAACATGGCAACGCGCATATGGTCGACGTCGGCAATAAAGCCGAAACGCACCGGGTTGCCGTCGCGGCCGGTGTGATCCAGATGCAGCCCCAGACGTTTTTGCTGGTCAAGTCAGGAACGGCAAAAAAGGGTGACGTGCTTGGTGTTGCGCGCATTGCTGCGATCCAGGCGGCCAAACAAGCAGCCGGTTTGATTCCGCTGTCGCACCCGATTCCGATCAACAAGGTCGCGATCGCGTTTGAGCTCGATGAGACGAACTACACAATTCATTGCCATGCCACTGTCGAAACCTTTGGCAGGACCGGTGTGGAAATGGAAGCGTTATGCGCCGCGAGTATCGGCCTGTTGACGATCTACGACATGGTGAAGGCAGTCGATCGTGGCATGGTGATTACCAACGTCCGGCTGCTGGAGAAACACGGCGGCGCGTCTGGTGACTGGGTGCGTTGACAATCCAGTTGTCAGGCGAGTAAGACCTTTGCGCCGCCGATCGCACCACAACCCAGAATCACCCAGATCACATTGGCCTTGTAGCGCAACAGGGCGACGGCCGCGCCGACGGTGACAAGCGCCGAAAATAGGTCAAATCCGCCGGAGAATGGTGCGGTCGCGGACGCCTTTGGCCACCAGACATGCCAGGCAAAAAATAGCGCAAGATTGAGAATCACACCAACCACGGCGGCGGTGATGGCATTGAGTGGCCCGGCCAGTTGTAAATTGCCGCGGCTCGATTCGATAAACGGCGCGCCGACCAGGATAAACACAAACGACGGCAAAAACGTGAAAAATGTCACCACGCACGCCGCCGCGGCACCCGACAAAAAGGCGTTACCGCCCGCCACGCCGTTGGCCACGCCGCCGAGATAACCGACAAATGCCACCACCATAATGAGCGGGCCGGGTGTGGTCTCGCCCAGCGCCAAGCCGTCGATCATTTGTTGTGGTGTGAGCCATTGAAACGTCTCGACGGCACCTTGATAAACGTAAGGCAACACGGCATACGCACCGCCAAACGTCAGCAGCGCCGCTTTGGTAAAGAACCAGCCCATTTGGACCAGTGTCGATTGCATCCCGCCGTTGGCAATCAGCAGCATCATCACGATGCTCCAAAGTGACATGCCGACGGCCGCAAACATGGCCATTCGCGACAGTCGAAACACCGCATGTGCGGGCACCGGTGTGTCGTCATCGATCAACGCAGGGGCGGCATTGGGTTTGACTTGTACATGCCCACCGCCGGCAAATGCGCCCGGAGCCATGCGTCCACCCAGCCAGCCGAGCAGGGCGGCGGTCGCAATGATGGCGGGGAATGGCACATCAAACACAAAAATCGCGACAAAGGCCGCGACCGCAATGGTGATCAGCCAGCGATTGTGCAGGGTGCGTCCGCCGATGCGCCATGCCGCCTGCAACACGATTGCCGTGACAGCCGGTTTGATGCCGCTAAAAATGGCCTGCACCAACGGCAGATCGCCGAAGCTGACATAGATCCACGACAACGCCACCAGAATCACCAATGATGGCAACACAAACAAGCTGCCGGCGATGATCCCGCCGAGGGTGCCGTGCATCAGCCAACCCAGATAGGTCGCCAGTTGTTGGGCTTCGGGGCCGGGCAACACCATACAATAATTCAGCGCGTGCAAAAACCGCTTTTCGGAAATCCAACGGCGCACCTCCACCAACTCACGATGCATGATGGCGATTTGTCCGGCCGGCCCGCCGAATGAGATCAGGCCGAGCTTGAGCCAGAAGCGGAACGCACTCGCGGGCGAAATTGCACTCATGCGTTGGCCTTGAACAAGTCGGCATTGTGGATTTCAGAGTGCGCCGATTTTAGCCACGCGTAAAGTGCGTCATAAACGATCATTCCCTGCGCAAGCATGTCGAGGTCGTTTTTGTACAAGGCGGACAACCCCATCGAGACGGCCAGCAAGCCGGGAGACTGCGGTGTGAGTTCAGGGTGGCCGGTATCGGCACCACGTACGATTGTTGCCAATTCGTCGAGCGCCGGATCGGTGATTGCAAAGTCTTCGATGAGCGCATCAAACGTGCAGCGCCCGGCATTATCGCCGCGGTGGGTAAAGGTGACCCCGGGAACGTCATACGGGATCGCGTTCAAGGACGCGGCATCACGTATGACGGATGCGGCCGGCACATAAAGAAATTCCGCCAACGGATCAATAAACCGGCGAATCAGCCATGGGCAGGCAATCCGGTCAATTTTGGGACGTTCGCGGGTAATCCAGCGTGATGGCGCATGCAACGCCGATGGCACCGAGCAGGCGGCGTTCTTGTTGATGGTAATGCCGTTTTGGCTCTTCCACGCCTCGATGCCGCCGTCGAGAAAGAACGCCTGAATATTGCCGCTTCGCAGGGCGGCACAGACATTCTTGCTGATCTCGTGGCCGTGCACACAATAGACCACGACGTCACGCTGTGTCGGTAAATATTTGAGCCAGTCGCCGACCGAAAATGGATCGCGCCAGGTGGCCCCGGCAATCATCACCGAATCGGCGGCAAAGGCCGGTTCGCGCCGCACGTCAAGAATCAGCGGCTGTTGTGCCGAACCCATCCGGGCGGCAAGGGGGGCAACAGCAATAGGGTAAACAATGGTGTCCATAACGTCGTCCTTAATAGAGGGAGTCAGACTTGGACGGGACACCGTCTTGGCGAAGACATTCTGCAACAACCTTGCAACGGGAGTCTGTTATCCCGAGTGGCCAATATAGCGCGGGATCTGACAGACAGCAAGCCACGACTTGAAACTGTCCGGTTTGCCGTCATCTTGGTAAACTAGCGCGAGCGCTTCAATCTGACTAATTTGCATCATCCACTGACCGGCTTCGATATGACCACCACCGCAATTGATAAAGAACTCGACGTCAAGGGGCTTAACTGTCCGCTGCCGATTCTGCGCGCAAAAAAAGCGCTGACCGACATGACCTCCGGACAAGTGTTGAAAGTGATTGCGACCGACCCGGGTTCAGTCAAGGATTTTGCCGCGTTTTGCAAACAGACCGGCAATCCGTTGTTATCTTCTGCTGATAGCGGCAATGATTTCACGTTTTTGATTGCAAAACGCTAGCATTGACGGGTCTCTTCAGGCCTTTTTGCCTGAAAACGATTGCTGGACAACGCGTTTTATTTTTGGTCTCGTAGATTACTGTCCACGGAAGCTGGGTTTGCGCTTCTCGACAAACGCGGTGACGCCTTCCTTGAAGTCATTGCCGCCGACACATTCGGCAAACAGGGCAATTTCACGGTCAAGGTGCTGACGCATCGGCGTTTCAAACGACTGATTCAGCAGTGTCTTGGCGTTGGCAAACGCGCGGGTGGCGCCGCCGCCCAATCTGGCCGCCAACGTCGCGACCTCGGTTTCAAGCGCGTCGGCGCTCACCACACGATTGACCAACCCCAGTTGCAACGCGCCGGCGGCATCAATCGTGTCTGACAGCATGATGAGTTCGGTGGCTTTTTTAAGGCCAATCAGGCGCGGTAAAAACCAGGTCGAACCACCGTCAGGTGACAGACCGATCTTGGTATAGGCGGTATTGAAGGTGGCTTTTTCAGAGGCGATGGCAAAGTCACACGCCAACGCCACACTGACACCGGCACCGGCGCAGGCGCCCTGAATCTGCGCAATCACCGGAAACGGCATATTGCGAATCGCGACAATACTGTCGTGCAGCGTATCGCCCATCGGCTTAATGGCGGCGGCGAGGCCCGGCTCGTCTTTTCGCGCGTGAAATAGTCCGACGTCACCACCAGCCAGAAACGCCTTGCCGGCACCCTTTAAAATCAGCGCGCGGATGTCGTTGCGTTTGACCAGTGCGGCGGTGGTTTCCTGAAACGCCGCCATCAGTTCTTCACTCATCGCGTTATAAACCGTGGGGCGATTAAACGTGAGTGTGGCGATGCCGTTGTTTTCGGTCAGCAAAATAGTGGTCATGGCGGTTGTTCCCGTGCGGCTGGTTTGCCTTCCTGAATGATGCCACGATCGACGTAGGCCGCTCGCAAATGCCGCTTGAGGTTGGGCAGGTTGAACGCAAACGCCGCGGCACCAATGGCGCAAATGACGCCCAACAGCAGATACGCCATGGGTGCGCCATAGTGTGATGCCGTCCAACCGGCGAAGGCATGGCCCAGCGGTGCACCACCGGCAAAAAACGTCGAATACACCGACACCACGCGACCGCGTTTGTCGTCATCCACCACCGTCTGAATAATGGTGTTGACCGAGGCGGAGGTTCCCATCAAGCCCATGCCGACCAGCGCCATGCCGACGATGGAAAGCGCGGTGTTTTGCATGGTGGCAAATAGTGAAAACGATATCGCGCCAACTGCCGCGATACCCGCCGTAATCGCCACCCAGCGTGCAAGCCCGCGAACATTTTCGCGACGCGCCAGCAGAATCGCGCCGGTTAACGCGCCAATCCCGACCGCACTGACAAACAAGCCGTGTAATTCCGCGCCTTTGCCGAATGTTTCGACCGCAATCGCCGGCATCAAAATCGAATACGGGTTGATTGCAAAACTAACCAAACCGACAATCAGCACCAATGGCAGGATGACAGGACTGGTCAGTGCGATGCGCCAGCCTTCATACAAATCGCGTGCCAACGATTGGCCGGTGACGATCCGGCCACTGGCATTCGGTTTTATCCGGCTCAGCTGAAACACCACGGCAAGATAGGAGATGGCGTTAATGCCAAAACATGCCGCCTCACCGACACCCGCGATCAGCAGACCGCCGATCGCCGGGCCGATCAAACGGGTGGCATTGATATTGGCGGAGTTGAGCGCAATGGCGTTGGGCAGATCGGCGCGGTCTTCAACCAGTTGCACAAAAAATGAATGGCGGGTCGTCACTTCAAGCGCACTCAGCGTGCCTTGAACAAACGCAAATGCAGCCAATAGATTGATCGTCATGTAACCGTTGAAGGTCATGATGGCGAGGGCGGAAGCGTGAACGAACAGAATGGTCTGCACGACCATCAACAGCTTGCGACGGCTGACCCGGTCAGATAGTGCGCCGGCAATTGGCGTGACAATCAAAAAAGGAATCAGCGCGAAGAAGCCGATGGTGCCGGTTGCGGCAGTTGAATTGGTCAGCCGGTAGGCAAGCCACATGATCGCAACCGACTGCATCCACGAACCCAGTTGCGAGATGGTCTGGCCAAGATAGTAGCGCCGAAAATTGCTGGAACGCATTGCCCGCAATGCATATGGCAGACC
>JANPDI010000042.1:0-11808 GCA_031431435.1 Burkholderiales bacterium
GACCGTCTGCAAATCTTTGGATTCACAGCCCGACTGGCGCGCGTTGTTGTATTACATTTCGTTTACTATCGCTACTTACCAAGCGAGCTTGCGGTGAGCGAAAACGACCGTCGTTTTCCGTGTCATTGCGGCGAATCGATCGCGCTGGCCGTGGATTTAAGAAACGGCGCGGGTGATCAAAACATCAAATTCGGGGCAAAGCGCGGTGAAATCGCAACAAGACTTTTGGATAACGGTAGCCGCGGACAGAAAATCTGGCAACGCTCGCTACGGTGAAATCAAAAGACCTGCTTTATAAATCAACGAGATAGCAGTATAGCCGAAATGCCACGCCAGTCCAACCCTGCCAAACGCCCGCCCCCGATCGTCGCCGCTCAGCCCGCCAGCCGCGCGCCGCTGGCGGTGGCAGCGCCGCCCCGCGTCAGCGTTGAACAAGTTACCATCGACGAAGGCCACGAGGGGCAGCGCATTGACAATTTTCTGCTTGGCAGGCTGAAAGGGGTTCCCAAGAGCCATATCTATCGGATCCTCCGATCTGGCGAAGTGCGCGTCAATAAAGGTCGGATCGATCAGACCTACCGTCTGGCGTCGGGCGATATCGTGCGTATCCCGCCAGTGCGAATGGACGAAAAACAAAAGTCCAATCCAGCAAACGGTTTTCAGGCAAAAGTGCCTAGAAACGACCGTCCTGATTGGACTTTCATTTTTGAAGATGACGCATTGCTGGCAATCGATAAGCCCGCAGGTATGGCGGTGCACGGTGGTAGTGGCATCAGTTTGGGTGTCATTGAAGCGCTGCGTCTGCAGCGCCCCGAGGCGAAGTTTTTGGAGCTGGTGCACCGGCTCGACCGTGAAACATCGGGCGTGTTGCTGCTGGCAAAAAAGCGCAGTGCACTCACCGGCATGCACGCGATGTTGCGCGGCGAAACCCAAACGCGCATTGAAAAACACTACTTTGCGCTGGTGCAGGGCGCGTGGCCCGACCAGAAGAAAAGTGTCCGCATCAAGCTGAGTAAATATGTCACCAAGTCGGGTGAGCGCCGGGTTGCCGTTGATGAGGACGATGGGCAGGAATCGCATACCATCTTTACCCGCGTCGAGCAGCTTGCCGGTTGCACCTTGCTTGACTGTGATATCCGCACCGGCCGCACCCACCAGATCCGTGTCCATCTGGCGAGCCTGGGATTCCCCATCATTGGCGACGATAAATACGGCGATTTTGCATTGAACAAACACGTTGCCGCGGCAAAAAATGGCGGCCTGAAGCGCATGTTTTTACATGCGCATTCCATGGCGTTCAACCACCCGCTAACGGCTGAAAAAATGGTCATCAAGGCACCGCTATCGAAAGACCTCAGTCATTACCTTGAATTTCGCAAGGGCACACAAGAATGAAATATCGCCTCGTTGTGTTTGACTGGGACGGCACCATCATGGATTCGACCGGACTGATTGCCGAGTGTATTCAGCGTGCGGCTGTCGATTGCGGGTTGCCGCCGCCGTCAATGGAGGATGCGAAACACATCATCGGGCTGGGAATTGTTGACTCAACGCGTGCGTTGTTTCCAGGGCTGGATGACGCGGGACTCGACGCGTTTGCGGCGCGCTACCGGGCGCATTATGTGCCGCGTGACGGCGAGGTCATTTTGTATGACGGCATTCAGGACGTACTGACATCATTGGCACACAACGCGCGCTTTCTTGCCGTGGCAACCGGCAAACCACGCCGCGGCCTTGATCGCGCATTTGCGCATTGCGGATTGCAGCACCATTTTCATTACACGCGCTGTGCCGACGAGGGATTTGCCAAGCCGCATCCCGACATGCTCGAAAAATTGATGTCGTTTACCGGCGTCGGGCCGACCGAAACGCTGATGATTGGTGACACCACGCATGATCTTGATATGGCGGCGGCTGCCGGTTGTGACGCGCTGGGCGTCAGTTACGGCGCGCATCATCCGGATAAGTTGCAACACTCTGCGCATCGTGCCATTTTGCCGACCGTCGACGCATTGGCGGCGTGGCTGCGCCTTCACGCCTGAGCCATCGCCCGGGACCCTCGATGTCACAGACCAGTGGTCAGATAATTTGCCGTCGCAATGTGCTTGGTGACGGCGGTAAGGCGGCGCGATTTGCATTTGAATTTGACGGCCGCATCGTGCACGGCTTTGTGGTTGCATTCGACGGCGGGGTCTTCGCTTTTGCAAATTCCTGCCCCCATCGCGGCACCGAACTCGACTGGCAACCGGGGGAGGTATTTGATGATTCAGGGTTATACTTGGTGTGCGCCACGCATGGTGCTTTGTTTGAGGCAGATTCCGGAAAATGTGTCGGTGGACCATGTCAGGGCGCGTCACTGGTGAAAATCGCGGTTGACGTCATTGATGGTGATGTCAGTTTGCGTGTTGGCAGACTCATTTCGGCCCAGCCGCCCGCCATGCCGGCGCCCGCCTTGGGCGACACCTGATTTTCGTCGGCCATACCCGGTCGACAATTGCACACCTAAAAGACCTCGGACATGGAACAAATACCCGGCCAGCCAGAACCATCGAATCCTAACGTGGCAGGCGCACGCGACGCCAACCAATGGGGCCAAAGTGTGCTCGAAAAACTTGCGTTTGAAACACTCGCCGAACAAAGGCGTGCACGTCGCTGGCGTGTTTTTACCAGCCTGTCGTGGCTTGGATTTTTTCTGCTGATACTGATATTTGTTGTCGGCGCGTCGGCCGGAAAACGCGACGCTGTTTCAGCCGAGAGACACACCGCCTTGGTGGAGTTAAAGGGCGTCATCGCGGCCGATTCAAAGGCATCCGCCGACAAGATCATCAGTGCCTTGCAGGCTGCATTCAAGGACAAAAATACCCAGGGGGTGGTGCTGCGCATCAATAGTCCGGGCGGTAGCCCGGTGCAGGCCGGTTACATCAACGATGAGATCGTTCGGCTGCGCATCAAACACAAGGATATTCCGCTTTATGTTGTGGTGCAGGATGTTTGTGCATCGGGCGGATATTACATTGCCGCGGCAGCAGACAAAATTTTTGTCGACAAGGCATCGATCGTCGGCTCCATCGGTGTGCTGATGGATGGTTTTGGATTTACCGGTGCCATGGAAAAAGTCGGTATCGAACGGCGCCTGGTCACGGCGGGCGCAAACAAGGGGTTTTTGGATCCGTTCTCACCGAATAATGCAGACCAGCAAAAGTATGCCCAGCAAATGGTGGCAGAAATCCACGAGCAATTTATCAAGGTGGTGCGCGATGGGCGCGGCAAACGTTTGAAGGAAACGCCGGAAATGTTTACGGGTCTGGTCTGGTCTGGCGAAAAAAGTGTCGCGCTTGGTCTGGCCGACGGGTTGGGCAGTCTTGATTACGTTGCACGCGAAATTCTCAAGGCCGAGCAGATTGTCGACTACACGCAAGAGGAATCGTTGTCCGACCAGTTTGCACGTCGTTTTGGCACATCTGTCTCGGAGGCGTTCTGGCAGTCAATTTCCACGCGTATTCTGGGCGAGCGCGTGACACTGCGCTAGGCGCGATGCGCTGTAAGCCGCAACCGGACAACGAAATGATGGCGATCATCACCCTGATCCGGGCGGCAACCGACGGCAACATCAATTGTGGCGTTGACAAACTGATATGGACGATATGGCGGTAGAACCAAACAAGCCGGAAAAAGGCGGTCAAGCATCTGCTTCGCGAAGCCTGCAGTTGCTCATGGGCGCGGGTTTTGCCGCCATTGCGCTCGCGCTGACGCTGGTGCTGGGCATCCTGGCGATGCGTGTTGCCGGCATTGACGGCCTGCCGGATGATGTCGCCGAAAAAGTACGCACGCTGATACTTTGGTGGGGGTTCGGTGCCGTCATATTGGCCGGCTTGTTGGGGGCGGTGATTGCGCGTCAAGTGACGGCACCGATCAATGCGCTGACGGCACAGCTGCGGTCAGTCAGACCCGGTGGGAAGCGCTGGTTGGCCGAAGGCGACAGTGGTTACGCAGAAATAGCAGATTTGACGGGCGTGATGAATGCGATGGACGACGAAATCCAGACCCGTGAAAAGGCATTGGCGGCGAGCGAGCGGAAATTTCGCGAGGCATTTGACCTGGTCGGCATCGGTCTGGCGCAGGTCGACACAGGTGGCAATTTATTGCTGGTCAACCGGCGCTATTGCGAAATGCTCGGCTACTCGGCGGTCGAATTGATCGGCAAAAGTCTGCTTGAAGTGACCCACCCGGATGATCGTGAGGTGGACATGGAGATGATTCGTCACCATGCCGATATGGCGGATCGTGACATCAAACGGGCGAAACGATATATCCGCAAAGATGGGTCGGTATTGTGGGCGCAGCGCTCCGGCGTCATTGTTCGGGATAACGATGGCAGGCCACTTTATGGTTTGGCCTCGATTGAGGATATTTCCGAGTCGCGCGCCTCTCAGGAAACCTTGCGCGCCCTCAACGCCAGTTTGAAAACAGTTGTTGAGTCCTCGCCGCTGGCGATCTATTCAATCACGCCCGGCGGTATCGTCACGCTATGGAATCCCGCAGCCGAAAAAATATTCGGCTTGACGGAATTAGACGTGCTCGGAAAACAATCACCACTGGAAAAGGGCATTCCGGGCGATCGGGCGATGGAAAAGAGAAGTCGGGTACTGGCAGGTGAAACATTGAACGGCTTTGAGTTGACGGTTGACCGCCCCGGCCGCAATGGCAAGGTGGATCGGGTTGATATCAGCGTGGCTGCCGCGCCGTTGCGCGACACTAATGGGGCAATTGTTGGCATTCTGGTGACTTGTGCCGATATTTCCGAAATCAAAAAAACTTCGCGCAAGCTTGATGAACAATTACGATTTACGCGTGATTTGCTTGAAGTTATCCCGAACCCGATTTTTTACAAGGGGCGCGACGGTAACTATCTGGGGTTCAATCGTGCCTGGGAGCAATTTTTCGGGCTCACCCGTGATCAATGGCTTGGAAAAACCTTTGCCGAGGTTTTCCCGGACGGGGATGCCGCCGCCATTCAAGGGGAAGATGCCCGTGTTCTGCAGGGCGAAGAGATTGTCCGCGAGGTGCGTGTGCGTAACGGCAGTGGCCGAGAACATGACGTGGTGCGGCACCTAAGCCGCTTCACCAGTCCAGACGGTACCCCCGCCGGGGTGATCGGTGTATTGACTGACATTACCGATTTCAAACAAGCGGCAATGGCGCTTGAAGAGACAGAGGGTCGTTTCCGTGCAATGACAGAAAGTGCCATGGATATCGTCAGCGTCTTGAGTCGGGATGCGGTCATTCTTTATCAAAGTCCGTCGGTCAAACATCTGCTCGGCTTTGCGCCTGAGGAGATGATTGGCAAATGCCAGTTCGACCTTGTGCATCGTGATGATATTGCAAGACTGCGCGCTGCGTTCGATGAGTTGCTTGAGTCAGGTCAGATGGCGCGGCCGGTCGAATTCAGGGTGCGCGCACGCGACGGCGGTTGGCGAATGCTCGAATCAATCGGCAAGGACTGTTTAAACGATCCGGCCGTGCAGGGTGTGATTGTCAACACACGTGACGTCAGCGAACGTCGCGCCATCCAGGAGCACATCCAGCACCTTGCGTTCCATGATGCGCTAACCGGCCTGCCGAACCGTTCGCTGATTCAGGATCGGATTTCGCAGGCGGTAACGCGTGCCGAGCGTGGCCAACACAAACTCGCCGTGATGTTTATCGACATCGATAATTTCAAGAATATCAACGACACCCTCGGGCATGATGCCGGCGACGAATTGTTGCGCGAGGTGGCGCGACGCCTGCAAGATTCGGTTCGGGGTCATGACACGATTGCGCGTCAGGGTGGCGACGAATTTATCGTGCTGCTCGACCAGCTTGAGGGGCATCAGGGCGCGACCCGCGTTGCACAGAAAATATTGGATGCCATGCGCGCGGCATTTGTGGTCGGCGGTACCGACCAACATGTGTCCGGTTCAATCGGCATTTCGATATTTCCAGAGGACGGTACGGATGCCTCCACATTGTTGAAAAATGCCGATACCGCGATGTTCCACGGCAAGGCGCTTGGCAAAAATACCTACCAGTTTTTCACCGGACAAATGAATATCGCGGTCAAGCGCCGTGCGGTCATGGAGTCAAAATTGCGCGCGGCTGTCCGCGACGAAAATTTCTCGCTGGTCTACCAGCCGCAGATCGACCTGGTCTCGGGTGAAATCGTCGCGCTCGAGGCGCTGGTCCGTTGGCATTCGGAAGACAGTGGAACGATGATGCCCGGCGAGTTTATTCCACTCGCCGAGGAAACCGGGTTGATCAACGAACTCGGCGAATGGGTGCTGCGCGAAGCATGCCGGCAAAATCGCGCATGGCAGGATGCCGGGCTGTCGCCACGGCGGATGGCGGTGAACCTGTCGGCGAAACAATTAAACGACAAAGGGTTTGTCAAAATGCTGGTTGGGATCCTGCGGGAAACACAAATGGATCCGACCCACCTTGAACTTGAAATCACCGAAAGCCAGGTGATGCGACAGGGCGAGGGCAGCGTGATGCTGCTCAATGAGCTTGCCGAAATGGGGATTCATCTTTCGGTTGATGACTTTGGCACCGGCTACTCAAGTCTGTCCTACCTGAAGCGCCTGCCGATCGGCAAGCTAAAAATCGACCAGAGCTTTATTCGTGATATCACTGTTGATCCAAACGACACCGCCATTGTGGTGGCCATCATCAGCATGGCCAAGTCACTTGATCTTGACGTCATTGCCGAGGGTATTGAGACAGCCGGGCAACTCACCTTGTTGCGGGCAAAAGGGTGCGGTGTCGGTCAGGGCTACTATTTCAGCGTGCCCCTGAATGCCGAAGACATCACCTTGCTGTTGAGGCGGCCATCGATTTTTGGATCGGTGCCGTCGACCGCCAGCATCATTTAGTCACCGGTACGGCACACGCCAGAAACAAAAAGATGGCCGGGAGTTTGCCGGCCTCACCGGCATCGGTGCGCCATTGTGAAATCCGGCGGGTGCGGATATGTTCCTGTGCACCAGTCAGGTCGGTGGCAATACAAAGTGTTGTTGATGGCGCCAGTGTCGCAAGCAGATCCTGGGTCATCGAACTGTTGCGGTACGGCGTTTCGATAAAAATCTGTGTCATGTTTTTTTGCCGTGATTCCCGCTCGAGCATCTGAATGGCCTGACTGCGTTCGTGTTTGTCCTGCGGCAAATAGCCTTGGAATGCAAACGACTGGCCATTCAGTCCGGACGCCATCAACGCCAGCAAAATGGACGAGGGGCCGACCATTGGTCTGACAACAATACCGGCACGATGCGCGGCGGCAACAATCACGGCCCCGGGATCCGCCACCGCAGGTGCGCCCGCCTCAGAGACAAGCCCGACATCGTGTCCCGCCAGCAGCGGCGCAAGCAAGCGGTCGGCATCAATCACTTTTGCATGTTTATCCAGCTCGATTATCGAGATTTCAGCAAGCGGCCGGGCGACACCGATTGTCTTCAGGAATGCACGCGCAGTTTTGGCGTTCTCCGCGACGAAGTGATCCAGCCGGCAGGCGAGGGCGGCCACATCAGCCGGCAAGATGGCCGACGCGGAGAACGGCGTGCTCAGATTGGTGGGGATCAGGAACAGCACGCCCGATTTGTTTGTTGTTACGGGCGTTGCATGCACCGGTTCGGGCGCATTCATGACAATACCTCGATGCCTTCCCGATATAGCATTGTTGTCAGCGCGATCAACGGCAGCCCGATCAACGCGGTTGGGTCGTCGCTGGTCATGCCCGCAATCAAAGCAGCACCGAGTCCCTCCGACTTGGCGCTGCCGGCGCAGTCGAGTGCGTCTTCATGATCCAGATAGAACCCGATTTGGGCATCGGTGTAAGGCCGCATGGTGACCGTGGTGGCAACCAGTTGTGACTGGGTGCGGCCGGAGGCGATATCAATCAGCGCCAGCCCGGTATGAAAAATGACGGTCTGTCCACGCATCGACTGCAGCTGCAAAAACGCACGCTGACGGGTACCTGGCTTGCCGAGCGCAACGCCGTTCATGTCCGCAACCTGGTCCGAGCCGATCACCACCCCATCCACCCAACCCATGGCCTTGGTTGCAATCGACACGCCGTCACGTGCTTTGGCAATCGCCAGACGGGTTGCCGTGGCGGTGCAGGATTCGCCCGGCAGCGCCGCTTCATTGCTGGCGGGTGCGACGGTTGCAAACGGCAGTTGTAATCGTCCAAGCAGCTCGGCACGATAACGTGAGGTTGAGGCAAGCAACAAGGGTTTATGCGCCGACATTAACGCGCCTTCGAAAATTTATTGTTCAAAATCAGTGAGTTGTTGATTTTTAGGCCATAAAATCATATCATGGACGTATGTCCAGAGACCAACAGAATTTGCTTAAAGCCGGCGCGCTTATGGTACCAATTGACCGGCTGATGCGGTCAAAAACGCCGGTTGAAGGGGCGCTTCTGCCCGCCCAGTTGATTGATCTGAATGACTATCTGGTGTCTGATGCAGGGGAAATTCGTTATCAATTTCTTGGAAATACCCTGACAGATCAATCAGGTACAAAAAAACGGCGGGTAAAGTGTATAATTTCTGGTTGGTTTGAGATCGCTGATGCGGTGACGTTGCAGCCAACACCGTTTGAATTGGATATCAACAGCAATCTGGTGCTGGTGTCGACTGAAGAAGAGTTGCCGGCATTGGAAGCTGAATCAGACGACGAGGACTATGTTGTTTGCAGTCACGAGTTTAACGTGCTCGAACGTGTGCAAGAGGAAATCTTGCTCGCGATTCCGGGTACCACGCCTCGGCGGTCGACGCTACCGGTTAATGATCGGTCGTTGTCCGGACTGTCCAAGCGTTCTGCCGGTGTTTCGTCTTCATCGGTGGCAACAGCGGGCGCGGACGGGGAAAAACGAGAATCGCCATTTGCAAAATTGGCGGTCTTGAAGAAATCAGGTTGATTGCAGGCAGATTTGTGCAGTCGGCAACATGAAAAGCAGTTATTTGAAATCAGGAGAACTACCATGGCAGTCCAACAGAACAAGAAGTCCCCATCAAAGCGTGGCATGCATCGTTCCCACGACTTTTTGGTGAGCCCGCCGACGGCGATTGAACCGACCACCGGTGAAACACATCTGCGCCACCATATTTCACCGTCCGGTTTTTACCGCGGGAAAAAAGTCGTCAAGACCAAAGCTGACGAATAAATCGCCCGACGGCGATTGCGTCACAATTATTAGGCACACTGCCGGGTATCCTGCGTAAAACGCCGGGTATCCAATCTAATGCAGATAACTATTGCCATTGATGCGATGGGCGGCGATTTTGGCCCGTCCGTCACCATCCCAGCAGCCCTGACTTTTCTCGGTCAATCGCCCGATTGCCGTGTGTTGCTGGTCGGCCGCAAGGCCGAGATCGACGCACAACTTAAAAAATCCAGGGCTGGCGATATCATTTCGGCGGGTTTGTCGCGGCTGCAGGTTGTTGATGCGCCGGATGTGGTCGACATGGATGAAGATATTCGTTCGGCGATTCGCAACAAGAAAAATTCATCCATGCGAATTGCCATTGATCTGGTGAAGTCCGGCGAGGCACACGCATGCGTGTCGGCCGGCAACACCGGCGCGCTGATGGGAACCGCAAAATTTGTCCTGAAGACCCTGCCCGGTATTGATCGGCCGGCCATCTGTGCGGCGCTGCCGTCGCGAAAGGGTGTTGTCTACGTGCTCGACCTCGGTGCGAATGCCGAATCGACCGCCGAACATCTACTGCAATTTGCCATCATGGGTGCGATGTTGTGTGCCGCGGTCGAAGGCAAATCAAATCCATCCGTGGGGTTGCTCAATATCGGTTCGGAAGACCTCAAGGGCAATGAAAAGACCAAATTAGCCGGCGAATTGCTCAAGTCCAGCCATCTGAATTTTTACGGCAACGTCGAGGGTACCGACATCTACAAGGGCACCACTGATGTGGTGGTCTGTGACGGTTTTGTCGGCAACGTCATGCTAAAAGCGTCGGAGGGGATCTCCAAAATGATGGGGGATTTCTTGAAGGAAGAATATAAAAAGAACATCTTCCGCAAGTTGATGGCGTTGGTCTCGTTGCCCGCCTTGAACGGCTTCAAGAAGCGACTCGACCCGCGGCAATACAATGGTGCGGCACTGTTGGGTTTGAAGGGCATTGTGGTGAAGAGTCACGGCTCGGCCGACGCATTCTCGTTTGTCCACGCGATCCTGCGCGCCAAGTCGGAGGCCGAACACGGCCTGCTGGCCAGTATCAGCGCGGAGATAGAACGCCTGCACAACGAAGGCTTGCTGAGCCCGGCCAAACCAGTGGACGAATAAACGATGCAAGCCATTAATTCATGAGCACATTTGCACGCATTGTTGGTACCGGTAGTTACCTGCCGGACAAACTGGTCACCAACAATGACCTCGCCAAAATTGTTGACACCAACGACGAGTGGATATTCTCTCGAACCGGTATTCGCGAGCGTCATTACGCGGCGGATGAGCAGAATGCGAGTGACCTGGCGTTGATTGCCTCACAGCGCGCCATGAAGGCGGCGCGTGTTCATGCCGATGACATTGACCTGATCATTGTCGCGACCTCGACACCCGATATGGTGTTCCCCTCGACCGCTTGCATCCTGCAGGACAAGCTGGGTGTCAAAGAGGCGATTGCGTTTGATATACAGGCGGTGTGTGCCGGCTTTGTCTATGCATTGTCGACGGCGGAAAAATTTATCGCCACCGGTGGCGCCAAGTGTGCGCTGGTGGTCGGTACCGAGGTTTTTTCGCGAATTCTGAATTGGCAGGATCGTTCCACCTGTGTGTTGTTTGGTGACGGTGCCGGCGCGGTGATATTAAAGGCGTCAACCGAACCCGGCGTATTGTCGACCCATCTTCATGCCGACGGCAGTTACCGCGACGCGTTGTGTGCTCCGGGTACCGTTCAAAATGGCCAGATTCGCGGCAGTCCGGTGCTGACCATGGATGGCGGTGCGGTTTACAAGTTTGCCGTGAAAGCATTTGAAGATGTGGCGTGGGAAGCCCTGCACGCCAACGGGTTGCAGCCGGACGCGATTGACTGGTTTGTCTGTCATCAGGCCAATCAACGCATCATCATGCACGCCGCGCGAAAATTAAAAATGCCGGAAGAAAAAGTCATTTTGACCGTCGACAAACACGGCAACACGTCGGCCGCCTCGATCCCGTTGGCGCTTGATGTGGCCGTGCGTGAGGGAAAGATCAAACCGGGTCAGAAGGTATTGATGGCGGCGCTTGGCGGTGGTTTTGCCTGGGGTGCCGCATTGGTAAAATGGTAACGGGCGCACGACAACAATGACAAAATTTGCAATCACATTCGCCGGACAGGGTTCACAGTCGCCGGGCATGATGGCCGATCTCATCGAGCTGCCGGTGGTCAAACACACCTTTGAAGAAGCGTCTGCCATTCTCAGCGTCGACCTCTTGCAAATGGTGGTCGATGGCCCCGCGGAATTACAAAACCAGACCGTTAATACGCAACCGCTGATGTTGGTTGCCGGTGTTGCTACCTACCGTGCATGGCAGCAGCAGGGCGGTGCGATGCCAACTTATTTTGCAGGCCACAGCCTCGGCGAATACACCGCACTGGTGGCATCGGGTGCGCTGGCATTTGCCGATGCCGTACCGTTGGTGCGTTTCAGGGCCGGTGCGATGCAGGCGGCCGTTCCGGAGGGAACCGGCGGCATAGCCGCGATTTTGGGGCTTGATGTCGACGTGGTTCGCCAGGTGTGTTTGGATGCGGCGGGCCCGAACGTGTTGGAAGC
>JANPDI010000043.1:0-38353 GCA_031431435.1 Burkholderiales bacterium
CGCGCTGGACAAACTTGATGCCGGCTACTTCCCGCGCTACAAAAAGTGGTGCGACGATTATTTTTGGCTCAAACACCGCAACGAACCGCGCGGCATCGGCGGCGTGTTTTTTGATGATTTTCACGAAGGTGGATTTGACAACGCCTTTGCATTGCAACGCGCCGTCGGTGATGCATTTTTACCGGCATATGCACCGATTGTGACGCGCCGCGCGGCGACACCATTCGATGAACGTGAACGCGAATGGCAGCTATATCGGCGCGGCCGTTATGTCGAGTTCAACTTGGTCTGGGATCGCGGCACACACTTCGGTTTGCAATCCGGCGGCCGCACCGAATCAATCCTGGCGTCAATGCCGCCGCACGCCACCTGGCGCTATAACTGGCAGCCAGAAGCCGGCACACCGGAAGCAGACCTCACCGCAAAATTCACCACCGGGCGCGACTGGGTCTAGCCGGTTTGCGCGCAGCCGTTGGTTTATACGGCACGCACTTGAATCAGCATCGCGAACAAAAATGACAAGCTGTCGAAACGCGTCGCGAGAGCGGATGATTTTTCGATAAAGCGCATAGCCGTATGCCTTATACAGCACGTATTGGCGTCTGCATCGCGGGCCATTCCGGGAAGGTGTCGGAACGCGTCGCGAGCGCGGATGGATGGGCGACGAGAAGCGCAGCGCTATGGGTTATAGCGCGAGCATCGCAGTCGCCCAGACGCCGCGCGCAGTAGCGTTACGACAACTTCCCGTGGCAGTGTTTGTATTTCTTGCCCGACCCACACCAGCAAGGATCATTACGCCCAACCTTGACGCCCTCGCGCACAAACGGTTGCGCCGGCTGCGCATTCACTTCCTTCTCGGCTTCACCGAGTGCGGCGTCGTAGTCGGCGTGATGATATTGCACGTTGGTCGCTGAGCGGGCGATGGCCTCTTCAGCGGCGCGTTCGGCGGCTTCCACCTGCTCCTGATTTTGCACTTGTACATTCACCAGGATCTGTGTCACCTGGCGCTTGACGGTATCGAGCATGTTGCCGAACAGATCAAAGGCTTCACGCTTGTATTCTTGCTTCGGCTGTTTCTGTGCGTAACCGCGCAGATGAATGCCCTGACGCAAATAATCCAGCGCCGCGAGGTGTTCGCGCCAATGGGTATCGATCGACTGCAACATAACAGATCGCTCGTATTGATGCAGAAGTGTCTTATCGACATTGGCGAACTTGGTGTTGTATTCGTCGCTGGCCTGGCTGAGCACGCGGGCAACCACGGCCTCGGTGTCGACTTCTTCGTCGGAGGCGAGCCATTTATCAATCGGCACCTTGATACCAAAATCAGCATCAAGGGTTGAGGTTGCGGCCGGCACATCCCACTGCTCTTCCAGGGTTTCCGGCGGAATATGCGTGTGAATGATTTGTGCGAGCACATCGTTGCGCATCGCGGTGATGGTCTCGGAAATATCATCCGCATCCAGCAATTCGTTGCGCTGCTGGTAAATCACCTTGCGCTGGTCATTGGCGACGTCGTCATATTCAAGCAGTTGTTTGCGAATATCAAAGTTGCGCGCCTCGACCTTGCGCTGTGCGCCTTCGATGGAACGCGACACCATTTTGGCTTCGATGGCTTCACCTTCCGGGATCTTCAGCCGCGCCATGATTGACTTTAAGCGATCACCGGCAAAAATTTTCAGCAACGGGTCTTCAAATGACAGGAAAAAGCGTGACGAGCCCGGATCACCCTGACGACCGGCGCGGCCGCGCAACTGGTTGTCGATACGGCGTGACTCATGGCGCTCGGAGCCGACAATATGCAACCCGCCGGCACCAACAACCTGCTCGTGCAGGGTTTGCCAGTTGGCGCGAACCGCGGCGATCTGCTGCTCCTTTTCCGATGCGGATAATTTTTCATCCGACTCAATGAGGTGAATCTGCGGCTCCGGATTGCCGCCCAGCACGATGTCGGTACCACGGCCGGCCATATTGGTGGCGATGGTGATCTGTTTTGGTTTGCCCGCCTGTGCAATGATGTCCGCTTCGCGCGCATGTTGTTTTGCGTTCAATACTTCATGCGGCAATTTTTCCTTCTTGAGTAATTCCGACAACAGCTCGGAATTTTCGATCGAAGTGGTGCCAAGCAATACCGGCTGGCCGCGTTCATAACAATCCTTCACCGCCTCGGCAATGGCGCGATCCTTCTCGGCCATGGTCATGTAGATCAAATCGTTTTCATCCTTGCGCACCATCGGGCGGTTTGGCGGGATGATGACTGTTTCCAGGTTGTAGATTTGCTGGAATTCAAACGCCTCGGTGTCGGCGGTACCGGTCATGCCGGCAAGCTTGCCGTACATACGGAAATAGTTCTGAAACGTGATCGACGCCAGCGTTTGTGATTCATTCTGAATCTTCACGCCTTCCTTGGCCTCGACCGCCTGGTGCAGCCCCTCCGACCAGCGCCGACCGGTCATCATACGGCCGGTGAATTCGTCGACGATGATGATCTCGTTGTTTTGCACGACGTAATGTTGATCCTTGTGATACAGCGCGTGGGCGCGCACTGCGGCATACAGATGATGCATCAGCATGATATTGGCCGGGTCATAAAGCGACGCGCCCGCCGGCAACAAGCCGTTTTCCGCCATCAACTGCTCGGCGCGCTCGTGGCCCTGTTCAGACAGCGCCACCTGATGCTGCTTCAGATCACACCAATAGTCGCCCGGTCCCTCTTCGGTCTCCTGTTTGGTCAGATGCGGCACCAACACATTGATCTTCACATACATGGCGGTTGAATCTTCGGCCTGTCCGGAAATAATCAACGGTGTACGCGCCTCGTCAATCAGGATCGAGTCGACCTCATCAACGATGGCAAAATTCAGCCCGCGCATGACGCGCTCGTCCTTGTTCGTCTTCATGTTGTCGCGAAGATAATCAAAGCCAAATTCATTGTTGGTGCCGTAGGTGATATCAGATTGGAATGCCACCCGTTTGTCGGACTCTTCCATTTGCGACAAATTGCAGCCGACCGACAGCCCGAGGAAATTGTGCAGCCGTCCCATCCATTCGCTGTCGCGCTTGGCCAGATAATCGTTGACCGTCACCACGTGCACGCCCTTGCCGGAAATCGCATTGAGGTAACACGGCAGCGTCGCCATCAACGTTTTGCCCTCACCCGTACGCATTTCGGCAATCTTGCCGTCGTGCAGCACCATGCCGCCGACCAGTTGCACATCAAAATGGCGCATCCCGAGTGAACGTTTACCGGCTTCACGCACCGTTGCAAATGCTTCCGGCAACAAGGCATCAAGCGTCTCACCCTGTTGAAAGCGGTCTTTGAATTCCTGCGTCCTGGCCTTTAGCGCCTCGTCAGACAGTGCCGTTATGGCCGGTTCCAGCGCATTGATTGCGACCACGCGCTTGCGATATTGTTTGAGAAGTCGTTCGTTGCGGCTGCCAAAAATGGCTTTGAGAAATGTGTCTAACATTTGGTGCTTTCGGTAGTGTTGCTGCGGTCAGGCGGCTTGAGTTTGAATGGCAAAAATGATGGCAGTGTTGGACTGGGATGGATGGCATGGCCAGCCGGCGGGCGACTTGTGATGTTGACGACTTGAAGGTTTCGACCCAAAAGGCGATGGCTGACTTGGCGCATCACAGCCACGCCGCCACGCGTTGATGAAGATATGCGGGCGGCGCAAAACATCACAAGCCATTCACACGCTTGGCGTGAATGGCCCGGCGACGGCAGGGGAACTACGGGGCGCGGGCGGTCTTGACAGCCTGGGCAGGCTCTTGCGCGCGGGCGAAATTGAGGAACCGGTTCGGATTCAGCGGCACCGAGTTTTCGCGAACTTCGAAATGCAAATGGGGGCCGGTGGCACGACCGGTCATACCAAGGTCGCCGATTCGCTGGCCTTTCAACACCACGTCGCCGGCTTTCACCGTTTTCTTCGACAAATGTGCGTAGCGCGTCGTCAATCCATTATCGTGGTCGATATCGACCAGATTGCCGTATTCGGCATGCCATTCAGAGACCGCCACCACACCGCCGGCGGCGGCGAGAATCGGTGAACCGGGCGCGGCGATAAAGTCCACGCCGGCGTGAAATGCACTGCGGCCGTTAAACGGATCGATCCGAAAACCGAAGTTAGACGAGTAATAACCGGTCGCCACCGGCAGGATCGTCGGAATGGCTTTGGCCGCCAAACGGCCTTCCATCAATACCGAGTCAAGCACACCAAGCTTGTCGGCGCGATCATCGAGCACGCGCGAGACTTCGGATAACTTGGTGGTGAAATCTTTGTAGCTCACGTCGCCGGTCATGCTCGAGGTCGGCGCTGGGCCACCTACGCCGGGCGTTTCAGAAAAATTGAATTCGCCTTTGACGCCGGCCACCTTGGCCAGGCGCTCGCCGAATGCATCGAGGCGCATCATGCGGGCTTGCAACTCACCGAGTTTCACCGCCAGCGAATTGAGCTGTTCACGCATGTCGCGTTCGGCTTGCTGGGTGTTTTGTTGGGTCAGCGTGGAGATCAGGCTTTGGATGAACGGGTTTTGGATATCAACCGCGTACTTCATGGTCACCCAATAGGTGCCGAGCGCAAACATGAATCCCGCGCTGACAAAGCCCATTGCCGCCATAATGATCTGCGACTGTGAAATCGTGACGATTCGGCTTTTGGCCAAACTATCCGAGACTAAAATTATATTCATCGCATCCTTTTAGCGGGTACCAATCAGTTGAAGACCAGCTTCAAACCTATCAGCACCCTGTTCGGCGAGGACGACACCATGGCGCCGTTAGTGGCGCAACATCGGCGGCTTTCTCGCCTTCAACATTCTTTTGCGGACGTCCTGCCACCCGGTTGGGAAAAACTCTGCCGGATTGCTGCATTGGAGGGGTCAACAGTCATTATTGCGGCGGCCAATGGTGCAATCGCAACCAATCTAAAGGCCTTTTCGCCGCGCCTGCTTGAGAAATTCAGAAGCGTTCTTGAGAAAAAAACAAAGCAGGAACAAGAGGTTACCGGAATTCGCATCGTGGTGCAACCCGAAATTTCCACCTGGCGGGCACCGACCCCGACCTCGATACGGCTGGCTGCGGCCAAGACCGCCGTGAGCGAGGCGCAACTTGATGATTTGGCAGAGAAATTAGCCGATTCGCCGCTGAAAAAAGCGATCCAGAAGATTCAGGCCAAACGGATTGTCGCCAGTAAGCGGGTACTTGCCAACAAGGTTTCGACCAAAAAGGACTAGGCCAACAACAGGCGTTCGGCGATATAGATGATGGCAATCAGTGCGGCAAACGACAGCGTTACCTTAATGATGAGCTTGGTGTAATAAAGAAAACGCGGCTTCTTGGTAAACAGATAGCCAAGAAAGGTAATCGATGCGGCCATCACCGCAAACAACAACAAAAATCGCAGTCCAATCAACATGGCTTGATGTCCCTGTTCTATAAACGGTTTAGACCGCCGCTCAAACGGCAGACAGCGTCATTGCACCAAACGCACCCGGCAGTGCCTCGCGTTTATCGAAGGTCACCATTTCAAACGCAGATTCGTCCGCCAGCAACGCCCGCACCAGTTGGTTGTTCATCGCGTGGCCTGACTTCACCCCGGTAAATGCACCAATCATCGGATGACCCAGCATATACAGGTCACCCACCGCATCGAGCGCCTTGTGTTTGACAAATTCATCCTCGGAACGCAGGCCGTCCGGGTTCAACACATGAAAATCGTCGATGACGATGACGTTATCGAGTGAGCCACCACGCCCCAAGCCCGCCTGCCGCATGGCCTCGACCTCATGGGTAAACCCAAAGGTGCGCGCACGCGCCACTTCCTTGATAAACGGGATGTCGGCAAAGTCCACCTCGACAATATTCTGCCGGCCATGAAACACCGGGTGATCAAAGTCGATCGAGAATTTCAGTTTGAAGCCGTTAAACGGCTCGAGCCGCACCAGCCGATCCTTGTCTTTCAGCTCAAGCGGCTTTAATACACGAATGTATTTTTTGGCTTTGGCCTGCTCTTCAATGCCCGCCGACTGCATCAAAAATACAAACGGCGCCGCGCTGCCATCCATGATCGGCACTTCGACCGCATTCAAATCAACATAGGCGTTGTCGATGCCAAGCCCGGCGAAAGCCGACATCAGGTGTTCAACCGTGGCGACGTTAGCGCCGGTTTTGGCATCTTCAATACGCGTCGACATACGTGTGTCGTTGACATTCAGCGCGTGCGCACGCACGGTCGGTGCACCCGGCATATCGGTGCGGCAAAAAACGATGCCGGTATCCGGCGGGGCGGGACGAATGGTCATCTCGACCCGGTGGCCAAGATGCACCCCCACGCCGGTGGCGCGGACTTTGTTTTTGACGGTGCGTTGTTTGATCATCTTGACTGGCTCATGGATAGCCCTATTTTACAGCCAAGCCTCAATCTGGGATTTCAAGGTGCTTGTCCGTACACGTCGGACCATCCGAACAATCGATTTGTACGCCAGCGCACTGAATGGATCGTGGCACGTATGTTCGAATGTTCATTACGCTTAAACGCCACTTGCCACCGGTTGGTGGCAGGTACCTACCGCACACAAATTCGCAAACTCGCCCGAAAGGTTCGTCTAATGAATAGTCTCAAAATGGCAGGGCTGGCAATCATCATCGCTGGTGCGCTGGGCATTGCTTACGGCGGATTCAGCTACACCAAAGACACCACCGCCGTGAAACTCGGCCCGATAGAGTTGTCCGTCAAGGAACGCGAGACCATCAATGTGCCGTTGTGGGCAGGGATTGGTGCCATTGCGATTGGTGCTGCGCTGTTCGGATTTGGTAGCAAAAAGCCGTAGCGCCGTCGATAAATTATCTGCCTATCGCCCGCCTAAGGTCGCCAAAATCTCCTTCGCAATCACCGCGCCATCCGAATTCGGCGCAATCTTGATCAGCGCATCAAGCTTTTGTTTGGCTTCCGGCACACGGTTTTGTTTGATGAGTAAACGCGCCGCTTCGTTGTAGTTCAACCCACACTTCGGCGCTGCGGCAATACCTTTGTCGAAGGTGGCCAGCGCGGTAGCCGCATCGCCCTTGGTGGCGTACACCGTTCCCAGCTCCTGCCAGAGCAGGCAGTTTTTTGGCAGGCGTTTGAGGCCGTCGTTGTAAATGGCGACGGCTTCATCGTATTGGTTCATCGCCAACTTGAGGCGCCCCGCAATCCAAATCTGGTAAACCTCCCGAAACGGACTCGCAGCCATTTCGCGACGATAGATTTCGTCAGCCTTGGCATACTCCCTCTTTTGGTAGTGGAACCGCACTTCAAACAGCGCCGCAAATCGTTGAGCTCCCGTCGAAACAGAGTTCGCTCCTTGCGCGCGCCGCCAGCGCTCGAAAATTTCCCGCGCTTCGTCAATGCGGCCAACCTCAAGCAACGTGTAGGCCAGACTCAAGGAAAGCTGACCTGCACCGGCACCTGCGGCGATCGCATCACGAGCGATCTGTATGCTCTGCTCCCGATAGCGATTCTCGGGGCGTAAGTATTGAATACGCGCGAGCGTGCCCGCGTAGACCTCGTTGTCGGGGTGCATCGCAACATATTTAGCCAGCAGCACCACGCTACGTGCTTCCTCGAAATCGCAGATCGACAGTAGGGCCGCCTCTTGGTCGACAAGGCGCAGTGGATCGTACAGTGGCGACTGCCGCGCCTCGTTGGCCACTGCTCTTGCCGCATCACAATCGCCAGTGTTGAGCGCGCCCGCAAGCCGGCCGCGCAACGCGCCTCGCTTGACCGATTCCGGCAACTGCATGGTCTGCGCACGCTTAAACAGCGCTGCCGACTCGGCGAGATTGCGCTGTCCACCCTCGGCGCGAGCGGCACTGATCACCGCAACGCCGTTGGTGGGGTCGAGTGCCATTGCCTCATTGAAAGCGAGCGCCGCTTCGTCGAGCCTGCCCAGCCGCCGCAGCGCGTTGCCATAGGCGTCGTAGGCCACCGACATCACCGCGCCGCTGAGTTTGGGGTCTTGTGCCGACATCCGACGTAAACGTTTGGACAGCGCGGTGAGGTCTTCTAGCGTCTCGGCTTTGATACCCAGGTAGGCGGCCACCACTGCAGGCTGCGTCACATCGAGCACACCCATCGCCAACTCTCCGACCAGCGTTTCCCACGCGGCGAGTTTGCCTTTGACAATCGTTGGTGGTTTGCCTGCGACACGCACCCTCATGCTCACATCTTCGCCATCCAGAATGAATTCGCCGTCTACCGCGATTTCATTACCCGTCATGTAACGCAGATAACGAAACACCGATTGCAGCGTGAACTTGGCTTCCGGGATTGCCACATCTGAGCGGTTCTCCGCCCACGCGCCTTTGAGCTCACCTTTGTCCAGCGTGGTGACCAAATCACGGCGTTTGACGAGTTCATCAAACAAGATCTTTGCGACGACTTGGCCGGTGATGCCGCGCTCGGCCAACTTCTCGGGAATATCAAAGGCGGCGATGGTGAGGGTCTGGCGATACGCTTCGCGATAACACGCAACCACCGTGATGACCACGACCACCAGTACGCTGAAGGCGATCAACGCATTACGCAACAGAATCAGCCGCTCATTGACCCACTTGTATTTGGTGGCGTGGGAGAGGAGTTGCAGTTCGTGGTCAACACTATCGAGTGTTTTGGTGAGACTCTTTAGTGTGGCGGTGTTCTCTTGGCTTGGGCCGCCGGAAGCCATGCCGCCACTCCACGCGCGCATGCGGTCGCGAAAGCGTATCTTTGTGGCAGCGTTGTCATTGATGTGTTTGTGATCCATGTTTCACTCCGTACAAAACTCTTGCCTAGATGGCTAATTCCGCGAGAAACCTATCCGCACTGACAAGACGCACGCCTTCTTGCGCGACGCGGTCAACGTTTGATTTGGCGATGACTTGCAGCGATTCAACCTGCGGAAACTTTCGCCGGAGATACAACAATGCCGGGCTGATCGTTGTATCGCTTAGCTTGCATTCTACAAACCGGATTGGCCTTTTATCTTCAAGCTGCACAAAGTCAACTTCGCGGCCTTCGACGTCACGAAAAAAGCGCAGCTCCATGTCACGGCCTTGGGTGTCCTCAAGGTAGTGACATTCTTTTAGCAAATGAAACGCGACGAGATTTTCAAACCGCGCACCTTCATCTTCGATGGCGAGCCAGTCAAACAAATAATGCTTGCGGCTTTTCTTGACGGCCTTAATGCGCGGGGGCCCAAATGGGTCGAGCCGAAAGATGAACATTAACCGCTCAAAAATATCCAGCCAACGCTCAACCGTTTTATGCGCCACCTGCAAGTCTTCGCGCAAGCCATTGAGCGACAACGGCGAGCCAATCAGCGCGGGTAACCGAATCGAAAGAGATTCAATGGCACCCATTTCCGTGACCCGCTCGAGATCAGCAACGTCTTCACGCACCAAACGCGAGCGATATTGCCGCGACCAACGTTTCGCTTCAACGAGCGAACCACCTAAGAGCGGTTCTGGGAACGGCCCCAAGGTCAGCAAATCTTTTAGTTGGCAGTCCGCCTCTTTGAGCGAGAGGGGATACAAACGCAGATGATGATAACGGCCCTGCAAAGAGTCCCCACCACGCCGGTATAGATCGAGCCGCGCGCTGCCGGTGACAAGAATCTGCAAACCCTCGTCCCCGCCACCATGCTCGCGGTCGTACAGCCCTTTCACCAAATTGCGCCAGCGGCTGTACTTGTGCAACTCATCAAACACGATCATGCCTTGATGCGGGAATGCCCCTTGCAGAATGCGCGTGCGCGATTCGTCGTCATCCCAATTCAGATAACGCGTTTCAGCAGCGCGCTTGCCGCCCGGCAGCATGGCGCGCGCGAGCGTGGTTTTGCCGGATTGGCGCGGCCCGGAGAGCAACACCATTTTCTTGCTCAGGTCAGCAGCGATCTGCTTGGACAGGAAGCGCTTTTGCATATCCGCAATTTTACCCATATGTAAAAAAACAGGCGAGAAATTTCACATGTATGTGAAATTTACGGATTCCCTTATTTTCAATTTCTTAAACTCGTTTATCCACGGGTCTTTTCAGATATTTTTGCTTGGAAATGCTCGTGGATAAACGACTTTTGATTTCTATTCATTTACCGTCGGGCAAACATCCCGACGGGGCAGAGGTTCCCGTCGGGTTGCTTGCATACCTCGCGGCTACCAACCCACACCACGCCACCAAGCATGGCGACAACTGGTCGGCAGACGCCTATCTCACCTTGCGACGTCAGTCGGCCTGCTTGCGCAAAAATGCCGGGATGTCGTAGGTGTCCATACCGGAACTTTGCAGTGCCGACACGGTGACATCACGACGGCGACGTGTCACCGCTGGTGCATCGAGTTCTGCGTAGTTGATTGCGCCAGCCGGTGTCGATTGCATCGCACCGACTGCGTCATCCGTGCCGGTACGTTGCATGGCGGGTTGCGAGTAGACGATTTGCGGCTGTGGCTTGGCAATGCGTCCGCCCAGACCAGTGGCCACAATCGTGACACGTAGCGCCTCGCCGAGTGACTCGTCAAACACCTGGCCAAAAATCACCGTGGCATCTTCCGCGGTGAAGCTGCGGATGGTGTTCATCACTTCATGCACTTCCTTGAGCTTCAGGGATTTTGATGCAGTGATGTTGACCAACACGCCGCGTGCACCGGTCAGATTGACGTCTTCGAGCAATGGTGATGCCGCAGCACGTTCTGCCGCGACCTGTGCACGGTCCGCACCGGTGGCGGTGGCCGAGCCCATCATGGCCACACCGTTTTCACTCATCACGGTGCGCACGTCGGCAAAGTCAACGTTGACCAGTCCCGGGCAATTGATGATTTCCGCGATGCCCGCGACAGCGCCGTGCAACACGTCATTGGCCGCCTTGAAGCCATCCTCAAACGTGGCGTCTTCACCCAATACTTCCATCAGCCGGTCGTTCGGGATGATGATGAGTGAGTCAACGTTGAGCTTGAGTGCCTCGATACCCAGTTGCGCCGCCTTCATGCGTTTGCCTTCGAAGGCGAACGGTTTGGTCACAACCGCAACCGTGAGTACGCCCATTTCGCGCGCAACCTCGGCCACAATCGGTGCCGCACCAGTGCCGGTGCCGCCGCCCATGCCGGCGGTGATAAACAACATGTCGGCACCCTGGATCATTTCAGCGATGCGTTCACGATCTTCGATTGCCGCGGCGCGCCCGACTTCCGGGTTGGCACCCGCACCCAAGCCGCGGGTGACGGTGCCGCCCAACTGCAGCACAGTCTTGGACTGGTTGCGTTTGAGCGCCTGTGCATCCGTGTTGGCGCAAATAAATTCAACCCCGGCGACACCGTGGGTGATCATGTGGTCAACTGCATTGCCGCCGCAGCCTCCCACGCCGATCACTTTGATGACCGCTTCCGGTTGTGCGTTGTCTAGTATTTCTATCATGGTATGACTCTCCTCTGCTGGTGGAACAACTTAAAAAAATTAAAAATTACCTTTAAACCAACTTGCCATTCGTTCAAACACATTCTTGAAATTGCTTGCGTGCAGCCGTACGTGGTCGTCGCGTTTGCGCTGCTCGACACCGGTGAGCAACAATCCGACCGCGGTGGAAAAGCGCGGATTACGCACCACTTCCGAAAGCCCGCCTGAATAACTCGGCACACCCAGCCGCACCGGCATGTGGAATACCTCTTCACCGAGTTCGACCATGCCGGCCATCGCCGCGCTGCCGCCGGTCAACACAATGCCGCTCGACAACAACTCCTCAAAACCGCTCGCGCGCAATTCACGCTGGATCAGCGAATACAGTTCTTCGACGCGCGGCTCGATGACTTCGGCGAGCGTCTGGCGTGACATTTGCCGTGGTCCGCGATCACCCACGCCGGGCACTTCAATCACATCGTTGACACTGGCGATCTGACGCAGCGCACAGCCGTGCGCCATCTTGATATCTTCGGCATCCTTGGTCGGCGTGCGCAGCGCCATCGCAATGTCGTTGGTGATCTGGACACCGGAAATCGGGATCACCGCGTTATGGCGGAGGGCGCCGCCGGTGAAGATGGCGATATCGGTGGTGCCACCACCGATATCGACCAGACATACGCCGAGGTCTTTTTCATCAGCGGATAACACCGCTATCGCCGAGGCCAGCGGCTGCAACACCAAATCGCGCGGCTCGAGCCCGCAGCGACGCACACATTTCATGATGTTTTGCGCCGCACTCACCGCGCCGGTGACGATATGCACTTTCACTTCGAGTCGCACCCCGCTCATCCCCACCGGTTCACGCACATCCTCTTGCCCGTCGATGATAAATTCTTGATTCAGGATGTGCAGAATCTGTTGATCCATCGGAATGTTCACCGCGCGCGCCGTCTCGACCACCCGATCGACGTCAAACTGTGTGACTTCGCGATCCTTGATCGCCACCATGCCGTGTGAATTAAAACTCTTGATATGCGAGCCGGCGATACCGGTGATGACGTCACGGATCTTGACGTCGGCCATCAGTTCGGCTTCTTCGAGCGCGCGCTGAATACCGGCGACGGTTGCCTCGATATTCACCACCACGCCCTTTTTTAAGCCGCGTGACGGATGCTGCCCGATACCCAGCACTTCGAGATTGCCCTCGGCCGTGATTTCGGAAACAATCGCGACGATCTTCGAGGTGCCGATATCAAGGGCGACCAACAGATTCTTTGTTTCGCGGTTCATGTTTTTTCCTATCATTCTTGAATTACCCACATTTTTTACAGCTAACCTGTTTTCGGCTTGCGCGAGGATTCGCCATTGGCCTTTACCACGTCACTGCTTCGGCGTGACAATTCGGTGGCAATGGCGAATCCGCTTTGATAACGCAAATCAACATCCGTGCCAGCCTTTTGCAAGGCCGCGACCTGCGGATATGCCCTGACGTATCGCAACAACCGTAGCTCGCTATCGTTGCGCCCCAGTTGCAGCCTGCCACCGTCATCGAGTGTCACCTGCCAGGCGCGCCGTGCGCTCATCAACAGTTTTTTTGGTGCCCGATCAATGGCGGCCAGTGGCGCGATCATGGCGGCATATTTTTCGAGCACCTCGGTGGCACTGCCATCCGGACCGTCGAGCATCGGCAGTGTTGCCTTGCGCTCGTCGCTGATCACGGCGCGGAACACCTCGCCATAACTATTGACCAGCAAACTTTGCATATTGATTTCCGCGTCCTCCGTGACAGGCGCGGGTGGCGCGGCAAAGCCCCAGGTCGCGACCGGACGGTGCTCTTCGATGGCAACCACGATGGTGGATGGAAACTGCCGCCGTACATTGGCGTCGCGCACCCACGCGATTTGTTTCACGCCGTTTTTTAACGCAATCAGATCCAACTGCAACATGCGCGCCCCCCGCGTTTGCAAGGCGTCGGCCACCCGTTTCAGACTGTCGCCGTCGATTTCGCTTAGTGGTGCCGTGTTTGCGCTGACAAAAACGACTTCGCGTACCGGCAGTGATTTACCCAAGTCCGGCATCACGCCAAGCGCCGCCCAGACGCCGCCGGCCGCAACAATCATCGCCAACAATGTCGCGCCAATCACCACCATCCGCTGCGAATGCAGTGGTGTTGCCGCCTGCGATTGCAGCGCGGGTCTGACCGGGCGGGTTGGGCGCGTGGTTACCATTATTTGTTCAGCCCCGCCAGCTCAAGTATGCGAACACATAAATCCGGATAGTTCATGCCGACTGCACGCGCGGCCATCGGCACCAGTGAATGGCTGGTCATGCCGGGTGAGGTATTCATTTCCAACAGCGAATAACGACCATCGGCGCGCAACATCACATCGGCACGCCCCCAGCCCGCGCAGCCGAGCACGCGAAACGCGCGCATTGCAACCGTGCGAATTTCATCTTCCAAAGCAGGTCGCACACCAGCCGGGCAGTGGTATTGCACGACGTCGGTGAAATATTTGTTGGCATAGTCGTACTTGCCTTCTGGCGCTTCGATACGAATCAGCGGCAGTGCATCGTCACCAACGATCGTTGCGGTCAACTCCTGACCCGCAATGAACTCCTCGGCGATCACTAACGGATCGAGCTTGTGCGCGAGGGCAAATGCCGCAGGTAACTCGCTTGCGGTGTTGACCTTGGTGATGCCAATCGAGGAGCCCTCACGCGCCGGTTTGACGATCAGTGGCAGGCCGAGATCATCGAGCACACGGGTCCAGTCGGTATCTGCTGTGAGCAGATGGTAGCGCGGGGTCGGGATGCCGGCGGCTTGCCAAATCAACTTGGTGCGCCACTTGTCCATTGCCAGTGCGCTCGCCATCACACCGGAACCGGTGTAGGGAATCTTGAGTGTTTCGAGCACGCCCTGCACGGTGCCGTCCTCGCCAAACCGCCCGTGGAGCGCAATAAACACGCGCTCGAATTTTTCTTTCGGCAAATCAAAGATCGAATGCACGGCAGGGTCAAACGCGTGTGCGTCAACGCCCTTCTCCTTTAACGCCGCGAGCACGCCGTTGCCCGAGAGCAACGAAATCTCGCGCTCGCTGCTTGGGCCGCCCATCAGCACTGCCACCTTGCCGAGTTTTTTTACATCGGCGCTCATACCGCATCCCCAACAATTCGGACTTCTTGTATGAGCTCAACACCGGTCTTTGAAAGTACCGTGTCGCGCATGTGATGAATCAAGTTCTCTATATCGTTGGCACTTGCGTCACCAAGATTGACAATGAAGTTGGCGTGTTTCAGCGACACCTGTGCGCCGCCAATGGTGTGGCCTTTTAGCCCGCATGATTCGATCAGCCGTGCGGCGAAATCGCCCGGCGGGTTGCGAAAGGTCGAACCGGCATTGGGTTTGTCGAGCGGTTGTGACGCCATGCGTTTGGCGAGCAGCTCTTTGATGTGAGCTTGCGCGGTTTGCGCGTCACCGGCTGCAAAACGGAAACGTGCCGACACAAAATATTCGTCACGGCCCGCCGATGGCTTCATCAACACATGTCGGTAGCCGATCTCAAAATCGGACGGGATATGTGTGTGCAGATTGCCGGCACGGTCGACTGTCACACAATCAACCACCTGCTGCCAGGTTTCGGTACCGTAACAGCCCGCGTTCATCGCCAGCGCACCGCCAACCGTGCCGGGCACACCGGCCAGCCACTCGGCGCCGGCAAGATTATTTTTTGCGGCGAATTTCGCCACATGCGGCGACGCCGCGCCGGCACCCGCCGCAACAATCAATTTGTCATTAACATCAAGCGCAATGCCACCGAGCTGGGGCGTCGTCAGAATCACCGTGCCATTGAAGCCGCCGTTGTTGTTGTCACCGCGCACCAACAAGTTGCTGCCGAGACCGACAAACAGGATGGGTTCATTTGCCGGCAGCGTTGGCAGGAACGCACGCAAATCATCCAGATCAACCGGCTTGAAAAATGCCTTCGCCAGTCCGCCCGCACGCCACGAAACATGGCGCGACATCGGCTCGCGGCTGCAATACGCACCACGTATTGATGTCTGCCGGTTATCAGGGTTCAGGGGTTCACTCATATTCATACCGTATGTTTCATTCCGCGCCCGCTGCCATTGTCAGACCCGCCGCAATGGCCGGCGCGACACCGCCGACGGATCCGGCGCCCATCGTGATGACGACATCACCCGACTTCACCTGTGCGCGAATCGCCTCGGGAATCTCAGCGGGCGTTGCAACAAAATGTGGTTCCACTTTTCCGGCCACACGAATGGCGCGCATCAGGGCGCGTCCGTCGGCGGCAACAATCGGCGCCTCGCCAGCCGGATAGACATCGGCCAACACCACCGCATCGGCGGTCGACAATACCTTTACAAAGTCCTCGAACAAATCTCTTGTGCGCGTATACCGGTGCGGCTGGAAGGCGAGCAATATCCTTCGGTTGGGAAACGCCCCACGTGCCGCCGCCAACACCGCCGCCATTTCGGCCGGATGGTGCCCGTAATCATCGATCAACGTGAAGCTGCCGGCATCTTTTCCGGTACCGCATTCAATTTCACCATAACGTTGGAAGCGGCGACCGACACCGCCGAAGGTTGACAGTGCGCGGGCGATCACGTTGTCGTCAATGCCAATTTCGCGCGCAATTGCAATCGCCGACAAGGCGTTCAGCACGTTATGGGTACCGGCCAGATTCAGTTCGCAATCAAGCACCTTTTTGTCGCGCGCCGAGGTCGCCGTGAAGTGCATGCGCCCATCGGCGGCAACGACATTCACCGCACGCAACTCCGCACCTTCGTTAAAACCATAGGTGCGGACCGGCTTGGTCAATCGCGGAATGATCTCTTGCACGTTGGCATCGTCGGCACAAACAACCGCCAGTCCGTAAAACGGCAGATGCTCGAGAAATTCAACAAACGCCGATTTTAATTTTGCAAAATCGTGTTCGTAGGTTTCCATGTGATCCTGGTCGATATTGGTGACCACCGCCATGATGGGTTGCAAATACAGGAACGACGCATCGGATTCATCCGCCTCGGCAACCAGATACTCACCCGAACCAAGTTTGGCGTTGGACCCGATCGAATTCAGCCGACCACCGATGACCACCGTCGGGTCAAGACCGGCCTCCGCTAGCACGTGTGAGATCAACGAGGTGGTGGTGGTTTTGCCGTGGGTGCCGGCAATGGCAATGCCTTGTTTGAAGCGCATCAATTCGGCCAGCATCATGGCGCGCGGCACCACTGGTACGTGCGCCGCTTTGGCGGCCACCACTTCCGGGTTGTCGGCTTTGACGGCGCTCGAGGTGACCACCACATCAGCGCCGGCAATATTGCCGGCCGCATGACCGACCACAATGGTTGCGCCCAACGATTGCAAACGTTTTACAGCAGCATTGGCAGACAGGTCCGAGCCGCTCACGCTGTAGCCTAGATTGATCAGCACCTCGGCGATCCCCGACATGCCGGAGCCGCCAATGCCGATAAAGTGCAAACGTTTGATCTTTTGCTTCATGCAACCACCATTTTTTTGCAGACGCCGGCACACGCTGCGGCAGCATCGGGTTTGCCCAATTGTCGGGCGATGGCCGCCATCGCAATCGCTTTTTCGCGGGTCACCGACATGATTTTTGCGGCAAGACCGGTGGCCGTTTCGGTTTTTTGATCAACCAGAATCCCCGCGCCCTTGTCAGATAAAAAGCGTGCATTGGCCAACTGTTCTTCGGCGACAAACCAGGGTAACGGAATCAGGATGCTTGCCACACCCGCGGCGGCGAGTTCAGCGACGGTAATCGCACCGGCACGGCAAATGATCAAGTCGCACCATGTGTACATCGCCGCCATGTCGTCAATGAACGGCTTGACCTCTGCGTTCACTTTTGCCGCTTGGTATGCCGCAACCAGCTCGGCATAATTTTTTTCACCTGATTGATGGGTCACCTCGGGACGCGCATCGGCGGGCATGCTGGCAAGCGCGGCAACAATCAGATCGTTCATGGTCTTTGCACCCAGGCTGCCGCCAACAACCAATAATCGCAACCGACCGGCGCGCGCGCGCATGCGTTCTTCCGGCGCAGCCAGACGGGTGATGTCATCACGCACCGGTGTGCCGAGCCAATCCACCTGTGTCGGCTTGGGTAGCAAGCGGGCAACGGCGTTATGCGGCACCTCGTCAAACGATTTTGGAAAGCCGACCAACACACGATCCGCGATCAACGCCAGCACGCGATTGGTCAAACCGGCATGGGCACCCGGCTCGTGCACGACCAACGGCACACCGCGCAAAACAGCCATCATTCCACCGGGGAAGGCGATGTAGCCACCCATGGAAACCACCACGTCCGGCTTCACCCGCCGCAGCACCTGAAACGCCTGCCAGAATGCGCGCAACAGCGTGAGCGGCAGCATCAGCCAGGCCAGCTTGCCTTTGCCACGAACGCCCGACATGGCGACGACTTCAATCGGGTAGCCTTCGCGGGCAACCAGTTTGTGCTCCATCCCGGTTGGTGTCGCCAGCCAGACAATTCGAAAGCCCTGTTCAACAAGAAGCTTTGCAATCGCAATACCGGGATAGATATGTCCGCCCGTTCCGGCTGCCATGATGAGTGCGGTTTTCATCGGCCCAGCACCCCGTTACGGCTGGATGTTGCGCGGTTCTCGAAATCAATCCGCAACAATATCGCCACCGCAATACAATTCATCAAGATGCCGGTGCCGCCAAATGATATAAACGGCAATGTCAGGCCTTTGGTGGGCAGCAGGCCCATATTGACACCCATGTTGATAAACGCCTGCACCGATAACCAAACGGCAATGCCCTGGGCGACCAGCGCGGCAAAGTAGCGCTCCCGCAGCATGGCCTCGCGGCCGACCATAAATGTGCGGTAGATGAACACAACAAACAATGCAATCACAACGCTGATACCGGCAAAACCCATTTCTTCGGCGATCACCGCCAGCACAAAATCGGTGTGCGCTTCCGGCAGATAGAACAGTTTTTCCACCGACGCGCCAAGTCCGACCCCCAGCCATTCGCCGCGACCGAACGCGATCAGCGAATGTGATAGTTGATAGCCCTTGCCAAACGGATCAGCCCATGGGTCCATGAAGCCGAGAATGCGTTGCAGGCGATAAGGTGACGCAATAATCAACACGGTGAATGCGGCGCCAAGCAACACTAACAGGCCGGCAAACACCCGCCAATTGAGTCCGCCCAGAAACAACACGGCCATGGCGATACTGGTGATGACGACCAGCGCACCAAAATCCGGTTGCCGCAGCAACAACGCGGCCATAAATACCATCACCGAGAACATCGGCAGGAAGCCCTTCTTAAAGTCATCCATAAAGGCGGCTTTGCGTACGGTGTAGTCAGCGGCATAAATCACCGCGAGCAGCTTCATCAGCTCTGACGGCTGCATGGTCATCAGCCCCATCGGCAGCCAACGACGCGAGCCATTGACCTCACGGCCGATGCCCGGAATCAGCACCAACACCAGCAAGAATCCGCCCGCCATAAACAGGAACGGCGCGGCGCGTTGCCAGAGCGTCATCGGGATCTGGAATGTGGCGATCGCCGCCACGGCACTGACCAGCAGGTAAACACCGTGCCGGGTCATGTAGTAGGTGGCACGATTACCCGATGACTTTTCAGCCTCCGAGATGGCGATCGACGCCGAATAGACCATCACCAGCCCGATCGACAGTAACAGCACCACACACCAGAACAACGTCATATCAATCGGCGCCCGCGGGCCATTCGGACGCGGATTGGCCGACGACTGGAACAAGTGGCCTCTGATGCTGCTAAGCATTGACCACCTCCAGCGAATTTTTTAAGGCGGCCACACAGGCGGCAAATACATCACCACGATGTTTGTAGTTTTGGAACATGTCAAAGCTTGCGCAAGCCGGCGACAACAACACGGCGTCGCCCGGCGCGGCTAGCGCATAGGCGCGTTTGACCGCCTCTTCCATTGACGCTGCGTAGTGACAATCGACTTGCGCGTCCGCGATGGCCGTCCCGATTGCTTTTGCGTCGCGGCCGATCAAGACCACCGCCTTGGCGCGTTTGCGGACGGGTTCCGCAAGCGGCACAAAGTCCTGTTGTTTTCCATCGCCACCGGCAATCAAAATTGTTGGCGCCGTCATGCCGTCGAGTGCGGCAACCGTCGAACCCACGTTGGTCCCCTTGGAGTCGTCAAGAAATGACACACCATTGATGACACCTACCAACTGGCTGCGATGTGGCAACCCCTTGAACGACCGCATGCCGTTTGCCGCCAACGCGGGGTCAACCCCGATGGCATCACACAACGCAAATGCAGCAAGTGCGTTTGCGGCATTGTGCAAGCCGGCTACCGGCATTTCGCTGATCGGCATCAGTTGCCGTTCACCATGCAACAGCCAGCCCCCCGCCAACCCGAAGTTTTTTGCCTGATTCGGTCTGTCCATGCCAAAACTGGCGCACTGCGCCGTACCATCAGTGCCCGCCGCCTTCATCGACATCGATGCCGCGTCATCGCGGTTGAGCATCTGCCGCGCCGCGTGCGTAAAAATTCGCCGCTTGGCTGCGGCATAGTCGGCCATCGATGCATAACGATCAAGATGATCTTGTGAAAGATTCAGCATGGTTGCCGCATCAAGACGCAGACTGAATGTTGTCTCCAGTTGAAATGACGACAACTCAATGACATATACGTCCGGTTCACCGTCATCACCCGCTGCCGCCAGCGCGTCGAGCACCGGCAGGCCGATATTGCCGGCAACAATCGTCTTCAGTCCCGCCGCCGCGCACATGGCGCCGACCATTGCCGTCACTGTCGATTTTCCGTTTGAGCCGGTAATACCAATCACCTTGGGTCTCTTTCCAATTATTTCGTTTTGGTGCCACGCAAAAAGCTCGATGTCCCCAACGAACTTTTTCCCCGCCGCGACGGCCCGCGCGACGGCCGGATCACACGCGGGCCCCGCAATGGCCACGCCCGGGCTTGCAACAATGAGTTCGGCGTCGCCAAAGAGACTGTCCGTGAAACCGCCGGTGATGACATCACATCCGATTCCCCGCAGTACATCGCGTCCGGGTGGTCCGTTACCGTCGTCTGGCCGGCTGTCGGCGACTCGCACACCAGCACCCAGTCTTCGGAGGTGGCGGACGACGGAGACGCCGGTGTCACCCGCGCCAAGAACAAGTATGTTTTTGTCATGCCAGCTCCTCATTTCCGGTTCATCGCAGCTTCAACGTCGACAACCCAAACAGCACCAGCATCATCGTGATAATCCAGAACCTCACCTGCAGGTTCTGGTCTCCGCCGCCCTGCGGGCTTAACATCGCTTCGCGAGTTAGCGTCGCCCAAACCTTCACCTCGTGCGCTTTGCTCATATTCATCACCGCAGCTTCAACGTCGACAACCCAAACAACACAAGCATCATCGTAATGATCCAAAAGCGCACGTGCAGGTTTTGGTCTCCGCCGCCCTGCGGGCTTAACACCGCTCCGCGAGTTAGCGTCGCCCAAACCTTCACCTCGTGCGCTTTGCGCATATTCATCACCGTAGCTTCAACGTCGATAGCCCAAACAGCACCAGCATCATCGTGATGATCCAAAAGCGCACGACAACTTGGTTTTCTTTCCAGCCCTTTAATTCGTAGTGGTGATGCAGCGGCGCCATGCGGAACACACGCTTGCCGGTCAACTTGAATGACGCCACTTGAATCATCACCGACAGGGTTTCAACCACAAACACACCACCCATGATGATCAACACAATTTCTTGTCGGCAGATCACCGCGACCAAACCCAATGCGCCACCAAGCGCCAAGGCGCCAACATCACCCATAAAAACTTCTGCGGGGTATGCGTTGAACCATAAAAATGCGAGGCCCGCACCGGCAATCGCGCCGCAAAAAATCGCCAGCTCACCTGCGCCGGCGATATGCGGCACACCAAGATAGGTGGCAAAAACTTTGTTACCGGCGACGTAGGCAAAAATCGCCAGTGCTGAGGCAACCATCACGGTCGGCATGATGGCAAGGCCATCCAGACCATCGGTGAGATTGACCGCGTTTGAAAAACCGACGACCACAAACCAGCCGAGCACAATAAAGCCAAACGCACCGAGCGGAATGGCCACGGTCTTGAAAAACGGCACAATTAAATCGGTTTGCTGCGGCAGGTTTGCCCGAAACGCCAGATACGACAGCGCCGTGGCGGCAATCACGGTCTGCCAGAAGAACTTGGTCTTGGCCGATATGCCTTTCGAATTTTTGTGGACGACCTTCCGGTAGTCGTCGATCCAACCGATGACGCCAAAACCAACGGTGGTGACCAAACACGCCCATACATAACGATTGGACAGGTCGGCCCATAAAATTGTCGTCACCGCCACCGCCGTCAGGATCAGCGCGCCACCCATGGTGGGTGTGCCGGCCTTGACCAAATGTGATTGCGGGCCATCATCACGAACCGATTGACCGATTTTCAGCGAGGTCAGTTTTCGGATCATCCAAGGGCCGATCACAAACGAGATCACCAACGCCGTCATTGCCGCCATGACCGCACGAAGCGTAATGTAACTGAATACATTAAATGCGCGCAGGTCTTTGCCCAGCCACTCGAAGAGTTCCAGCAGCATCAGTGAATGTCCTTTTTATAGTCGAGCGCGATTTTTTCCACGACCCGCTCCATCTTCATGAATCGTGAGCCCTTGACCAATACCGTGGTTGTTTCGTCGACCACCGGTAACAATGCCGCTGTTAGTTCATCGACGGATTGAAAATGTCTTGCGCCGGCACCGAATTGCTCGACATACGCGATGGCACACGAGCCAAGTGCGTACAAACCGTCCAGCTTGGCAACACGCGCGTCGCGGCCGATTTCCCGATGCATCAGCAGCGCGTCCCCGCCGAGTTCGCCCATATCACCCAACACCAACAATCGTTTTCCCGTGTTACCGGCAAGCACCGCAATGGCGGCGCGCATTGAATCCGGATTGGCGTTGTAGGTATCGTCAATAACGACCGACGATTTCACGCCCTTGTAGTTACGCAACCTGCCGTCGACGCCGTTGAACCGGCTCAAGCCGGCGCCGATCGTGTCCAGCGCCACGCCGATCGCAAATGCGGCGGCGGCGGCGGCAATGGCATTGCGCTGGTTATGTTCACCGGCCACGGCAAGCCCGAGTGTCGTCTGCCGGTCGCCGGCAAACAGCGTCAACATTTGGTTGTCAATCACACCACGCACATCGGCATCAGGGTGCGTGCCAAACGTAACAATGCGCCGTTTGTTATCGCCTCCCGCCAATTCACGCCAATAGCCGGCGTATTGGTCGTCAAGATTGATACACGCAATCCCGTCGTCACGCAGCCCGCCATATATCTCACCCTTGGCTTGTGCGATGGCATCACGCGACCCGAGTTCACCGATGTGCGCGGTGCCGGCCATGATGACCAACGCCACATCCGGCACCACCAGTCGGGTCAGGAAATCAATTTCGTGCAGGTGGTTCATGCCCATCTCAAACACGGCATAACGATGTCGGGCATCAAGCCGCAACAGCATTTGTGGCACGCCGATGTTGTTGTTGAGATTGCCCTCGGTGGCGAGCACGTCATCCGGATGGCCCGAATGCGCCGACAAAATTGCGCGCAGCATTTCCTTGACAGTGGTCTTGCCGTTACTTCCCGTCAATGCAATGATGGGCGACGAAAAGCGGCTGCGCCACTGTTGTCCCAGCTGCGCATACGCCCACAACGTATCGTCGACCACGATTTGTGGCGTCGGAAGGTCCTGTTGTTCCGACACCAACGCCGCCGACGCACCACGCGAAGCAGCCTGACGGACATATTTGTGTCCGTCAAACGTTTCACCTTTGATCGCGACAAACAATTCCCCCGCTTCAATGGTTCGACTATCGGTCGACACACCGGCAAAGGACGCGTTTGCGAAATCCTTCGGCATATGCAGTTGTGCGCCCAGCTGGCGCGCACAATCGACCAGTGTCATGCTCACACGGGATGCGCCGGTCATTCGCTTCGCCCCTTCCATCGCGCCAGCGCCTCGCGCGCGACGTCGACATCGCTGAAGTGGTGTTTTTGGTTGCCCACGATCTGGTAGTCCTCGTGGCCTTTGCCGGCGATCAATACAACATCGTTGCCATTTACCATGTCGAGCGATGCCTGGATTGCCTGCCGCCGGTCTTCAATCAGACTGTGTGGTGCGGTGCAAACCCCGGACTCGATGTCGAGTAAGATTTGCCGGCCATTCTCGGTGCGCGGATTATCCGAGGTGACAATTGTGAAGTCGGCATACTTTGCCGAAATCGCGCCCATTTGCGGCCGCTTGCCGCGATCACGATCCCCGCCACAACCAAATACTGAAATGAGGCGACCTTTGTCAGGGACAATTGCGGAGATGGTCGACAGCGCTTTTTCGAGCGCATCCGGCGTGTGGGCGTAATCAACCACCACCAGCGGCTTGTTTGGATTATGTCCGGCGTGGTCGGATGAACGCACGGTTTGCATTCTGCCGGCAACCGGTTTTAGCGCCTCGACGATGTTGGCGGCGGTGGACAGCGCAATCCCACCGGCCATCAAGGCGCCGATCACGGCCAGCAAGTTTCCGGCGTTGAACGCACCAAGCACGTCGGTTTCGACCAGCGCCTCCTTGACATCGGCATAGGCACCAATACCTGTGTTGTTGCCCAACCAACGCACCTTGAATGAGAGTCCGGCAGAACTGACGGCGATATCTTGTGCGACAAGATTCGCAAATTTCGCGCCACCGTTTGTGGCGTAGCGAATCAGGGCAATGCCACGGCGTTCTACACGGCCGGCAATTTCGCGGCCCATTGCGTCGTCCACGTTCACCACGGCCACTTTCAAGTCGCGAAAGGCAAACAACTTTGCCTTGGCCTCGCCGTAGTTTTCCATGGTGCCGTGATAGTCAAGATGGTCGCGCGTCAGATTGGTGAATACCGCAACATCAAATTTCACATCAGCCACGCGCCCCTGATCGAGACCATGACTCGACACCTCCATTGCGCAAGCGGTGGCGCCGGCGTCGGCAAACCGGCGCAGCATTTGTTGGACGACGAGTCCATCAGGCGTGGTGTTGCCGGATTCGCTTAGCGCACCAACCATGCCGTTGCCGATGGTACCCATCACCGCCGCCTGGCGCCCGGCGAGTTCGAGCGCCTGCGCCAGCCACTGCGACACCGAGGTCTTGCCGTTGGTGCCGGTGACACCAATCACCCAAAGATCATTGCCTGGATGGTGATAAATATGCGCGCCCACCGCGCTGGCAAACGACTTTAAGCCACGCACCCCGATTGACGGCACCTGCCAGTCCGTTTCCCAGACAAATGCGCCGTTTGTGTCGTCCGCTTCATACAACACCGCGGAAGCACCGTTCGCGATTGCATCGCCAATAAAATGACGCCCATCCCGCGTTGCGCCCGGATACGCGAGAAAGGCCGATCCGTCCCGCGCGTCTGAAGATGACGCGGTGGCATTGACGATTTTGGTCGGCAGTGCGTCCAATGCCTGTAGCAGGTCACGTAAATTATCAACCATCATCATGCGCTCGGCGGTCATGATCATCCGCGCTCCCTGAGGACAGCGGTTGGCGCCGGCACAGGGCTGGGCTGGTTGATGTTGGCATTGCGGACAATTCCGGCACCGATCGCCGGCGACGGTGGCTTATCCGACAAAAGCGCCGTCGCCGTCGCAGGCGCGGGTGACGCTGCAAGATTTGGCGCGTCGGGCGCAACCCCCGCCATCCGTAGCGCCTGCGTCATGACGTTTGAAAATACCGGCGCGGATACGTCGCCGCCATAAATCTTTCCCGCAGACGGCTCATCGATGGTCACAGAGATGATGTACCGCGGATTTGATGCGGGGCCGTAGCCGACAAACGAGGACAAATACACATTGTCTGCATATTGACCATTGACCAGTTTTTTAGCGGTGCCGGTCTTGCCGGCGACACGGTAACCCGGTACCTGTCCGCGTGTTGCCGTTCCACCCGCCTGTGTGACCGTTTCCAACATGGCCGCCATGGTACGAGCCGATTGTGGCGAAATAATTTGTTTGCCAATCACGTCCGCTTCGCGCTTCATAAATGTGATGGGCAGCAATACGCCGTCATTGGTGAACAGCGTGTAGGCGCGGGCCAGCTGCAGCGCCGAAACTGAAATGCCGTAGCCGTAAGACATGGTCGCCTGTTCGATCGGTTTCCATGTCCGTGCCGGCCGCAGGCGTCCGCTGGCTTCGCCGGGAAATCCGGTGCGCGGCGAGCTGCCAAAACCCAATTCACTGTAAAGATTCCAAAGCAATTCGGCCGGCAACTGCAACGCCATCTTGGTGGTGCCGATATTCGACGACTTCTGGATCACTTCCGCAACGGTCATTTGTGGCAGCGGGTGTGAGTCGGTGATGGTGTGGCCGCCAATCACCATTTCTTTACCGGTGGTAATGATGGTTGACGGCTTGACGATACCGGCTTCCAATGCTGCGGCAACCGCAAACGGTTTGAAGGTTGAGCCCGGCTCAAAGGTATCCGTCACGCTGCGATTGCGCATTTGCGCCGGCTTGAAGTTGGCGCGGTTATTGGGATTGAAATCAGGCATGTTGACCAATGCCAGGACCTCGCCGGTTTTTGCATCGAGCATCACCAGCGCCCCGCCCTTGGCGCGGTTTGCCTCCACCGCCGCCTTGAGTTCGCGGTGTGCCAGGTACTGGAAGCGTTCATCGATCGAAATTTTTAGCGGCTTGCCGTCGCGCGGCACCTTGAGGCTTTCCAGATCTTCGACGATGCGGCCTTTGCGATCTTTGATCACGCGGCGTTGTCCGGCGGCACCCGCCAGCGCGGATTGCTGGGAAAGCTCGATTCCCTCTTGCCCCTGATCGTCGACACCGGTAAAGCCGATGACGTGCGCCGTTACATCGCCCGCCGGGTAGAAGCGGCGGAATTCACGCTGTTGAAACACCCCCGGGAGTTTTAGTGCGATCACGCGTGCAGCCTGCTCGGGGGATAGCTGCCGGCGCAGCCAGACAAAGTTTTTTGCCTTGTCCTGCAACCGCTCCTGGACGAACTTTTTATCGATGTTGAGCGCGACGGCCAGTTTGGTAATCTGCGCGTCGTCGAGGTCAATGTCGGAAGGGCTCGCCCAAATGGATTCAACCGGCGTCGAAATCGCCAGCGCCTTGCCGTTGCGATCCATCACCGCGCCACGCGAAGCCGGCATGTCAACCACGCGGACAAACCGCGATTCGCCCTTCGCCTGAAGAAAATCGTTGTTCATACCCTGCAGGAAAAAGGCCCGCCCAAGCAGGACCACAAACAGCAGCAGGCAGCCGAGCAGCGCAATACGCGAACGCGTGCCCTCGAGTTTCAGGCGCAGATTCGGCGCGTCAATTTTACGCGTCGTGTAATTCATTTCGACGCCCCCGTGCCGGCAAACGGCGGCTTGTCCGGCGCGTTAACAACAATGATGACGGTTTTTTTCGGGTCGGGAATGACCATCGCCAATTCGCGCGAGGCCTTTTGCTCAATGCGTTTATGTGTGCCGAGGGTCTGGCTTTCAATTTGCAACTGCCGCCATTCCTGATCGAGCCTGGTCTCCCGCTCGTTCTCGGACTGCAGCTCGATGAATGCCTTGCGCGCCTGATGCTGCGACGTCACCACCGACATCGCGCAAAACACCAGCACCGCGAGAATAAGCAGATTGAGGCGTGTCATTGGTTGATGCCGGTGCGTTCGGCAATGCGCATCACGGCGGAGCGGGCGCGTGGATTGGCGGCAACTTCGGCGTCATCGGCCTTGACGGCCCGGCTGAGCAGCTTGAGTGTCGCCTCGTCGATTTCATTCGCCCTGATCGGGAAATTGGAGGGTAGCGAATCCCGCCGCGCCGCATTTTGCATGAAGCGCTTCACAATGCGATCCTCCAGCGAATGAAAACTGATCACCACCAACCTTCCTCCAACCGTCAGGCGCTCAACCGCTCGCGGCAACATCACTTCTATCTCTTCAAGCTCTTTATTGATGAAAATCCGAAGAGCTTGAAACGTGCGGGTTGCGGGGTTGAAGCCCGGCTCGCGCGTGCGGACGGTTTCACCCACGAGCTTGGCAAGCTCGCCCGTCGTCCGTATACGTCCGCCGCTCCTTGTCGCAACAATCTTTCTTGCAATCTGCCGAGCAAACCGTTCTTCACCATAGCGCCAAATGACCTCTCCGATTGTTTGTTCTTCTGCAGTTGCCAACCAATCCGCAACCGTCTCTCCCCGGCTTTGATCCATGCGCATATCCAGCGGCGCATCAAAACGAAACGAAAAACCCCTGGCACCATCATCAAGCTGGGGTGAAGACACCCCCAAGTCCGCCAATACCCCGTCCACCTTGCCGACACCCGCCGCATCAAGCACGCCGGCGAGATCACTCATCGCCGCGTGAACCAACATAAATCGTTGATCGTTGATATCGCACGCGTCAATCGCAGCGACGTCGCGATCAATCGCAATCAGTTTTCCCGCAGGGCCCAGCTTCTCCAAAACAAGGCGCGAGTGCCCGCCGCGCCCGAAGGTGCAGTCAACATAAACACCGTTTTCAAGAATGCGGAGGGCTGACACCGCTTCATTGAGGAGGACGGTGGTGTGGGGTTCGCCATTCATTGGTCCTCTATAACGAGAAGTCTTCGGTGCCGGGCGGAAGCCCCGCTGAACCCGAAGTGAGCGCCGAGAGCTGTTCGTTCCAGGCCGTCAGTGACCACACTTCAAAGTGCGAGCCCTGGCCGACAAACATGATTTGTTTTTCAATGCCCGCAAACGCCCGCATTTCCGGCGACACCAGAATACGGCCGGCGTTGTCGAGCATCAATTCCTCGGCAAAGCCGATCAACATGCGCTTCCAAACTGACGCGGTTGCATTCATTGCCGGAAACTTCATGACGCGGTCACGAATCGGCTCCCAGGTTGCCTGCGGATAAAGCAACAGGCACTTGTCAGGATGCGCGGTCAACACAAGTCTGCCGCCGGAGGGTGCCGAAAGACCGTCGCGATGTTTGACGGGCACGGCAAGCCGCCCCTTCACATCCAGATTTATTTGCGACGCACCTTGAAACACAGATCCCCCAATATTTTTCGAAAAACTGAATGGCGCGGCGGTTAGCACAAAAACAAATGCTGCAAAGCCGCGATAAACCGCCTAAAAGGCAGTCTTTTTCCAGAAATCCCACTTTTCACCACTTGTGGACACTATAGGCAATAAAAAACCCGCGGTCAAGCGGGCTTTGCACATTTTTTCGTTATGCTTCAGGGACTTAGCGCATTTTGTTGAAGCAAACTAGCCTGTGGAAAACTTTGTTGATAATTAACAAGATAGCAATTAAACCTAAAGTAACTTCGCAAGTTTATTGCTGAAAAATCAGGCGCTTACTGTAGATATATACATTCTTTTGTGAAATCTGGCGCAATTTTCCTTGCGGCTGCCTCTGACAGGTGAAATAGAACGTGAGAACACCAACAAGGACAAGCGTTTTCAGCAAGAAATGGCTGAAGACCAGCGCCGATATTGCGCCCCCTTGAAATGATCCGTTTGACGATGCCGGGATTGATCACGATGATAATGGCTGATTGATTTTTATCGGCGCAACGTATATCAATGGACGTTGATTTTTCTTGGGCATTTGCCGCGCTGTTGGCATTCGCATTTTTTGCCGGTTTGGTTGATTCGGTCATCGGCGGCGGCGGGTTGATCCAAGTGCCGGCGTTACTGGTGTTTCTGCCGGGCGTGCCGGTGGCGACCATTTTTGGCACCAACAAAATCATTTCGTTGGCGGGGACATCGGTGGCATTTGCAAAACTTGCCGGCAACGTTCCCTTGCCCTGGAAAAGCATGCTGCCCGCGGCGATTGTCGCCGCCGCTTTTGCTTTTATCGGCGCACGCGCGGTCACCGCGATTGACCCCGCGCTGTTGAAACCGCTTATTTTATTTTTGCTGGTGGCGGTGGCGTGTTACACCTTGATGCGCAAAGATTTTGGTGTGTTGCATCAACCAAAATTTGCCGCGCAACACGAACGTTTGGCGGCCATTGCCATTGGTGCCGTGCTCGGCTTTTACGAGGGCTTTTTTGGCCCCGGCACCGGTAGCTTCCTGATTTTTGCCTTTGTAGGATTTCTGGGGTTTAACTTCCTCACGGCGTCGGTATCGGCCAAGATCGTCAACATCACCACCAACCTCGCCGCGACAGCGTGGTTTGCCTATAGCGGCAATATCCTCTACCAGCTGGCCATCCCGATGGCGGTCTGCAATGTGGCCGGCGCATGGGTCGGCGCACATTTGGCGTTGAACCGCGGCAGTAAGTTTCTGCGTGTGTTTTTTCTGTGTGTCATTGCGGCGTTGATCTGCCGGTTTGGTTGGGATGTCTTGCGCAACCCGACGTAGGTCTTCGCGTTGCAAGGCTCAGGGCTCAGGCCCGACTGCACGACAGCGTCACACTAAATTTCACACCGTCACCACCCGGCAAATTTTCGGCACGGATGCTGCCGTGATGAAATTCGGCAATCAGCCGTGCGATATACAAACCAAGACCGAGGTGGGCCGCATTTGTCTGGGCATGGTCTGCCGCGCGCTTTGACACCATCGAATCAAACAAGGCCTCAACGTCACCGATATCGCCCGGCAGCAGCGGCCCCTTGTTTTCAATCGAAATGGCGACATTTCTGCCAACCGTGCCGGATGGCACAGCCTCTTGCGCCAACACACGCAAGGTAATCGGCGTATCAACGGTGGCGAAGTCAATTGCGTTCTCAATCATCTTGTCGAGCATTTGCGCAATCGTATCCGGCGCAACATCGACAAAACAGATGTCTGTGTCCGCCGAGAATAAAAACCGCCGTGATAAAAATGTCTGCTGATAACCGGCGACACAGCCGCCCACCAGCGCGACCACATCAACCCGCTGGCGATGCGCACCCTGCAGCATGCGCTCAAGCTGGGTGGCTTCCGACATTCGTGAAATGATTTGTGAAAGTCTTGCCACACCTTCATCCGCACGCGCCAAAAATTTCCGATCGTCGTCCGGAATTGCCGCGTCCCGCAAATTATCGAGCGATGAACGCACCACCGCAACCGGCGTTCGCAATTCGTGTGACAGACGCGCGGCCAATTGTTCGAGATAACTGTTGTAGCCGGCCTGGCGTGCCACCATTGCGCGCAGCGTTTCGTGAAGCGCCCCGATTTCGTCGCGGTCGTGTGTATGACGAATATCGCCGCGCACGCGACCCTGCGGATCAATCGCGCGGTTTGCCTCGCGTTGCAGGCGTGATAAGCGCGTCGCGAGTCGAAATACAAATGCCACCAACACACCAAACACGACAATAAACACAATCAGCGTAATGGTGATGACCGACTCGGCGGCACCTTTGGCGACGTTTCGATATTGCGCATCGGTCTCCTCAATCACCACGGCGGCGACAATATTGTCCTGCTGCCAAATCGGCGCGGCGACCGACAACAGCGCCACTTTGTCAGGCAGCATCCGCCAACGCGCACTCGACTCGCCGATGGCTGCACGCTGCGCCTGCGCCATCACCAGCGGGATGGTGTCGGCATCTCGCAACATCTCGGTCACCATTGGCATCACATGCGGCATGATCTGGCGTGAAATCGGCGCCAGCAATAAAGACCAGCCGCGCGGCTGTTGCTCCCCCGCTGGTTTTCCAACGTCTTTTGTGGCCGGTATGACGCGCAGTGATCCACTCAGGCCACGCACCTGCCCGACGGCATCAACCACCCAGATGCGCCCGCCGCGTACCCCACTCTGGTTCAGGATGCGTTCGACTTGCTTGTTTGGTTGATAGTTGTTGCCAAGCGATGCAACGGTTTCCGGCTCGCTCGCCGAAAAGAACGCGACAATGCGTTCGCGCTCGAGCGCGGTCGCCACGGCGGCCGCCAGTTCGGCAGCATTGGCTGCGCCGTCTGCGGCCGGCGACGGTGCGCCGGTGGGCCCGGCGATCGCGCGCAAATTGATCTCGGGTCGGTCGGACAATGACGCGGCAACCAATCGGACCGCCGCTGTCGCCACCTGCTCCTGCCCGGAACGCAGGTAAATCGCGAGTTCGCGCACGAACAACAAACCGACCACCGGAATCAACAACAATACCAGCGACGCCGCCAACACCTTGGCACGCACACTGGCGAAAAAAGGCACCATTTTCATCGCCGCATGGATCGGTCGGACGGCACTAGGCGCGCCACCGGTAGCCCATGCCGTAAACCGTTTCAATCGCATCAAACACCGGGTCGATCAGTTCAAACTTCTTGCGGATGCGCTTCATGTGTGACGTGATGGTATTGTCGTCCACCGTCAGCTCCGCCTCGCGCATCAGTTGATCGCGGTTTTTGACGTGTCCGGTAAATTTCACCAACGCATGAATCATCCAGAACTCCGTGACCGTCAATACCACCGCCTGATTTTTCCAACAGACGGACAGACGGTTGATGTCGAGCACCAAATCGTTGCGGTGCAACACATCCTCGGCGCGCGATGGCAGCCGTTGTGCATCGAGACGGCGAAACAGTGCGGCGATTCGCGCGTGCAGGTGCGGCAGCGACACATCCTTGGTCACATAGTCGTCGGCGCCGAGCCGTAGCCCGGCGACGATATCAAAATCATTGTCACGCGCAGACAAAAAAATGATCGGCAACCCCGGCGACATACCGCGCAGGTCATGACACAAGGTAAATCCGCCGTCGATATCCTCCCCCAGACCAATGTCAATAATCGCCAGGTCGGGCAACCGGGTTTTGAATGCCTGCATTGCCTCGTGTCGGCTGGCATAACCCGACACATGGTAGCCCTGGCGTTTGAGGGCGTCGCTATAGTTGGCGCGGATCGTTGCTTCATCCTCAACAATGGCGATATTCTTTTGCATGATTTTTGCCGTCGGCGATTGGTTGATTGGTGATCAATCCAATATACCGCAACCAATCCGGGCGACAACCACCCGCTACCCGGTCATCACAACGTTGCCACAATTGCGCACCAATTGCGCCACGATTTGAGCAGGTTGCCGTCGTCTCTGGCGCGTCAAATGAATCTCGTTAAGCGGGCATCGGTTGTTGTACCGCCGCTGCGCCGCGTGAAACCATTCAGCCCAAGGGGTCCTCCATGCGCCTGTTTTCAAAAGCACCGTCACAACAGCGTTCGTCATCCGCCGTTCACCAACACCTGCTGCTCAGCCGGGACTTTCTCAGAATGTTTGTTGCCGCCATTGCGGTGGGCCTCGTGTTCAGCGCGGCGGCGGTAATACTGACGCTATTGCTTGCCGGCACAGCTGATGCCAACGTTGCCAATGGGGCCACCGTATCCACCATCCCGTCAGCGCCCCATCACACCAGCAACAATGTCGCACACAACCCATACGAAACCAACAGACCCGGCTCACATGTCGCCGCTGCCCGGCCGGCCGTCGTCAGGCACGACGACCCAAAAGGTTTGCGTGCCACCGCGTTGTCCGCAGCCGGCAATTTATTGATGACCGACGGCTGCGGTGGGGATTTGATCTACGCCAGCGAGCGCGACATTCAGATCACGATCAGCCAGAACCGTGCCGACATTCAAGTGATGCAAACGTTTGTGATCGGGTCGAATGGCGGGGACACAAAACAAAGCGCCATATTTCAGGCCGGTCTGCCGAACGGGGCGTATTTCCAGGGCATGCGTGTTCAGACGGATGGCGCAGTATTGTTCGGGCAATTCAGCGGTGGCATCAATTGGGATCTCGATGATACTGCCGACGCGAGGCAACTTAAGTCGCGGGGATTGATCCGGTATTTTCAATCACAGCAGCTGTCGACAATCAATTCCATCACAACGGACCGATTGACGCAGCTTGGCGGCGGCGAGTCAATTGTTGTGACCTACCACTATCAAATACCGGTTTTGCCGAGCGGGGATATCTCTGCCATTTCGTTGGCGCTGTCGGACGTGCAAACAGAAAGTAAAGGTGACAACAGCAATCACCAACCCCGGCCACCGACCAACATCGCAACCAGCATCTGGGTAATTTGGATGGCGCCACCAAAACAGATTTACCGGCCGCCAGTCGGCTTGACCATCGAACGCAGTGCTGACCAAACGGCGCGTATCGAAGGTGCATCGTGGCAATCCTCGACACGACCCGAAGATGGCAAATTCCAGCTGGCTTGGATTCACTAGCCATCAATACCGAACAGCCGAACCTCGGAGCCGGGCGCCTGTTTTGCCATCGCATCTATCATTTGTCGTCGCGGCGATGCCAACAGGCGCCCTCTGGGCCGAATATTGACAATCGGTTTATATTAAAAACGAAAAGTCCTTGTATTTACTTGCTTTCCAGTGACAAATGGCTGAAACCGCCCGTCAATAAACGATTTTTGCGGTTGAATCAACTGCGAAGCAGGGCTTGCCACGGCAATTTTCAATCGCCACAACGGCAAACTTGGCGTTAAAATTGACGCTGGGAGCATATCCAAAAAATTCATTCCAATTCCGTCCCGGAGGACACATGTCATTAAAGAAAATTTCCGCGTCGCTTGCCGCGATTGCACTCATGTCAGGCGCCGGTATCGCGCAAGCCGCTTACCCGGAGAAGGCGATTACCATCATGGTACCGTTCGCCGCCGGCGGCCCGACCGATACCGTGGCCCGCTCGGTCGGACAGGTGATGTCGAAATCGCTGGGCCAGCCGGTCTTGATTGAAAATATTGGCGGCGCAGGCGGCACCATTGGTGTTGGTCGTGCGATTGCGGCACCGGCCGATGGCTATACGTTGTTGCTGATGCATATCGGCATCTCAACCGCGCCTGCGCTTTATCGCACGCTCAAATACGACGTCAACAAGGATCTCGAGCCGATTGGTCTGATCACAGATGTGCCGATGACCATGATCGCCAAAAAGGATTTTCCGGCCAACGATTTGAAAGGCATGCTCGCCCACATCAAGGCCAACAAGGACAAGGTCTCATATGCCAACGCCGGCATCGGATCGGCTTCACACCTTTGCGGCATGTTGTTTATGAGCGCCATTGAAACCGACGTGCTCACCGTTCCCTACAAAGGCACGGCACCGGCGATGACGGATCTGCTCGGCGGACAGGTTGATTTTATGTGTGACCAGACCACCAATACCACCGCGCAAATCAAGGGCGAAAAGGTCAAGGCATTTGCGGTCACCTCAAAAACCCGCGTGGCCTCGCTGGCAAATATTCCAACCATGGATGAAGCCGGCATGAAGGGCTTTAGCGTCGGCGTCTGGCACGGTCTTTGGGCACCAAAGGCAACACCAAAAGCGGTGATCGACCGCGTCAACAAAGCCTTGCAGGATGCCTTGAAGGATAAGGATGTGGTTGAGCGTTTTGCCAGCTTGGGAACCACACCCGAGCCACTCAACCGCCAGACACCGGAAGCCTTGCGCACGCATTTGGCGGCGGAAATTGCCAAATGGGCGCCGATCATCAAGAAAGCCGGCGTTTACGCCGATTGATTTGCCGAAGACAGCAATCGTTCAACAAACGCCCCCTTCGCGGGGCGTTTGTTTTTTGTGACGGCGCGTTAAACTAGCCCATGCGAAAAAAATCGTTTTTTCAGAACACCATTGCCATGGTCTACGACTTCGATGGCACGCTCTCGCCCCAGCCGATGCAGGAATACACGGTATTGCCCAAGATTGGTGTCGAGCCCCGCGAATTCTGGGCACAGGTGCATAAAGAAGCGCACGACACCGGCTCAGACCCGATGCTGACCTACATGCGGCTGATGATGGAAAAACTCTATAAACACGATGATGTGCGGGTGACACGCGAAGATTTTGCGTTGATGGCCAACCGCATCAAGTATTTTCCGGGCGTTGAAAGCTGGTTCCCGCGCATCGATGACTACGTCAAACAACGCAGCGGCGGCCAGGTCAAGGTGCAGCATTACATTATTTCCGCCGGCCAAAAGGAAATTCTCGAGGGCATTTCGATTCACAAATACTTCAAGCAAATCTACGCCTCCGAATATCACTTCAACCAGTACGGTATTGCCACCTTTCCCAAGCTGTTGATCACAGACACGTCAAAGACGCAGTTTCTGTTTCGCATCAACAAGGGTAAAGAGGCGCTGTCGGAATCCATTAACGAACACATGCCGGAGCATGAGCGGCCGATCCCGTTTTCGAACATGATTTATCTCGGCGACGGTATGACCGACGTGCCATCAATGGCGTTGGCAAAAAAAAGCGGCGGCCACGCGGTGGCGGTTTATAACCCAAAGGTGCCAAAAACAAAAACCACCTGCATGGGACTGCTCAACGCCGGGCGCGTTGATTTCATTGCGCCCGCGGACTATCGCGCCACCAGCAAACTTTCGTCGCGCGTCACACTGCTGCTCGATTCGGTCATCGCCGGGGTCGCCTATGCAGAAGAAGTGGCGGCCTGCAAAGAGGATCAATCCTGAATATGGCGGCGCGTGTTGCGACGACGCCGCCATTGGCACGTCGATTGACGTTTACGCTGCTGCGCGAATTGTCGGCGGACCATTTCACCTCGGGCGCAGCGCTTGCCGCCAAATATGGCGTCTCCCGCAGCGCCGTTTCAGACGCACTGAAAGATGCCGCAGCGCTCGGTGTGCCGGTCTTTTCGTTGACCCGCCGCGGTTACCGACTCGCCTCGCGCATTGACTTTTTGGATGTCAATGCCGTGCGGGCACAGCTGCGCACACAGGCAAACCGCATCCAACTCTCGGTCGTCGATACCATTGAATCGACCAACACGGCACTGCTGCAACAGGCTGGGCTTGGCGCCCCGTCCGGCACCTGCCTTGCGGCGGAGTGTCAGACCGCCGGCCGCGGGCGGCGCGGCCGCATTTGGCAGTCGGCAGTCGGGGCGTCACTGACATTTTCGCTCCTGTGGCGTTTCGAAAAAGGCGTTGCAACACTTGGTGGCCTGTCACTGGCCGTCGGTCTTGCGGTGGCGAACGCGCTGCGCGAGCTGGGGGTGCCGGCAACACTGAAATGGCCGAATGATATTTTGATCGACGGTCGGAAGCTCGGCGGTATTCTCATCGAGACGCAGGGCGACATGCTCGGCCCGACCGCCGCCGTGATCGGCATTGGCCTCAATTTTCAGCTGTCAGACGAACTCAAGCAGGCCATCGACCAACCGGCAACCGATATTGTCGACGCGCTCGCCGCTGCCAGTTTGCAAAAATTCATCATGTCCCGCAACGACCTGTTGGGTGCCGTGCTTCGTCATCTGGCGGCCACACTCGATCAGTTTTCGGAAACCGGTTTTGCGCCCATGCGCGAAGCGTGGCGGGCACTGCATGCGCTTGATGGCGAAATGGTCAACGTGATCAGTGCAACAAAAACATTTTCGGCAACGGTGGTTGATATTGCCGCGGACGGCACACTGATTGTTGATACCGGTGCAGGCAGAATCCCGCTGACCGCCGCGGAGATCTCGCTGCGCTCGACAGGCGACAACAAGGCGCGCAGACGATGAATGCACATTTGCTGATTGATGCCGGTAACACGCGCGTTAAATGGCAGTTGCTGACGGGTGATACCAATTTTTCCGGCGCAGTGATGACCTGTGACCTGCTTGCCAATCAGGCAACAACTGCGGGCATCACTGATTCGATTGCGGCCAGCGGCAGGCTGACCGTCACCATCTCAAACGTCGCCGGCTTGACAATTGCCGGAAGATTGCAAGCGGCGGTCAGCCCCAACGCCGTTCATTTCATCACCTCAACGACGCATTGCTGCGGTGTGACCAATCATTACAACGATCCCGCACAGTTGGGCACCGACCGTTTTGCGGCACTGATCGGTGCGTACCATGCAAATACAATCATCTCGCGCGGGCCGGACCAGCCGCGACGTCAAACGGCGAAGTTGGTGGTCATGGCCGGCACCGCCCTGACCATCGATGCATTAACTGCTGATGGCGTCTTTATGGGCGGCGTGATTGTCCCCGGACTGGCGCTGATGCGCCGTTCATTGAATCTCGCCACCGCCCAATTGCCACCGGTCGATGCAGCGCGTTCGTTTGACGCATTAGGCAAATCTGCCGGTGTATTGTTTCCGCGCGACACCCTGGCGGCAATCACCACCGGCACATTGGACGCCGCGATTGGGGCGATTCTGCAGAGTATCAGCCGCCTCAAACATGCGGCCGGTACGGATATCGAAATTGTCGCCAGCGGCGGTGCCATATCGTTGTTGCAACCCGCGCTTGAACGACAATTGTCCGAGCCTCTGACCATCGTCGATGATCTGGTGCTCAGAGGGCTTCATTTGATTGCGGTTGACGCCGAAAACCGGGCGGGTGAAACTGACCGCTCCACACCTCAATCATCTTCACCAAACTGACCAACATGGCGCGCTTTTTATTTTTCGTTTTTCTGATTGCCAATGTTGCATTTGCGACGCACATTTATCTTTCGACCACGCATCCGGGCAATGCCATGCCGGCCGAGGTGAATCGCGACGCGATGAAAGTCATTTCGATCACCGATTCGGCCCAGGCCAGAAAGGAGGCGGGGGACGCAAAGCGTTTGGTCGAAAGCTTGTCCGGTGCACAATGCATGCAGCTGAGCGTCAAACCGGCCGACGCACCGCGTGCGCAGACGGCGTTTGCGGCGCTGGGCCTCGGCGAACGGCTGACGTCACGAAATGTCGAGGAATTCACACGCTTTGCGGTCGCCCTGCCGATTCAGCGTGATCGTAAAACAGCGGACACATTGGTCACCAATCTAAAAAAGGCGAATGTGAAGGATTTGCTTGTCATGGCGGATAACTCAATTTCGCTCGGTCTATTTTCAAGTGAAGAGTCCGCCAAACGCCTGGTCAGCGAACTCGAGACAAAATCGGCGACGTTTACCAAGGGCATATCAATCACCGCAAAAAAT
>JANPDI010000044.1:0-84239 GCA_031431435.1 Burkholderiales bacterium
GGCCATTTCACGCGCAACGCGTTGCGGGTCGCACCATTGCAGCGTCAGACTCGATACCGCAAGGTCAATCGACTCGCCGGCCAATGGTAGCGCCTCGGCATCGGCACACAGCGGGTGGTGGGAGGGTGCGGCCCGAAACAGTTTTTCCAGCCATGAAGGCTTGCCGAGTCGTTTGTGTGTGTGTGCCACCATCGCCGGGGCCAAATCAACCGCGACCAATTGTGCGGCCGGGTCGCGCGCGGCGAGTTTTTCGGTGACGTAGCCAGTGCCACAGCCGAGATCCAGCGTGCGTTTGGGTGCCAGCTTGATGTACTGCAATCGCTCGAGCAACCGGTCGGCAATTTCGCGTTGCAGGAAGGCGTGTTGATCGTATTGCGCCGCGGCGCGATCAAACGAGCGGCGTACCGCGGAATGATGTGGGAAATGCGGAGCATCAGATGGTTTGGTCATGGCATTAGAAAGCGTTTGACGCAGTCGACAAATTGCGAACGGTGCGACAAAAACGGCGCGTGTGCTGCGTGTGGAATCAATTCATATTCGGCGTTGGTCATTGCTGACGCGAGCCAGCGTGCAGCCGGTTCTGGGGTCAATGCATCGTGGTCACCCTGAATCACCAGCGTGTGATGGTTGATCTGCGTCAGCGTCGGGCGCAGATCGGTTTCGGCCAATATTTCAAGGCCATGCATCAGGTTGGTCATATTCGGCGCGCCGCGCGCCAGCACTGCTTGTTGCAGCATCACGATGGTGCCGCGCACATTGGCTTGATGCAATGCCTGCAAGGTGAGGAAATTTTTAATGGTCGCAGCGTAATTTTCCGTCAGCCGCAGCGCGAAGTCGGATAACACGCCGGCCCGCATGCCATGCGGCCAATCGTCACCGGCAACAAACCGTGGCGTGGTGGCGACCAGTATCAAGCGGTCAATTTTGGCCGGATGCCGGTATGCGAGGTTGAGTGCGACCTGGCCGCCGAGCGACCAGCCGAGCACATGCGTTTGTGGCGGCAGCGACGCGGCGACGGCATCGGTCATCGCGTCGAGGGTGGTTGATTTGACATGGCTCGAATGGCCATGTCCCGGCAAGTCAACCACATGCAGGGTGTAATCACGGGCGAGTGTTTCGACGACGCTGTTCCAAACCGCGCTGTTGAGCCCCCAGCCGTGCAGCAACGCAAGATGCGGCCCGCTGCCGCTGGTTTCGATGGCGATGCTCACCGCGCAACACGATTACGGTTGTCCATCAACGTCACTTCAATATCGGTGATGGCGGTGATCAAATCGAATACGTCCTCGCTGACGTGGTTGGCATTGAGCGATACCCGCAGTCGCGAGGTACCCTGCGGCACCGTCGGCGGGCGGATCGCCGGTACCAAAAAATGCCGCAGACGCAATTGCTCGGCAAACGCCAGCGTGGTGGCGTTGTCGCCGATAATCACCGGTTGAATCGCCGTTTGTGAAAACGGCAGTGTTGCGAATTGCAACTTCAGTGAATCATTAAAAAAATCAATCAACGTGCGTAAATGGCGGCGGCGCTCGTGATCCTCGGTCATGATGTCGAGCGCGGCAATGCAACCCGCGGCAATTGCCGGCGGTGTTGCGGTGGCAAAAAGATAGGTGCGGGCGGCTTGCATGATCCAATCAACAACATCTTCATGCCCGGCGACAAATGCACCGTAGCCACCGGCGGCTTTGCCGAGTGTCGCCATATAGACGATGCGTTCACTGGTTTTGCCGAACATGTTGAAGTGTTCCAACACCCCCTTGCCGCGATAACCGAGCACCCCAAAGCCGTGTGCGTCATCGAGCACCAGTATCGCGTCGTGTTGTTCGGCGAGTTCCAACAGTTCGGGGATCAGTGCGATGTCGCCATCCATGCTGAACACCGCATCGGTGACAATCAATTTGCGCGCGGTTCTTGAGCCATTTTTGTCCCAATCGGCAAGCTGGGTGCGGAGTTTGGCGATATCGTTGTGGCCATAGCGCTTGAATGTGGCGCGCGAAAGATGTGCGCCGTCGTTCAGGCAGGCGTGATTGAGCTTGTCGGCAAAAATGACATCGCCGCGCCCGGCGAGTGAACTCAGGATACCCAGATTGGCGGCATAGCCGGAGCTGAACAGCAGTGCTTTTGGCAGCCCGACAAACGCCGCCAGCCGCGACTCGAGTTCTTCGTGCAGGGCGTGATGTCCGGTGACCATGTGTGACGCGCCGGCGCCGAGTCCAAATTTTTTCAGCGCGCGCATGGTGGCCTCGACCACCTTCGGGTGATTGGCCAGCCCGAGGTAATCGTTACTCGCAAACGACAACACCCGTTGCCCGTCAATGATCATTGACGCATCCTGTGCCGACGCCACCAGCCGGCGCGAACGCAACTGGTCGGCCTGCGCCAGCTCGGCAAGCAGCGCGGAAAAATCCGATATCGCGGGGGTCGACATTGTGGTCGGGGAAATGTGCGGGCTAAAGCGGTTGAATCCCCAGCTTGTCAAATAATGCGCGATCCTTCAGCACATCCGGGTTGCCGGTGGTGAGTAGTTTTTCACCGTAAAAAATCGAGTTGGCGCCGGACAAAAAACATAACGCCTGGGTGGCCTCATTCATTTCCTGACGGCCGGCCGACAATCGCACAAAACTTTTTGGCATGGTGATTCGTGCCACCGCGATGGTGCGTACAAACTCGGTCCAGTCGATGACTTTTTCGCCGCGTAATTTTTCATGCAGCGGGGTGCCTTCCACCTGCACCAGATAGTTGATCGGCACTGATTCGGGTTGTGGTTCGAGCGCCGCCAGTTGGGCCACCAGTCCGGCGCGCTCACGGCGCGATTCACCCATGCCGACAATGCCGCCGCAGCAAACGTTGAGCCCGGCCTGACGAACGCGCCCGAGTGTATCAAGCCGGTCCTGGTACTCACGCGTCGAGACGATGTCGCCATAAAATTCCGGCGCGGTATCGAGGTTGTGATTGTAGTAATCGAGGCCGGCGTCTTTGAGTTGTTCGGCCTGACCGTCTTTTAACATGCCGAGGGTACAGCAGGTTTCCAGACCGAGCGCTTTGACCTCGCGCACCATGTCGAGCACCGGGTCCAGATCGCGTTGCTTCGGGCCACGCCACGCCGCGCCCATGCAAAACCGCGACGCACCGTTTTGTTTTGCCAGCTTGGCGGTGGCAACCACTTCGGCGACATCCAAAATCGCCTCGTTCTCAACCCCGGTGTGATAACGCGCCGCCTGCGGGCAATAACCACAATCCTCCGAGCAGCCGCCGGTCTTGATCGACAATAACGTCGAGAGTTGCACCCGGTTGGCGTCGTGATGTTCACGATGCACAGTCTGTGCGCGGTAGACCAGCTCGTTAAACGGCAGGTCAAACAAGGCCTCAATTTCGGCCAGCGACCAGTTTTTTTCGTTGGCTTTCCAGCGCTTGGCAACGTTGATTGTTTGCGGGGCGGATATTGGTGATGCATCCGCAACCGTGACGGCTTGATTCATCGGGGTTTCTCCAGCGTGAACAGATAGAATTGGACTATGAAGAATCACCCTCGCAATGTCAATTTATGGCAAACCGCAAAACGACAATTGTGCAAACTGCCGGCATGATGGGTTTGCTGCCGCCATTTCCCGGGTCCGGGTTGTTCAGCCGGTTGCGCTTAACCAATGTGCGACAGGATTGTGTGTTGTGTGATGCCGCGGGCGCACGGGTGGTGTGTGAGCCCTGCATGGACCGGCTGCCGCGCAGCGCATTTTCCTGTGTTGGTTGTGCCGCCCCCGGTCAATTGGCGGGCGCCGGTCTGTGTGGCGCGTGTTTGCGGGCGCCGCGTGCATTTGACGCAACCGTTGCGGCGTTTCAATATCAATTCCCATTGGACCGATTGGTGCAATCATTCAAGTTCAACGCCAATTTGGCGCTGGTCGATTTTTTTGCCGAGGCACTTGCGGCTGCCGTATTGGCGCAGAAAACAAATTCGCATACACCCATCACCATCGTCGCGTTACCGCTGGCCAACGGACGCCTGGCGACACGCGGTTTCAACCAGTCGGCGTTGATTGCCGACCGGCTCGGCCACCACCTTGATCTGGCGGTTGCCCACAGCGCCATGTTGCGGGTTCGCGAAACGCCGCCGCAAGCGGGACTTTCCAAATCAGCGCGGCTGAAAAATATCAGGGGCGCATTTGATTGTGCAGACAATGTTGCCGGCAAACACATTGCATTGGTGGACGATGTGATGACCACCGGCGCCACACTTTCGGAAGCGGCAAGCGTGCTCAAAAAGGCCGGCGCAATACGGGTCGAGGCGTGGGTGTTGGCAAGGGCGGTCATGTCAGAGGTGCCGACATGATTGACGTTGTTCTGCACCAGCCGGAAATCCCGCCCAACACCGGTAACGTCATTCGCTTGTGCGCCAATACCGGTGCCCGTTTGCATCTGGTCTATCCGCTGGGCTTTGAATGGGACGACAAGCGGGTGCGTCGGGCGGGGTTGGATTATCACGAGCTGACCAATGTGATGCACCACGCAGACTGGGTGGCGTGTACATCAAGCGCGGCGATCATCGGCCGGCGCTTGATTGCGGTCGAAACCGGCGGCACCTTGCGATTCGATGAGATGGCCTATCGCGCCGATGACGTGCTGGTGTTTGGCCGCGAAACCAGCGGCTTGCCGGGTGACGTTCTCGCCGATATTCCGCCCGAACAACGGGTGACGCTACCGATGCGACCTGACAACCGCAGTTTGAATCTGTCAAACGCCGTTGCGGTGACGGTGTTTGAAGCGTGGCGGCAGCTCGGCTACCCAGGCGCGGTGTTGCGCTGATCCAGAGGCGCAACACCCCGCCGCCGCCATCGGCGGGGGAGGGGCCTGCAACTATCTTGGGGTCATGCCGGACTAATTGATCGTAATGCGCTTGGCATTTGCCTGCGCCAGTTTAGGCAGCGTCAGTTGTAGCACGCCGTCAACATAACGCGCATCGATATTGGCGTCGTCAATATCTTCGGCGAGGGCAAACACCCGCGAGGTCTTGCCGTAAAAACGTTCGCGATGCAACGTTTTTTCGCCTTCGGCATTGGCGCTCTCGCGTTTGACCTCGACCTCAATGGTCACTTCATTTTTGTTAACAGCAAGTTGGATATCGTCCTTCTTCACGCCGGGCAACGCCGCGCTGACGCGATAGACCTTGTCGTCCTCGGAAACATCGAGGCGGATTTCGGGCGCACCGGCGGTGGCCGGCCGGAAAAAGCCGGCCAATATTTCATTTGTGACAGCTTCGGCTTTTGCGGCTTGTGTGCGTGAAATGCCACTCTGGCCGCGGTTGTGCCATCGAATTAAGGTATTCATATCTATCTCCTGATTTTGAGGTTGCCTGAATCTGCGTGTGCTTGTTAATATGGCCAACAGCGCGAAACGATCCGGCCTGCACAATACAAGATGTGAATCCAAACCAATTTATCAATACGTATATTCGAAAATAAACAATTCCCGGTTGGGTCAAACACCACTTGAAAACCCGGGCGCCACCCCAAACAAAGCGACTGAATTGCCGACATGAACATTAACGACAACACCAGACTGTTTGCCGAAATCGAATCACACCGCGGCTACCTGTTGCGGTTTGCAATCGCCAAATTGCGCGATAACCATGATGCCGAAGAGGCGGTACAAGAGGCCATGCTGGCGGCGCTGGGCAGCGCAGCGAGTTTTGCCGGTGACTCATCGTTGCGCACATGGCTGACATCGATACTGAAATTCAAAATTATCGATTTTCAGCGCCGGGTGATGACAGAGCGTGAGCGATTTCAGGCGGCGCCGGTAACGGCCGACGAAACCAGCGACGATTGGTTTGAGCCATTTTTTGACGATACCGGCCACTGGCGCGACAATTTTTCAACTTGGGCATGCCCGGAATCGGCACATGAGCAGCAGGCTTTTTTTGCGGCGTTTGAACGCTGTATGGACAAGTTGCCGAAAGCGACGTCGCGCGTTTTCTTCCAACGCGAGGTGATGGGTGCGGATACCGAGGAAATTTGTAAGGATGAGGACATTTCTTCGTCAAATTGTTGGGTGATCTTGCATCGGGCAAGAGTTTCACTCCGTGAGTGTCTGGAAAAGAACTGGTTTGGATTGGAAAATGGACAAAAAGTCGGAAACATCGGAAGGCGCTGAACCACGCGATCTGTCGTGCAAACAGGCGGCGCGGTTGATGAGTGTCCGTCGTGACCGCGCGCTCGACCAAACTGAGGAAATCGATCTCAGGCTACATTTGACGGTTTGTATGAATTGCCGCCGTTTTGACGGGCAACTGGATGTTTTGTCAGAACTGGCGAAGCGTTATGCCGCTGCCAAGGCGGCTGACCCCGGTTTTGAGCCGGCCGAATAGTCATTGCAAGCATCTATTCCAAGCAAACGCACGTATAAGTCGTTGCGCCCCGCCAAATAGGCGGATTTTTAGCAATTAAACAACCCAAGGAACAATGATGAATAACAAATTAATTCTGTCGTCGGCTATCGCCGGTCTGGTTGCATTGGCATCGGTAAGTGGTGGCGTGATGGCGCAAGAGAAGAAAGAAGCCAAGGAAAAATGTTTCGGTGTTGCCAAAAAAGCCCAAAATGACTGCGGAACGGCAAAACATTCCTGCGCCGGTCAGGCTGCCGGCGACAATTTGCCGGAAGAGTGGAAATATGTCGCCAAGGGTTCCTGCGAAAAAATGGGCGGCAAGTTGAAAGTGGCTGCCAAGGCTGACGAAAAGCCTGCCGCGCCTGCCGCAAAATACTAAAGTCAAGCTGGGTTGATGTAAGTGCCGCGCAAGTTTGGTTGGCATTGCCAGTCGCCATCCAAACGCCGCGGCGTCATCACCTGCCGGTTTCGGTGTATTCACCGCACCGGCAACGCCTGATTCAATTTAGGGGTCTGCAATGACGGGCCAACGACCTGCCGCAATTGAGCCGATGCTCGCGGGCATCGGACTGCGTTCGCCACACTATCGCGACATGCAGGCATTGGCGCCGGCGCTGGGATTCCTTGAAGTCCACAGCGAGAATTTTTTTGGTGATGGTGGTCAGCCGCTCGCTTATCTGGAATGGTTCCGCGAGCGGTACCCGCTCTCGACCCACGGTGTTGGATTGTCGTTGGGGTCGGTTGATCCGCTCGATGACACACATCTGCAAAAACTCAAACGACTGGTTGATCGTTTCGAACCGGCGCTTGTGTCCGAGCATCTTTGCTGGGTTGGCGTAAACGGCGAATTTACCAACGATCTGCTGCCGATGCCATACACACCGGCGGCATTGGCGCACGTGGTGGCAAAAGTCGGTCAGGTACAGGATTGTCTGCAGCGTCAGATTTTGGTTGAGAACGTGTCGAGCTACCTGCAGTTCAAATCGTCAACCATCCCCGAGTGGGATTTTGTCGCGTCACTCGCATCGCAGGCGGGCTGCCAGATTCTGCTTGATGTCAACAACATCTATGTCAACAGCCGTAATCACCAGTTCGATGCGTATCGGTACATCGACGCCATTGCAACCGGCAGCGTTGGTGAAATCCATCTTGCCGGATTTCAGGATACCGGTGAAATATTGATTGATACCCATGGCGATCGTGTTTCCGCGGCGGTCTGGGCGCTGTACGAACATGCAATTTCACGATTTGGCGCTGTCCCAACGCTGATCGAATGGGATACCGATATCCCCGCGCTCGACGTGCTGCTGGGTGAGGCGGGCCGCGCCACATCAATTCTACAAGCCACCGCCGGCGGCCATGCGGCCTGACCTTTTTACCATCCAGACACAATTAAAACGGGCGCTGCTGTCGCGAACGTCGACGGCTGCGCATACCGGCATTGCCAGCGAGATTGTCGAGGGTACGCTGTCCGCACAACGCCGTATCGCCATTTACCGGCATAACGTGTTCACCAATCTTTGCAACGCGCTGTCCGACCTTTACCCGGTGGTCAAACGCATCGTCGGTGAAGTGTTTTTTACCGAGGCTGCGCATTCGTTCATCACACAAATTCCCTCACGCGCCGGCGACCTCAATCAATTTGGCCGCGAATTTGGCCCGTTTCTGCGCCACTACCCGCATGCAAGCGACCTGCCCTATCTGGCCGAGGTCGCCACGCTTGAGTGGCAATGGCATACGGTGTTTCACGCAGCTGATGCAGCACCGCTTGATTTGGCGCGGCTGGCATCAATACCGGCCGACCAAATGGGTGCAATCGTATTCGCGTTGCACCCCGCTGTCACATTATTGTCTTCGCCCTATCCGCTGCTGCAAATATGGCAGGTCAACCAACCTGAGTATGCAGATGATTGGCAAATTGATTGGGATGCACCTGCGGTACATCTGGTTGTCTACCGCCGGGAATTTGAAGTGCGCATACAACAACTAACCGGCGGCGAGCATATATTTTTACAATCAGCGGCGGCGGGACTGCCGCTTGAACAGGCCTGGCAGGCGGCAATTGCGCAGAGTCCCGAATTTAATTTGCATGGATTTATCGGCGACTGCGTCCAATCTCACATCATTAATAATGTTGAGCCGGCGGTTTTACCAGCGGCATGTCGTTGACAACATCCAGTATCAATTCCATGCCGCCATTTTCTGTTGCGCGCCAGACAGTGAAACCGTGCGCGACAAGGCTCCCCGTGATATCAGAGCGGATCTCAAATAATCGGTAAACCAAGTCGTTACCCGCCGACATGCCGCTGCCGGCCGCCACACCAACCAGGCGGTGCTGTGGCCATTGTCTGGCGCGCTTCTGGGCGGCGTTGAGTCCAACGGCTGGCGCGGCACCATCCCGATAGGAGCGGATATCGGCGGCGGCAAATGAGTTCACCGCGGCGCTGTAGTCGGTTGCGGCAACCTTCCCGACAAAACGTTTGATCGTGTCTTCGATCGCAGCAGACGTCGAGTGATATTTTGTTGTCGCAGGAGTCAGCAAAAATGCATCGGCACCACTGGCATCGGGATGCGAAATGCCGGTATCAAAGGCGAGCATCCAGTGGCCTGTCGCCGCGCGTTTCCACAGCGAAATGAAGTGGCCGTAGGTAGGCGGCGTGGCAGGATTGTTGCGTGACAGAATCCGCCACGGTCCGCTGGAGATGCCAATGTCGCCGCTCGCCGCCACGTAGGCGAAGCTGGGTCGCCAGTTGAGTTCAATCGGGGGTATCGGGCGCGCAGCCATGAAGGCGGCACCGGCAACCGGACCGGGGCGCAACAAAATCCCGTCAGTACCGAGCACACGAATAAACGCCTGTCGCATATCGGTGGCCACCGCATGCGCGGCAAACTCGCTTTCGGCCGCGACCAGCGTCGCAACCGGGGGCGGCAATTCAGTTGCGCCGGCTGACAAGATTGTCAAACCCGACAGCGCAACTGCCGCCCAAATCCTCCGGGGCATCGTCATATGGGTATCCTTTGCGAAACTGTCCGAAGGGTGTGCCGTTTCGAGCAAAAATGTCCGAAAACGCCCGCCCAGCAACGGGTTTTGTTCTACAAAACGTAGCGCGCCAGGTCTTCACTTTGTGCCAGTGCGGCCAGTTTTTCGTCGACATACGCAGGCGTGATGATGAATGTCGGTGCCTTTGCGCCCGCGTCAAAGCTGACGTCTTCGAGCAATTTCTCCATCACGGTATAAAGTCGCCGCGCGCCGATGTTCTCGGTCTTTTCATTTACCGCAAACGCAATTTCAGCCAACCGGCGCACCGTCTCTTTTGGAAATTCCAGCGCGACGTTTTCGGTCCCAAGCAGCGCCTGATACTGTTTGGTCAGACACGCGTCGGTGTTGGTCAGGATCGCTTCAAAATCCTCGACTGACAGCGACTGCAGTTCGACACGGATCGGCAGCCGGCCCTGTAATTCCGGAATCAGATCAGACGGCTTGCACAAATGAAACGCGCCCGAGGCGATGAACAGAATATGGTCGGTTTTGACCATGCCGTATTTGGTTGAAATGGTGGTGCCTTCGACCAACGGCAACAAATCGCGCTGCACACCCTGCCGTGATACATCCGCGCCCTGGTGTTCCGAGCGGCTGGCAATCTTGTCGATCTCGTCCAGAAACACAATACCGTTCTGCTCGACATTCTTGAGCGCGTCGAGTTTTGTCTCCTCGTCGTTGACCAGCTTCATCGCTTCTTCGTCGGTCAACAACCGCAGGGCCTCTTTCACCACCGCCTTGCGCGTCTGTTTGCGGCCGGGCCCCATATTCTGAAACATGCCCTGAATTTGCTGGGTCAAATCTTCCATACCCGGCGGACCAAAAATCTCCATTGACGCCGGCAGGGCGGACAGCTCGATCTCGATTTCGCGATCGTCGAGCGCACCCTCACGCAGCATCTTGCGAAATTTTTGGCGTGTTGCATTGTCGTTCTCAGTGCTGCTGTCGGCAGCCGCTTTGCCGTAGAAATCAAATTGGCGCGCCTGCGGCAGCAATACATCAAGCACCCGCTCCTCGGCGCTGTCGGCGGCAAGATGGCGCATTTTTTGTGATGCCGCCTCACGCGCATCCTTGATGGCGGATTCAACCAAGTCACGGATGATGGTGTCAACGTCGCGGCCGACATAACCGACCTCGGTAAATTTGGTCGCCTCGATCTTGATGAACGGCGCATTCGCCAGCTTGGCCAGACGCCGTGCAATCTCGGTTTTGCCCACGCCGGTCGGCCCGATCATGAGGATATTCTTGGGCGTGATTTCTGTTCGCAATGGTTCCGCAACCTGGCCCCGTCGCCAGCGGTTGCGCAACGCAATGGCGACCGCGCGTTTTGCCGCAGCCTGGCCGACAATGTGTTTGTCGAGCTCGGTGACAATTTCTTTGGGGGTCAGCATTATTTTTGTGAACGGGTGAATTGGTGAGCGGATGAAGAGGTGAACCGGTGAACGGGTGAAGAGATGAATTGGTGAACATGTGAACGGGTGAACGCCCAACACCCAACGCCAAACGCCAAACGCCAAACGCCCTATTCCAACACCTCAATCGTGTGTTGCTGATTGGTGTAAATGCAGAGATTGCCGGCGATGGTGAGCGACTTCTTGACGATTTCAACAGGTGACTGGTCGGTGTTTTGTAGCAGCGCAATCGCCGCCGCGTGTGCGTAAGCCCCACCCGAACCAATCGACAGCAAACCGTGTTCCGGCTCGAGCACGTCGCCGTTGCCGGTGATGACCAGCGACGTCTCGCGATCAGCCACCGTCAACATGGCCTCGAGGCGGCGCAATACCCGGTCGGTGCGCCAATCCTTGGTCAGTTCAATCGCCGCGCGCATCAGGTTGCCGTTGTGTTTTTCAAGCTTTGACTCAAAGCGCTCAAACAGCGTGAAGGCGTCCGCGGTTGCCCCGGCAAAACCGGCAAGAATCTGCTCGTTGTATAACTTGCGAACTTTGCGTGCACTGGCCTTGACAACAATGTTGCCGAGTGTCACCTGGCCGTCACCGCCCATCGCAACCAGCTTGCCGCGACGCACCGAGATAATGGTGGTACCGTGATATTGGGGCAATTGTTGTTCTGACATATTCGAAAAGTGTTTGCGGCTGCCGTGATGGCTACGCCCCCTTCTTGCGCATGATGATGGCGTATTTGGTCATGCCAAAAACTTCCAGCAGCGCCGCGACCAATTCATTCAGGTTTGAAAGTACCACGCGTTTCTGGCCAAGATGAATGGCACGGATGGTCTCAAAAAACATCCCGGTTGCGGCGAAATCAATACGCATCAGGCCGCTCATATCCACCGCCACCTCCTGTTGAGACGACGCATACAATGACAATTGCTGCATCATGTCTTTGCTGCCAAGCCCGATCACACCATTGAGCGGAAAACCGACGCCCGATGTTGACGACGCTGCCGCAGACGGCTCGGTCGGGTTGTCCACCCCGGTCGGGCGAACCACGCTTTCCCACGCCGGCGGCGACATTTCAAAGGCGACCGCATACTCCAATCCCAGATCTTCGTATTCCTGCAACTTGCTGTCGAGGATAAAAAGTTCGAACAAACGCGACCAGTAGCCCTGGCTTTCGCCCAGCGGCCGGCCGGTCTTGTCGTTGATGCCCTGTTTGAGTTGCGCCGCAAAGGTGTCCAGGCTGTTAAACCAAACCGGAATCTTTGACTTGCGGGTCCGCTGCAAAACGATGGCAAACAGCTCGGCTTCCTCGGCGTGAATACTTTTGACCTTGCCAAAGTCAAGGCGCGCGCTGCCCATGCTGTTCGATAGCGCCTCGAATCGGTCGATTTCGGCCAGGATTGCGCCATCCATTGCCGGCGTCAGCACAAATAAATCCTTGCGCTCGCGCTTTTCCTTGCGTCGCGGGTCTGGGTTGTCGCTTGACTCAAGCCAGTTTGGCGCAGAGCGTTCAAATTTCACGGCGAACGTCATCGACAGCGCGTCGTACTCGGTGCGGTTGTGGGTGAGTTGATAAAAATCGAACGTCATCAACCAGGCGCGAATGCTGTTCTTGCCATCGGTGGTCTGCAAGTAGTCCTTGAGCGTTTGCTCGGCCGCGTCAAAATGATCCGCTGAATAAAGCAGGGCGGCTTCGTAGACGGGCGGAAAACTGGTTGCGTCAGGCGACAGGACTTCCGCCGCGAACACACCGGTGGCCGACATGGCCGCTTTGGCCGAGGCGGCGGTTGCAGATGACGTTTTTGCAGTCGGGCTGGTTGCCATGAATTGGTTTTGCCTAAAATTTTACCGATTCGGCATTGGTAAGCCGGTAAAACAATTGTGCATCGTTGACCAGTTCGAATCTACCAGTGACAACAATCGGCTCCCATTGGTTGAACTCAACCGGTGTCTTGGCAAGCACTTCGACCAATGAGTCGGGCCCCTGATAGACGCAGTAGGGGCAATGTGACGGCAGCGGCGACAGCAAAAAATGTTTCTGTTTTGCCGCCGTGGAAAGCGGCATGACAAATCCGTAAAGCTTGACGTCTTGTTTGTCGAGCTCGCGCAAACGCGGACCAAATTCAGGCAGCATTACCGGGCCCGCCGCCGGCGCATTTTTGATGCCGGTTTTGGCCGCATCCTTTTGCTTGCTCTCAACCAGTTTTACCTGCCGCAATAATTGCCATGGAATGGTGCCCGGCGGCAGTGGATCCTTGCCGATGAAACCGAACAATTGTTCGTCGGCAATTTTGCCTGGCGGGTTTTGCATGGTCTGCGCCGCAAGTGCGCCCGCCGCAAATGCCACCAGCACAATGGCAGCCCGAAACAGGCGTGCCGGCAATCCGGTCGTACGTCTAAAAATCGTCATGACATCAAGCTCTATCTGTTTGGTTGATTGGGGTTTAACGGCTTGCCAGTAGTTCGGGTGTTGCATCTTGGTAGGCACGCCAGCAGGGTACGATCGATGCAACCAACGCAATACCAAGTGCACCGGCGGCAACCCATATTTCGGCGGCAATCCAAACGCGACCACCAATGGCAACGCGCTGTGATTCGGCATACGTTTGGCCAATCCACTCCGCACCCGCATGGCCGATCAGCACGCCTAGTATAACGCCCATCAAACCGAGCATCAGGCCCTGCACAAGCGTAACCATCACCACCAGCAATGGCGAGGCGCCCAGCACCCGCAACAGCGCCAGATCGGCACGCCGCTCGTCGAGCGCGTTCATCAAACCGATAAAAATACCGAGTGCGGCACAAAAAATCATGATGGCGGCGAAGCCCTTCAGCGCGGAAATGCCGACGCCGAGCAACTGAAACAGTCTTGCTGACTCCATCGCCGGTGATGCCGCCTGCATTGAGGACGACGCATTGACCATGCGTGGAAATGAAACCGCTGCGAGCGGGGTGGCGTAGCGGATCAAATAGGCGGTCACTTCTTTGCCATTTGCATGATCGTGGTCGTCGTGCGCAGGTGACGCAGCTTGTTTTTTGTCGTTGTGGTCATGCAGTTGCCAGACGCTGGCAACGCTGGTCACGATCAAGCGGTCGAGCACACTGCCGGTCGGCGTCAACACGCCGACAACCGTATACGGCTGCGCATCGTGTGTACTGCCGCCGATGTCGGTCAAACCATGTGAACCGGCAAACGTTTTGCCGATCGTCAGCCCGGTGGCCTTTGCCGCGTCGGCACCGACGACTGCTTCGAGCGGTTTGTCCCACAGCCGTCCGCTGGCAAGCGTGCCGTTATAAAGATCAATGTAGGCGGGGTTGGTGCCGACAATGCGAAAACCGCGATAGCTGTCGCCGAGTGCCAATGGAATCGCCAGCTTCACCACCGGCTCGGCGATGATCTGGGCGGCCTCGGCAACCGGCACGTTGCCGGTCGGAATGTCGACCTGAAACACCGACGACAAAATGAGTTGCATCGGGCTACCCTTGGCGCCGATCACCAGATCGATGCCGGCGGCGTCCCGTTCCATGCGGTCTTCGGCCTGCGAAAGGATCAACAGCAGCGCAATAATAGTGCCGACGCCGAGCGCCAACAACAACACATTGAGCGCGGCGGAGAATTTTTTCTCGCGCAAATAGGCCAGCGCGATGGTGATACCGATCCACATCCTGCTCATGCCGCCCCCAGCGTGACGATATGCGAAAAATGTGTCTTGATCCGTGCGTCATGGGTGGCGACCACCAGCGTGGCGCCGTGTTGTGTCGCCTGCGCCAGCAAGAGGTGTATGGCCGCTTCGCAATTGGCGTCATCGAGTGCCGAGGTTGGCTCATCCGCCAGCAGCAACATTGGTTGGTTAACCACCGCGCGCGCGATGGCGGCACGTTGCGCCTCACCCTGTGAAAGTTGACGCGGCATACGATCGAGTTTGTCGGCGATGCCGAGCGCGCCGGCTGCCTGATCGATCAGCGCCGGATCGGGGGCGACGCCCGCAAGGGTTTGCGCCAGCGTCAGATTGGCGCGCACCGACAACGCTGAAATCAAATGCAGTTTTTGCATAACCATACCGATTTTTTGTCCGCGTATCCGGTCGCGCGCCGCCGCGGTCAGCGCCGAGAATGGCGCGCCGTTTATGGTGACACTGCCGGCATCCAGACCTTGCAGGCCGGCGAGGGCATTAATCAGCGTCGTTTTGCCGCTACCGGATGCGCCCAGCAGCAACGTATGCCGGCCGGCAATGATGTCGAGATCCGGTAACTTGACCGGTCCGCCGGTGCGATACCGGCAGGTGACACCTTCAAGACGTGCAAGTAGATGAGCCGTCATTATGGCCGGTCGTTTTTTGCCGGCGTCTCGGACAATTCATCGCTCGCACAATACGCAAGGCCTTCGACAAAAATGCGCTTCGGCAGGCTGCGGCCGATAAACACCATTTTTGATTCGCGTGTTTCGCCGGCGGCCCACGGTTTGCCGGGCGTGCCGCCCATCAGCATGTGCACGCCCTGAAAAATCATGCGCTGATCCTGCCCCTTGATATTCAGCACGCCTTTGTAACGCAACATGTCGACGCCGTAGGTCTGGATGAGCAGCGACAAAAACGCCTCGATCTTGTCCATGTCAAGCGGTCGCGAATCCTTCCACACAAACGATTGCACGTCGTCGTCATGGGTGTGGTGGTCTTCAGTCAGAAAATCCGGCTCGATGTCCAGAATCGAATTGAGGTTAAAGCCGCGAATATCGAGTATCTCTTTCAGATCCGTGGTGCCAAAGTTGACCTTCTGGAATTGTGCCCGCGGATTCATGCGACGCAGCCGCGCCATCAGTTGGGTGGTCTCGTCTTCCGCGGCCAGATCGGTTTTTGACAACAGGATACGATCGGCAAAACCGACCTGCGCGCGCGCCTCGCCGCTGGCGGTCAGAGACGCGTCACCGTGTTTGGCATCAACCACCGTGATCACCGCGTCGAGTACGTATTGATTGTGTATGTCTTCATCCATAAAAAACGTCTGCGCCACCGGGCCGGGTTCGGCCATGCCGGTGGTCTCGATGATGACGCGGTCAAACTTGAGCGCGCCGCTTTTTCGTTTTGCCGACAGTTCACCAAGGATGCGCACCAGATCGCCGCGCACGGCGCAGCATATGCAGCCGTTGTTCATTTCAATGATTTGTTCGTCGCGGTCCTGCACCAGAATCTCGTTGTCGATTCCCTCCGCGCCAAATTCGTTTTCGATGACGGCAATTTTTTCACCGTGACGCTCGGTCAGGATGCGGTTCAGCAGCGTGGTTTTGCCCGCGCCGAGATAGCCGGTCAGGATGGTGGCGGGAATCAGTTCTTTGTTGGTCATTTTGGGTTTTCTTGACAGCGATGAAAAAGAGTTATGTCGGGATGATTCAGTTGGAAACAAGCGCCGCCGGCGGGTTGACGGCACGATCTGTGGCGTGACAACCGGCGGGTGCCAGCAGGTACGCGTCGAGCGACTCGCGAATGAATACCGGATCAAGGTCCTGCAGAATAAACACGATGCGTGTACTGTGGTCGTGGTCCGGCCAGGCCGGCAGCCTGGCGGACGGATAGAGCGTGTGTTGTACCGCGTGAATCACGCGTGGCTGTGATTCGCCAACAACATTGATGATGCCTTTGACACGCAACAGTTGATCGCCGCGCATCGATTGGATCATTTCGATGACATTGATCAATTGGTCCCACACAATTGGTGTGTCGTGGCGAATACAGCATGTTGCAATGCGCTCGTCGTGTCGGGATACATTTGCCGCGACCGGTTTTGTGGTTGGCGTGTTGATGGCGGCATGGGTTGCATTGGTTGCAGTTGTTGGAATGGGCAACGCACGATACGCCGCGGCATTTAACCATTTGGCAACATCAGGTGTTTTGCTGCCGGGTTGATAAAGGCCGGTGTCAAAAATGACAGCGGGGTCCAGGTCGCCCGAGACCGCTTCCACAATGGTTGCGCCGGGGTTCAAAACGCCAAGCCGTCTTCGCAACGCCGTCACCGTTTCCGGGGTAACAGTATCAACCTTGGTGATGACGATGCGATCGGCGACCGCGGCCTGTTTGACCGCCGCCGGATGTGTATCCAGCTGCGCCGCACCGTGACAGGCATCAACCGTCGTCACAATGCCCGACAGCGCATAACGCGCCGCGACCAACGGCATCTCGATCAAGGTGTGCATGATCGGTGCCGGGTCGGCCAGTCCGGTGGTTTCGATGATGACGCGTTTAAATGCCGGCACCTCGCCTTTGCTGCGCTTGAAATATAGATCGCGCAGGGCGTTGACCATGTCGCCGGCAACCGAACAACACACACAACCATTTGCCAGCACCGTGATGTTGTCACTCGATTCACGCACCAACAAATGGTCAATCGAAATTTCGCCATATTCATTGATCAGCACCGCGGTGTCCGCAAGCATCGGTGAACGCAACAGGCGGTTCAACAGCGTGGTCTTGCCGCTGCCGAGAAAACCGGTGAGTATTGTGACGGGCGTGATCGGGTTGATGGGAGAATCGGACATGGTCGGCGTTTGCGTCGGTGTTGAAAGTCGGAACAGGCGCGGCCGGTCAGTCGCAGTGCATGCAGCGACCACGAAACTTCAAATCTACCTCGGCGGGTTTGAAACCGGCGGGCAATTTGAAATTGAGTTTGGTCGGTACATCATCCAGGCAAAACGTTTGCTGGCAGGTGGTGCAGGTGAAATGTGCGTGCTGGTGATGCGGCGCGATAGCCGCGGACGGGTCGTTGATCATAAATCGCCACACCCGGTCGTCACCGGCAATACGATGGGCGATCCCGACGTCAACCAGCCACTCGAGTACCCGGTAAACCGTGACCCGGTCGATCGGATGATGTTTTGCCAGCGCCTGCGCGACGTCGAAATGCGACGCGGCGTGATCGAGCGAAAGCAGACATGCCAATACCGCCACGCGCGGCTGCGTCAGACGATCGGCGGTGCGTCGGATGGCAGCCTCTGCTTCGGGAATACGCGACAAATACGCCGGTGAAACGGCAATTTTGTTTGATGTATTCGGGCCCGCCGGACGGGTGGTGGTTTTCATGGCGGGGCGGCCTTGCGGTGGTCAAGATGGTGAAACCGAGATTGTCCTCTGAGCGCGCGCCAGATGCAACTGAGTTGTTAGATGCAAGGTGATGCATTTTTTATAAACTCGTTTACAGGCGGGCGTTTCCAAACAAAAACAACTGGAACAGGTCGTCAGATAAAGACTTTCGAAAATTGCCGTTACGCCGGACCTATTTTCCTGTGTTGAGCGTCAATGTGTGTTTTGTGTCGCCCGCCAGCAACGGTAGCGGCGCACCCGCCAGCCACTGCTGGTGTCCGGCGCCGTAAAACGGCGATAACGGATGGCCGCTTTGTCCGCCGGCAATGGTCAGAATGCCCTGCTCCTCTTTGCCCGGAGAGACCACCAGGCGTTGTGACGCACCAAAGCCCGGCGCGGCGACCCGCGGCATATGGTTATCGCCGGCTAATGGTCGCGACGGCATATCGAGATAGGGCGATAAAAATGGCATTGCGCGCGAGAACGGGTGTTTGATGCGTGACATGTTGCGGTTGCCCCAGGTTGCGTTTGTGATGGCGCCATGTTGTTTGACCAGGTCGTCGTGCACCCACACCAATTGTGCATCCAGGAAATGTGGCCACGACAGATAGCCCTTGGGTAGCAGATGGGGCGCTTCAGCTTCAATGGCTTGCCAGGCGGCGTATTCAAAACGCGCATCGTGGCTCAACGCCGCGTCGCTTTTTTCTGGCGCATCGGTGGTCGCGGTGTTGGCGTTGTTGCTGGCGCGCCAGGCACGCCACAATTCACTTTGTACCCGCTCGCGAAACGCTCTGGCGACACGATGTCCGACCTGATCAATATCGGCCGCGCCGTTCCAGTCTTTGAGTTTGGCGGCGAGTGCGGCAATCGGCAGCGGGGTGGAAGGTGCCGCGCCGCGAGCAACCGCAAGTGCCGCCCAACGTTTTAAGAAGCGTGACTCGCGGTCCAGCTGGATCGCGTACAGCGTTTGTTCCGTGTGTTTAGGCGTTTCACGTAGCCGATCACGAATCTGCATGGCGCGCGCGCCCAGGTCAAAACCACCGTCGCCGATAATTTCACTACCGGCCCCGCCGAGCTGTTTGCTGTTGGCGGTCCACAACAATCCGTCGGCGGGATTCTTGATCAACGGGTATTTGTCGGGATCGAGCCAACCGTTGGGTAGCTGATTAACCGGAGTGGGAGTGCCACGACTGACCTGCCACTGTGGGCGCTTGGGAATGCGCCCAGCCACAGTCCAGGCGATATTGCCGACATTGTCGGCGATGAGGATGTTTTGGTGCGGCATCGGCGTGCGATGCGAGATATTGACCGCCGTATCCAAATCCGTGGCAAACATAAAGCCCGCCACGCGGTTCAACATCGCCCCGGGCCGATACAACACCCACGAAAGTGCGTAGTTGTTGTCAGCGTCACTTTTGAGTACCGGACCCACGTCAGTTTCTTTAACTTCTAACGTGACCGCGTCGCCACCCTTGACATAGATCGTTTCGTTGGTGGTCCGAATCGAGAGCGGGCTCGCGCCGACTTTTGGCAGCACCACCCAGTCGAAGAATTGCCCGTAGTTGTTGGTAAAGCCCCAGGCGATATGCCCGTTACTGCCGGCTGTAATCTGTGGCACACCCGGCAGTGTCATGCCGACCACGCGCAGCGGCTTGCCGTTTTGGTTAAACGTCATCTGTGCGCGAAACCAAATGCCCGGTGTGCTGAGGCCCAAGTGCATATCGTCGGCCAGAATCGCGCGACCGTCCGCTGTTCGCAACCCGCTGACCGCCCAGTTGTTGCTGCCGAGATAGGCGTCGATGGGTTCTGCGGGTTGTGCCGTTGCGCTGGGCGATACGGATGACGTTTGAGAGCTTGCTGACATCTGCGGCTTTGCGGCGCTGACTTTGCGCAGGTCGATATCGTCAGCCGTCGGCAGCGCGGCGCTGGCCAGTGTGACGCCGTCGAGTGTGGCGTCCCACGGCCCGCCCTGCGGACGCATCCAGTCAAACAACTTGTCGCCGAGCAATTTGCGCAGCCGAATGTCGGCATAACGACTTTCAAAACCACCGGCTTGCAGCATGCTGTACATCTCGGCGACCACCAACAACGAGTCTTCTTCGCGCCATGGTGCCGGATCGGCGCGCAGCACAAGGTACTGCCACGGCCTCGCCCCCAGCGCGGCAACACCGGCGTTCACACCCTCGGTGTAGGCTGTGAACCACGCGCGCTCCCGCGGGTCGGCAGAGGCAAACTCCGCAGTGGCCCTGGTACGCAAACGATGGGCGCGTTTCTGTTTATCCATCGGCAAGGTTGCACTACCCAACAGCGCCGAGAGTTCGCCGGCAGCCGAACGGCGGGCAAGATCCATTTCAAAAAAACGCTCCTGTCCGTGCACGTAGCCGAGCGCACGAATCGCGTCTCTGGCGCTGTCGGCAGTGATTGAAACCATGCCATTTGCGTCGCGGGTGGTGATGACCGGCCTCTGTAAATTCGCCAGCGGTTTATCCCCATCGAGTATTGGCACACTCGCACGAACCACAAAATACAGCGCAATCGCTGTAATGGCGATCATGAGGGCAATGACGCCAACGCCTGCCAGCAATACGTTGAGCCAACGCATCAACTTGGTGTCCCGGCTTTGAAAGCTCATTTGTTTTCCTTCTTCTTTGCCCGTGGATGTGCCGAATCGTAAACCTTGGCGAGGTGTTGAAAATCGAGGTGTGTGTACACTTGTGTAGAGGCAATGCTGGCGTGGCCCATCATTTCCTGCACGGCGCGCAAATTCTGCGACGACTGCAGGATGTGTGACGCAAACGAGTGCCGCAGCATATGTGGATGTACGTTAACGTCAATACCCTGTTTGACGGCCCATTGTTTGATGCGTTTCTGGAAAACGGTCGCGGTGATGCGTTTGCCAGACGCACCCAAAAATAATGCTGCTTCGGTGGTGCCGGCCGCCTTGCCGGATTCACGTACGTCCAGCCATTTCTTTACGGCGGCAATCGCCGGCGCGCCAACCGGAATGATGCGTGTCTTGTTGCCTTTACCGGTGACCCGAATTTCACGCGCCGCATAGTCAATGCTATCGAGATTCAGGCCGACTAATTCGGCGATGCGTAATCCGCACGAGTAGAGAAGTTCAAATGCCGCGCGGTCGCGAATCCCGGCAGGGGTGACGTCGTCGAAGCTGACCAGCTTGATCGCCTCTTCCGGCGACAATGTTTGTGGCAGGCGTTTTGGCGCTTTTGGTGCGCGCACACCTTCACATGGGTTTGATTGTCCGCGGTTGTGTTGCAGGCAATATTTAAAATAGCCGCGCCAGCCTGACAGCAGCCTCGCAATGGCGCGTGGGGACATGCCTTTACTGTGTATCGACGCCAGAAAACGCCGGATGTCGTTGGCACCCAGATCTTCAACCGCAATGGTCCGACGCGGGTCGTTGTTTGAGGCGGCAAATGCGGCCAGGTCGGTGAGGTCGCGGCGATAGTTCACCACGGTCAGTTTCGACAGCCGCCGCTCAAAGGTCAGATGCGCGAGATATTCTTCGGCCAGCGGTGGCAATGATGGCTTGGGTGGCGGCGGTGGTTTTGCGCTGACCATCTGGGCGGGCCGGGCCGCAATGCCGCCGGCTAGTCGACGTGGCCGGAGTCTGGCGGTGACAAAAACACCAGCTCGCGCGCAATCACGGCCGCAAACAGCTGGCCGATACGCGACAAAAACATGGTGCCCATGCCGCTGTAAAAGCGTTCGCCGTTTTCGCTCGCCAGCAACAATACGCCGAATACATTGCCATGCTTGAGCGGAATCATCGCGTACGATTTTAGGTGGGGCGCGTGTTCGCCAAACCAGAGATTGGTTTCGTAAACCGGGTGTGCGCCGACATAGGGCGACGTCATTGCCTCGACAAACTGGATAAGTTCACTTGCGACAGGCTGAAACTCAGCCGCGTTGACGCCCTCCGGCACGGACACGTTCCACAGCCGCACCACGATATGTGGAATGTGGAAGGTGTCGAGCATATCGAGGTACAGGGTATCGATTGCTTGTTCCCGGGTGCGCGCACCAATCAGTTTTAGTGTCAGCGCCTGCACCTTGTCGGCCAGCGCGTCGTTTTCCTCGCCAAAGCGGATCAGCTCGGCCAGTTTTGATTCAAGCAGCCGCACCTTCTCGCGGGTTGCAATGAGTTGGCGTTCCGGAATTGAAACTGTGCGGCCGCCGTGCGGATGCGGCACTTCAATATTGAGCAACACATCGGGATGCGCTTCGAAAAATTCGGGATGGCTGCGTAAAAACTCGGCAACCTGTTCAATGCTCAGTGCGTCGATGGACATGGTGACTTTATCTGGGTTAACTTGCGCGCCGCTTACCGACCTTAAACGTCGATCTCGCCATGAAAAACAGTGGTGATGGTGCCGGACATCAACACCGGCGAACCCGCACCCCGCCATGTTACCGAAAGTTCGCCGCCGCGTGCGATAACGGTCACGGTTGGGTCGAGCAGACCCCAACGAATGCCGGTCACCACGGCCGCACACGCGCCGGTGCCGCAGGCGAGTGTTTCACCGGCGCCGCGTTCCCATACCCGCAGGCGGATTTGATTGCGGGTGACCACCTGCATGTAGCCGGCGTTGACCCGTTTTGGAAAACAGGTATGGCGCTCGATCAACGGACCCTCAAACGTCACCGGGGCCAAATCGACATCGTCAACCCGCTGTACCGCATGCGGATTGCCCATCGATACGACCCCGATTTCACGTTGGTGACCGGCGACCGTGATGGTATATCGAAGCGCGACGGCGTCCGTGTGAAACGGCACGTCAACGGGGTTGAATTTTGGCGCGCCCATATCAACCGTCACGCTGCCATCGGTTTCGATTTGGGGGCGGATGACGCCATTCATGGTTTCGACCACCAATTGCGACTTGGTGGTGAGTCCCTGATCTCGGACAAAAACCGGAAAACAGCGCGCCCCGTTGCCGCAGTGTTCGACTTCCTCTCCGCTGCCGTTGAATATGCGGTAACGGAAATCAATGCCCGGCGTGGATGACGATTCGGCAAGCAATACCTGGTCGCAGCCGATACCAACATGACGATCAGCGATGGTGCGAATCTGGGCGGCGCTTAGTAACGAGGCTTGTGGCTGACTGATGGCATTGAGCATGACAAAGTCATTGCCCTGCCCGTGCATTTTGGTAAACCGCAGTCGCACCGCGACCGCCTAGTGGTGCTCGGAAGGAAAGAATGTGAAGCCCGAATCAACCAGCGCGGGATCCGGGTCAATTTCGTTGGCTTCTTCGATGGCAAGTTCAGGCGGCATGTCCGCCGGGTTTTTCACCGAGGCGCGAAAAGAGGGGTCGGCGGCAATCCGCGAGATCGCGATAGACGATGCCTCGTCGGCTGATCCGGCGTCGACATACACGTTCTTGAAAAAGCCCATCCACGACTGACCGCCTTCGCGCTCGATGAGGAAATTTTCGCCGTGGACAAGGATATGAAAAAAGGCCATAAGTTAATTGTAAAGTAAATCTTGAAAAATGGCACACCCCCCGAAAGGGGGCGGGCGAATAAAAATGGCACCCCCCCCCGAAAGGGGGCGGGGTCAATAAAAATGGCACACCCCCGAAAGGGGGCGGCGTCAATAAAACGACGCCTCGCCGGGCGGCCGCGTCTTGAAGCGTTTGTGGACCCAAAAATACTGGTCGGGCATTTCCATGATGCGGGCTTCCAAAAACGTGTTCATGCGTCTGGCGTCGGCGACCGGGTCACCGCTCGGGAAATTCTCCCACGCCGGATAAAACCTTGATTCATAACCGGATTCAGTTTGGCGCGTAATCAGCGGGATGACCTTGGCGCCGGAAATTTCACAAAGCCGTGATAAGGCCGTAACGGTGGCCGTTTTGACGCCGAAAAAATCAACAAACACGGCGTCCTTTGCGCCGAAGTCCATGTCCGGCAGGTAGTAAAACAACTTTTTGGCCTTTAGCGCTTTGAGCACCGGCCGCAAACCTTGCTGACGGGTCACCAGTTCGGCGTTGTTCCAGCGTTGGCGGGCCCGCCGCAACGCCCGGTCGAACACTTTGTTTTTTTGCTCGGAATACATCGAAAACACCGACGGGTATTCATGTGAAACCTTGGCACCGCCAAAGTCGAGCCCGACAAAGTGAGGTGCCAACAGGATCACCGGAACCTTGCCGTGCCATTCATCCAGAAAATGCCGGTCGATGAGGGTGCCGCGTGCCATGGCGGCGTCGACCGGCGCATACCAGAGATGTCCCAGTTCGAGTGTGGCGCGGGCGAGATTTTCGAACACACCACGACCGATTTCCAGCCGTTGGGCGTCAGATTTTTCGGGAAAACACTTGCCGAGATTAATCAGCGTGACGCGCCGCCGACCCCAGTGAAACAACAGCCTGCCCAGGCCGTTGCCGATTGCCGCGACCCAGGATTGGGGCAGCCAGCGCATGATCCATAAAACAATAAGGGCAAATCGCATTGATGAATCTTCAGGCGTTGGTGTTGGCTGCAGGGACGGCAACCGCCGGGGCGGGCGGCGCGCCTGCCGGTTGTTTGTAGCGATTGTATCCCCACAAATATTGGGCTGGGGCCATGTTGATCAATTGTTCAACCATGGCGTTGGTTTGGCGCGCGGCCAAACTCTTGTCGGCGGCATATTCTTCCGAAAGTGGCTGCAGATGCACACGGTATCCCGCACCTTTGGGCAATCGCTCGGCGAAAAAAAACAATACGGTCGCGTTGCCGGCGTCAGCCAGACGCGGCAGCAGCGTCATCGTATAGGCCGGACGGCCAAAAAAATCGGCCCATATGCCTTCGCCGCCAGTTTCGGCCGCCGGTACCTGATCCGGCAAAATCATGATGTTGCCCTTCGCCTTGAGTGTCTTTAGCAACATTCGCACGCCGCCGGCGTTGGCCGGTGCCGTGGTGGCGCCACCGCGCGCACGTCCGGCCTCCATGATTGGTTCGAGCCATGCCTGCTTTGGCGGACGGTACAGCGCGGTGATAGGCAGCCGGCTGGCGATAAAACGCCCGGCAATATCAAAACAGCCGAGATGTGGTGAAACAAAAATGATCGGCCGCCCGGCGGCCTGTGCCGCCTCAACGTGCTGCCAGCCACTGGATGGCGCAAACAGGCGATTCAAACGCGCGATTGACGCCGTCCACGCAATCGCCAGTTCGGTCACACCCTTGCCCTGTTCGGTGAAGGCGTGGCGCAGTAATATGTTTTTTGACGAGGCATCAAGCGACTGTGAAATCGCGTATTGGTCGACGTTATCAATGGTCACCTGGCGGTGCCGTTTTGACAGCCGCCAGGCAATTTGACCCAGCAGCGCGCCCAGGGCGTGGTTAAGCCGCAGGGGCAATCTGCCGATAAGATTGAACAACCACCTCATTCGGCGGTCTCCAGGGTGGTGATTTGCATGGCTGGGCGGTTTTGTGTGGCGTCGGATAAACGGCGGGCGGATGAATCGGTGGGTGAGTTGGAGTAAGCGTGTGATTTTGCTAAAATTGCACGTTTGTATTATCAAGCAGCATCGTGTTGGTCGACAAGCACCAACCAAACTTGTAACCACGACTGAGGGGATACCCACGCATGAACGATTTTCTTTTTACCTCCGAATCTGTATCTGAAGGCCACCCGGACAAAGTGGCCGATCAAATTTCGGATGCCATTCTGGACGCCATCCTGGCCCAGGATCCACATTCACGTGTCGCGGCGGAAACGCTTTGCAATACCGGTTTGGTGATTCTGGCCGGCGAAATTACCACCCGCGCCAATGTTGACTACATCAATGTCGCGCGTGACACGATAAAGCGCATCGGCTACGACAATACCGACTACGGGATTGACTACAAGGGCTGTGCGGTGATGGTTTGTTACGACAAACAAAGTCCTGACATTGCCCAGGGCGTTGACAATGCGCAGGATGACAATCTCGACCAGGGTGCCGGCGATCAGGGTCTGATGTTTGGTTATGCGTGTGACGAAACGCCGGTGTTGATGCCCGCGCCGATTTATTACGCCCACCGTCTTGTGCAGCGACAGTCAGAGCTGCGCCGTGACGGCCGCATGCCGTGGCTGCGGCCCGATGCCAAGTCACAGGTGACGATGCGTTATGTTGACGGCAAACCGCATTCGATCGATACCATTGTGTTGTCAACACAGCACGATCCGGAAATGTCGGACGGCATGAAGATGAAGCAAGAGGCGATTGATTCGGTCATCGAAAACATCATTAAGCCGGTATTGCCAAAGGCATGGATTCAGAACACCCGCTACCTCGTGAATCCGACCGGCCGATTTGTCGTTGGCGGCCCACAGGGTGATTGTGGTCTGACCGGCCGCAAGATTATCGTCGACACCTACGGTGGTGCCTGCCCCCACGGCGGCGGCGCATTTTCCGGCAAGGATCCGTCCAAAGTGGATCGTTCGGCCGCTTATGCCGCCCGTTATGTGGCCAAAAACGTGGTTGCCGCCGGGCTGGCAAAACAGTGTCAGGTACAGGTGGCCTATGCCATTGGTGTGGCGAAACCAATGAATATCACCATCTACACGGAAGGTACCGGCGTGATTCCTGACGCGGAAATCGCCAAGTTGGTGGAGGCTCACTTCGACCTCCGGCCCCGCGGCATCGTCAAAATGCTCGACTTGTTAAAGCCAATCTACCAAAAGACCGCCGCCTACGGCCATTTTGGTCGTGAAGAACCGGAATTCACTTGGGAACGCACCGATATGGCCGCCAAACTGCGTGCCGCCGCGGGCGTCAAGGGTGAGGCAAAAGTTACCGGCGTGGCACTGGCGGCCGAATAGAATTTTTTATATAATGCAAGTTCCGAGGAGCGCTGCGATTCATTCATAGAGTTGTTTTTTATGGAATGAGCCAGGCTCGGAAAAGATTCCACGAACTGCGCTCGCAACTGAAAAGTTGCGGGCGCTTTTTTTTGCCCGCGCGTTATGAACAGACTGTCCGCGCCGATAACACCATTAATCAATCCAGATACTGAACGGGAACCATATGAATGCCATGCTGAAACCACAAAACATCATCAATAACGACTACGTCGTCGCCGATTTGAAACTGGCCGACTGGGGCAACAAGGAAATCAAGATCGCCGAAATTGAAATGCCGGGTCTGATGGCGATCCGTGAAGAATTTTCACTGACGCGTCCGCTCAAGGGTGCGCGCATCACCGGCTCATTGCATATGACCATCCAGACGGCGGTGCTGATCCAAACGCTGGAAGCGCTTGGCGCGCAGGTGCGTTGGGCATCGTGCAACATTTTTTCCACACAAGATCACGCCGCCGCCGCGATCGCCATGGCCGGCACGCCGGTGTTTGCCGTTAAAGGTGAGAACCTTGAAGAGTATTGGGATTACACCCACCGCATTTTTGAATGGGCGGACGGTGGTTATTCGAACATGATTCTGGACGACGGCGGTGACGCAACCCTGCTGTTGCACCTCGGCACGCGCGCCGAAACAGATGCCTCGGTGTTGTCGAGCCCGGGCTCTGAGGAAGAGCGTATTTTATACGCGTCGATCAAGGCAAAACTGGCCAAGGATCCAACCTGGTACTCGGTGCGTCTGAAAGAAATCAAGGGTGTTACCGAAGAGACCACCACCGGTGTGCACCGCCTGTATCAAATGCATAAGGACGGCAAGCTGGCGTTCCCGGCTATCAACGTCAACGACAGTGTGACCAAGTCGAAATTCGACAACCTGTATGGCTGCCGCGAATCATTGGTTGACGCCATCAAACGCGCCACCGATGTCATGATCGCCGGCAAAATTGCCGTGGTTGCCGGTTATGGTGACGTGGGCAAGGGTTCGGCGCAGGCGTTGCGTGCGTTGTCAGCGCAGGTTTGGGTGACCGAGGTTGATCCGATCTGCGCACTGCAGGCGGCAATGGAAGGTTATCGTGTGGTGACGATGGATTACGCCGCCGACAAGGCCGATATTTTTGTCACGGCCACCGGCAACTATCACATCATCACCCATGACCACATGGCAAAGATGAAGAATCAGGCGATTGTTTGCAACATCGGTCACTTCGACAATGAGATCGACGTCGCCTCGATTGAGAAGGCGTGCAAATGGGAAGAAATCAAGCCGCAGGTTGATCATGTGATATTCCCCGATGGCAAGCGCATCATCCTGCTGGCAAAGGGTCGCTTGGTGAATCTGGGCTGCGGTACCGGTCACCCGAGTTATGTGATGTCGTCTTCGTTTGCCAATCAGACAATTGCGCAGATCGAGTTGTTCACCAACCCGGATAAATACCCGGTCGGCGTTTATACCCTGCCAAAACACCTCGACGAAAAAGTCGCGCGTTTGCAACTCAAAACGCTCAATGCACAATTGACCGAACTGACTGATGTTCAGGCCAATTACATTCACGTGTCAAAGCAGGGGCCTTATAAGCCGGATACCTACCGCTACTAAGCCGTTCTGGCAGGCAACTGCCTTTAATCCCGCCACCCACGTCGATTGCGCGCAGGCGCAATCGACGTGGGTGGGGATATGTTGAAAGCGGACATTGAATCCAGCCAAACAAAATCTTTCATTCGAATTTTTTCCACCCAAGACGCCAGAGGGCGCGGTCAAGCTGCGCGCGGTGGTTGAGCAACTCGGCCAATTAAAGCCGGCATTTTTTTCGGTGACCTTCGGCGCAGGCGGCTCGACCCAAGAGGGCACGTTGACGACGGTAAACGACATTCGTGCGGCGGGTCACCCGGCAGCGCCACATTTGTCGTGTATTGGCTCGACGGTCGAAAGCATTCGTCAGATTCTTCAGCAATATCGTGCCGCTGGTATCCGCCAGATCATTGCCCTGCGTGGCGATCTGCCTTCCGGCATGGCGCAGGCGGGCGCGTTCCGGCACGCCTCAGACTTGGTGGCGTTCATTCGTGCCGAACACGGCGACCATTTTCATGTCGATGTCGCGGCCTATCCCGAATATCATCCGCAATCGCGGCATGCACACGACGATCTGAATCACTTCAAAAACAAAGTCAATGCGGGCGCAAATTCGGCAATCACCCAGTATTTTTTCAACGCCGACGCTTATTTTCATTTTGTCGATCAGGTACGCGCGATGGGAATAGCCATTCCGATTGTGCCGGGCATCATGCCGATCGCCAATTTTTCCCAGCTGGCGCGCTTTTCAGATGCCTGTGGTGCGGAAATTCCGCGCTGGGTTCGTCTGAAAATGGAAAGTTACGGCGACGATTCGTCGTCCATCAAGGCTTTTGGCCTCGATTTGGTCACCGACCTTTGCCAGACGTTGATCGACGGCGGTGCACCGGGACTGCATTTCTATACGATGAATTCGGCCGGGCTCACCTCGACCATCTGTCACCGGCTCGGCTGCTGACGCCGGTCAGTCCTCCGCGATCGCGGGATACTGGCGAATGCGCACCGCCGCACATTGATTTAGACTAGCGCAAACAGTAATAATCAGCGGGCGCGCATTTTTTGGAGCATCTCATGTTTTTTTGTTTCCGGAAATTTGGCTTGCCTGTGTGGCATGCAGGGTTCGCCCGCGCAGTTTTGTTTGCGTGTATTTGGCCGGCTTTCGCGCTCAATGCCATCGCTCAAGAGCCGCTGACCACCAACCGCGCAACCGAGATGCGGTCACAGCCCGACGACAGTGCGTCGTCGCTGCAATCGTTATCGCCGCAAACAAAGGTTCAGCTAGTTGAGCGCAAAGGTGCCTGGAGCCGCGTCAAAACCGATTCTCAAACCGGCTGGGTGCGCATGATGCATTTGCGTGGTGGGATCACGCTTGACGAGCCGGCAACAACGACCGGTAGTAGTGGCGGATTTTTATCCGGTGCCAACCGCTTTTTTGGCGGCAACAAGCAGGGCAATATGCGTGCGCAAAGTGCCACGCTGGGTGTGCGCGGACTGTCGCCGGAAGAATTAAAATCAGCGTCGCCGAACCCACAAGCGCTGGCGACGGCAAAGTCTTTCGCGTCAACCAAGGCTGATGCTGAACAATTTGCCAAAGCCGCGAATCTCAGTTCGGCAAAGGTTAATGATCCGGGTGTAGCCGGAACCGGAGGTGCCAAATGAACCGATTAATCTCGCGCGTATTGTTCGCAACGCTGCTGGTGGGCAGCGCAATTGATGCGCACGCTCAATTCGGCAATTTCAATTTGAACAAATTGCAGGACACGCTAAAGAAGGGTAGCGATGTCTTGAAGAAGACACAGGATGCAAATGTCGAAATGACGGAAGCGAATGAGGTTGAGACCGGCGACGGCATGGCAGCAACCTTTCTGGGCGCAGTCCCTTTGCATGGCGATGCAACCCTGCAGCGCTATGTGAACCGCGTGGGTCGGTGGGTCGCCAGCCATTCTTCACGTCCCGACTTAAAGTGGTCATTCGCGGTTCTTGATACGCCAACAATTAATGCGTTCGCGGTACCCGGCGGGACGATTTTTTTGTCGGTGGGCTTGGTCAAGCGCCTTGGGTCCGAGTCAGAGTTGGCTGGTGTGATCGGGCACGAAATTGCACATGTGATGCAGAGACACCACGTGAAAGCGATTCAGGCGTCGGCCAAGCAAGATTTGCTCAAGATGGGATTGACTGAGGCGGCTGACCGCAGTGGCAAAAGCGCTCTGGCGAAAGAAGGCATCAAGGTAGCCGTTTCCGGTGGCATGGATATCATGGCGAAGGGGCTGGACAAATCCGACGAATTTGAAGCGGATCGAATCGGTGCTGTACTTGCTGCCCGGGCAGGATACGACCCGTATGGTTTGGTTGTCGTGCTACAAATGCTTGCGGCACTGAAGACTGAAGAGTCCGGAATTTCATTGCTGATGAGCACCCACCCGACACCAAACGATCGTTTGACCGAGTTGGAGAAATTCTCGGCGACCCTCGACAAGTATTCTTCGCAGCCACAGGTCGAAGACCGCTTTGCCAAGGTAGTTGCGGCGCTTAAATAGAAAAGTCGTTAATTGGCGGGCGTTTTGAGGCAAAAAATCGTCAAAATGCCCGTGGTTATTCGACTTTCATTGTAGGTCTGTCATTGCGATAAACGTTGCCACCATCTGTTCCAAGCCCGCTTGATCTTCCGCGTCAAAGCGGTTGAGGCTCGGACTGTCGATATCAAACACGCCGATGACTTTGCCGCCAACCGAAATCGGCATGACGATTTCTGAATTGGATGCCGCATCACAGGCGATATGGCCGGGAAACGCGTGTACGTCCGCGACTACGTGTGTTTTACCGTGAAACGCCGTGGCACCGCAAACGCCGCGTGGTTGCGGCCTGACCGGAATGCGCACACAAGCGGGTTTGCCTTGAAACGGCCCGAGAATCAATGTGTCGCCGCGCATCAAGTAGAACCCCGCCCAATTCAAATCCGGCAGCAGATTAAACACCAGCGCGGAGAAGTTGGCGGCGTTGGCGATGAAATCGCGTTCACCGTCAAGCAAACCGCGCAACTGTTTGTTCAGGTCGGCGTAAAAGTCGGATTTGGTTTCGGCGACGACAACGTTGGCGGTAAACATCGGTGGGCCCTGGTAAATGACAACGCCCATTTTACCTCCGGCCATTGTCACCCTGCGGGCTTGATGTTTGGCCGAAAAAAAGTCCGGCCGTCGAAAACCGGCCGGGCGAGTGAGGAGACCGTTGTGACGGTGCCCGCAAAGGGCGCGCCAAGCATCAATCAGTTTGCCGGCGGTGTGACCGGCTTGGTTTGTTTATCGTGCTTTTGCACGGCAATACGTTTGCTTTGCACGTCTTGTTTGTGGGCGATCTTGGCCTTCTCTTTTTTAGTGACAACACCGTCTTGCTTGGCTTTGGCCTCGGCGGCGGCAACATTTGACTGGCCTTTTTTAAGCCGTGCCGCTTCCTTGTCATTCAGCGCGCCGGATGCCTTGCCCTGTTCAATACGTTTGGTTTGATTGGCTTCGCGCTTGTCGATACGCGGTGTGTTTGGGGTTGCCGGTGCAGGCTGTGCAAATGCCTGTGTGGCAAATACGGTGGTCAGGGCGGCTGCAAGTCCTGCAATCATCAGTTTGGTGTTCATGGTTTTCTCCATCGGAAAGAGGGGGGTGATAAAGGATGACGCGCGGGTTGTAACAACGGTTGAAAAACGGGTTACCCATGCATCACGTTTGTAACTTGTTGCAGCGTGCGTCGGATACTGCGCAAATAACGCCGCGACGAAATGACGGTTTACGGTATCGGGGCGCTGATTTGTATCAATCTGTAAGTCGCTTTGTTTGGGAGCGGGATTTATAATAACCAACCCCATTTCGAACGAGGTTGTCACAATGTCCCGAAATATTGCCGCCCCGATCATCGCCGCCGCCCTGTTGATCGGCGCGACGTCCGCCGCTCTGGCACAAGCCCCGATCGCCAAACCCAGCCAGACCACCTCATCGCCCACTGCAAACACATCCACCATGCCGCCGACCGCCAAGAAAATCCCGAAAACGTTTGTCAATTACGGCGACACACGTGTTGACGACTATTCATGGCTGCGTGAGAAAGACAACCCCGCGGTCGTGGATTACCTGAAAGCCGAAAACGCACACATGGATGCCGTGATGGGGCATTTGAAGGGTTTCCAGGAGACGCTTTACAAGGACATGCTGTCGCGCATTAAAGAAACCGATGACAATGTTCCGTACCTAAAGCGCGGTTATTGGTACAACTCGCGCACCGAGATGGGCAAGCAGTACCCGATTTTCACGCGCCGTCAAGGTTCGCTCGACGCCAAAGAAGAAATCATCATCGACGGCAACGAACTCGCGAAGGATCAAAAATTCATGGCAATCGGTGCCATGACAGTGAGCCCCGACGGCAAGATGCTCGCCTATTCGGTCGACTTCACCGGGTTTCGGCAATACACGCTCTATTTCAAGAATCTGGAAACCGGCGACGTACTCAAGGACAAAATTGAACGCGTCACCTCGCTCGCCTGGGCAAACGATAACAAGACGGTTTTTTACGTCACCGAGGATGCCACCACCAAACGCTCCGACAAACTCTTCCGTCATCGCCTTGGCATGAAAGATGATGTCATGCTGTTTGAGGAAAAGGACGAGTTGTATAACGTCGGGGTGGATAGCACCCGCGATGACGCTTACATTATCTTGACCAGCGAGTCGTCAGAGACGACCGAACAGCGCCTGCTCGATGCCGCCAAGCCGGACGGCAACTTCGCGGTGTATCTGAAACGCAAAGACAATATCAAGTATTTTGTCGATCACCACGACAAGAGTTTCATGATTGTTACCAACGATACCGGACGCAACTCGCGGCTGGTCAAAGCGCCGGTTTCCGCATCGGCCGACCTTAAAACGTGGCGCGAGATCATTGCGCATCGCAAAGACGTGAAGCTTGACGGCGTCGATGTATTCAAGGATTTTTTTGTCGCGGTGGAGAAAAAATCCGGATTGCCGCAGTTGCGCGTATTCGACATGAAGACGATGAAGCCACATGCCATGGTGTTCCCGGAGGCGGCATATGACGCTGCGCCCGGCCAGAATGCCGAATTTGATACCAAGTTGTATCGCTTTAGCTACAGCTCGCTGGTCACGCCGAACTCGGTGTTTGACTACGATATCGCCAAGCGCGAACGTATCCTTAAAAAGCAACAGCCGGTGCTGGGCGGATATAAAGCGGACGATTATCAGGTTGAGCGGGTAAACGCCAAGGCAAAGGACGGAACGCTGGTGCCGATTTCGCTGGTCTTCAAGAAGTCGATGCGCAAGGCGGGGGTGGCGCAACCAGCCTTGTTGTACGGATACGGCTCTTATGGCATTTCGATGCCGCTGGCATTTCGTTCGTCGCGGCTAGCCCTGTTGGATCGTGGTGTGATTTATGCGATCGCACATATCCGTGGTGGCGGCGAGATGGGCAAACAATGGCACGACGACGGCAAGATGATGAAGAAAATGAACACCTTCACGGACTTCATTGCATCTGCAGAGCACTTGATTGCCCAGAATTACACACAACCTTCACAGTTGGCGATTCAAGGCGGCAGCGCGGGTGGTTTGTTGATGGGCGCGGTGACCAATCTGCGTCCCGATTTGTTCAAGGCGGTGGTCTCGCAGGTGCCGTTTGTCGACGTGATGAACACCATGCTCGATGCGTCGTTGCCATTAACGGTCGGCGAATACCTTGAGTGGGGCAACCCCAATCAGGCAAAAGCCTATAAGTACATGCGCTCTTACTCGCCGTACGAAAATCTCAAGCAGGGGGCTTATCCCGCCATGCTGGTGGAAACATCGCTGAACGACAGCCAGGTGATGTATTGGGAGCCGGCCAAATACGTGGCTAAACTGCGCACCCTTAAAACTGATACCAACCCGCTGCTTTTAAAAACGAATCTTGATGCCGGACATGGTGGCGCGTCGGGTCGTTACGATTATCTGAAAGAAATCGCCATCACCTACTCGTTTGTCTTGTGGCAGTTTGGCATCACCCAATAGGCTGCACCGGCAGTCGTCCGTTCATTTGATACGTTTTGACGTTGCCGCACCAAGTCGTTGCGTGCGGCAACGGTCTTTTTTTCCATTGGCGCAATATTGCGTTCGAAGGTATGGTTAATTAATGCAATTTTCGAATTTGCAGTTGTTTGCCGTCTGTGTGCTGATATGGGGCTCGACCTGGCTTGCGATCACGTTCCAGTTGGGTAGTGTTGCGCCGGAGCTTTCGGTTGGCTACCGGTTTCTAATCGCGGCATCATGTTTGTTTGTTTTTTGTCGGTGGCGCGGCCACCAACTCGCCTACCAATGGCGCCAGCACCTTGATCTGTTCCTGTTTGGTGTGGCGATGTTCTGCCTGAGTTATATCTTGGTGTATCACGCCGAGTTGTATATCGTCTCCGGCATGGTCGCGGTTGGGTATTCGGCAAGTCCGATGGTCAATATGTTGGCTGCCCGGCTGTTTTTTGGCACGCCAGTCACGGCGCGCGTTGCCATTGCGGCAACGCTGGGTATCGTCGGCATTGCCTGTGTTTTTTGGACTGAATTCAGCAAATTGACATCGAGTCGCGACGCCGGGTTGGGCGCGTTGCTGACCGTTTTGTCGGTGTTGGCATCGAGTGTCGGCAGCATGGTGGCAATGCGCACCCAACAACGCGGTTTCGCCACTTGGCCGTCAATGGCGTGGGGGATGTTGTATGGCGGTGTGGTTGCGCTGCTCTATGCCGCCTTGATTGGTCGAAGCTTTGTTTTCGAAAGCAGTATTTCTTATGTCGGCACATTGATATACCTGGCCTTGTTCGGCTCGATCATCACCTTCGCGTGCTACCTGACGCTGCTAAAACGTATCGGTCCCGCACGCACCTCGTATGTGGGCGTGATGGTGCCGATTGTCGCGCTGTGTATTTCCTTTTGGTTCGAGAAGTTTCAATGGGGATGGATGACTACCGTCGGCGTCGCACTCTCTGTTGCCGGCAACATCCTGATGCTGGTATTGCCCCACTCTGACGCAAAGTCATTCGCAAAAGCAGCCGGTTCCCGCTAGCAAAATCCCGCTATCCGGCCAGTCGTATCTGCCCGACCGACAGGCGGTTTGCGTCTGTGCGATGCGTCACTGCACCTTGACGGACAGGTTGGTACGATGAGCGCAACAATAATCGTTGCTGCGCCTCTTGATGACCGATAACCAAAACCCCGTTCGCGCCGATGGCGCAATCCAAGCCTCAAACGATGCCTGTCAGCGTGACGGTTGGGTGGCATGATGATGAGCATGTCCGACTCAAAGGCGGACGTCGGGGCGCTGCGTATGGCTCTCGCAGGGCCGCAACTTTCGCCGGTTGACCGTGTCGCGATCCTGAGTGAGCTCGCCCATCAATGTGCGCGCAGCGGTTTGGCGCGGGATGGTCTGGATGCGGTGAAAGAAGCGATCGAGCTTGCCCACACACACCGCCTGCCGCTGGCAAAGGCGGGCGCACTGAACGCCGCCGCTGTATGTTACTTTGTACGAGATGATTTTCTGATGGCAATTGCCTGCGGCATCGATGCCTATGCAGGCTTTGCGGTTGAAAATCAACACACCGCCATGGGACACGCGCTCACCACCGTTGCCGCCGCCTGTAAAGAGGTCGGTGCGTTTGACCTTGCCGAACAGGCGCTGCGCGGCTGCATCAATATCGCCAACCGGGCAAATGACAAGTTCCTGCTGGCGCGAACACAAAACACCCTTGCCGCCCTGCTCGGCGACCTGCGGCGATTTGATGAAGCGGCGGTGCAGTTGGCCGACGCACGTTTCAACCTTGACGATGCGTGCCAGCAACATCACGTTGCCAAGATCGACGCCAATCAATGTGACCTTGACAAAAAACGCGCCGACGATTCAATCAGACGCGGCGACCCTGAAACGGGCCAACAGCATTACCGGCAGGCGCTTGCGCAGGCGCAACTCGGGCTGGTGGCAACCGGCGCCGAGGTCGACCAATGCCATTTACTGGGCAATACCCGCATGCTGGGCGAGTTGTATTTTGTGCTCCACGATTACGATCAGGCGCGCGCAACATTTGAGCGCGCACTGGTTTTGGCCCGGCAGCTCAAACAGCCGGCGACGATTGCGGAATCGCTATTATTTCTTGGCCGTATTGCGCTTGTCGAAAATAAGCCGGCAGATGCACTCAGACTGTTTTGTGAAGGGTTGGAGTGTGCAAAACGCGCCGATCTGAAAGTGGCGCAGCCCAAAATTCACAAAGAGCTCGCACGGGCGCTTCTGATCATGGGGCGCGATAGCGAGTCGGATTTTCATTTTGATGCCGCGTTGCAATGGTCGCGGCAAATCGCCGAAAGCAACGCAGAGGTCGGTCGCGAGGCAAGGTTAATGTGGAACACACACTTTAGTCACCACCCCCTTATCGGCGAAATCTAGCCCTGGCGGCGCGCCAAAAAAACGGCAAGTGCGGCTGCCGCTTGTTTTCGCACCATCGCCTTGAACGGCCAGGACCAGCCGAGTAATAGACCGGGTGTCCCCAGCGCTTGTTTTGCCCAGCGCCAAAACGGAAATTGATCGATGTGCCGGACAATCAGGCCGTCCCGAAACGCAAACAAGGCATCGATCCTGTTGACCACCGGCCGGCCCGTTTTCGAGAAGGTGTAGTGCGCCTCCCAGACTGCACGGCCGCCGGATGCATCGGCTGAGGCGTCGATCAGCGTGATCTTGAGATCTTTGCCGCGCGATAACAGCATGCGCCACATGGCGCCAGCCTCGATACCCCTGAGGTTGGGAAACGCCGGATCCGTGAAGACAACTTCCGGGTGATAACACGCTGTCATCGCGTCTGCATCTTGCGACGCAAATGCAGCGTAGAAATTTCGAATCAGCGTCTCATTTACGTGCATAAAAATCCCCATGAATGTCAAACATGGTCAAGTGATAGTCCATGTGCAGGAACATGTACTTGCCCCATTCATTCTTCGACAATTTTCCGTAGGCAGGGTGGGGGGCGAGTGAATTGGATTGTGCCAGTGACTCAAAGGTCTGGAGGAGCGAGACAAACGTCTGATGATCGACTTCAAACGACGTCAATGCTGTGCGACCGACAAAATCGGCGATCTGTTGTGCGTTGCGGGGCGCTTTTTCCGGCCACGGGATCACGTGAAAAACCAGCCATTTGCCGATGGTGTGCAGCAATAAATTGTGACTGCGGACGGTTTCCTGCAGGCCGCATACGTCACGCAGACTGTTATTAAAATGTGCCAACAACTGGTGGCCGTTGATTTTTCCATCGCGTGAAAGTACATCTGGTGCCAGCGCCTCGATGCGACGGAACAATATGTCGCGCTCTTTGGGGTTGAAATAGTCCGTCATTGTTGGTGTTTCCGTCCTTTTCCGTGGCTGCGCGCAAGATCGTTGACCTGCATCAAAGGATGCATTCTACTTGACCACTATCAAGGAATGGCGGGGTGCTCGCGTTTCATACTTTTACCCTGTGCGGGATTGGTCCCAACAAACGTGGAGAAGGTCATGCTAAGCGATATTGAAATTGCCCAAAAAGCCGTCATGAAGCGCATTTACGAAGTGGCCGGCACGCTTGGTATTCCGGACGATGCCATTGAGCCGTATGGGCATTACAAGGCAAAGATATCGCTCAATTATGTTGACTCGCTGAAAGGCAAGAAGAACGGCAAGCTGGTGCTGGTCACGGCCATTTCACCAACACCGGCCGGCGAGGGGAAAACAACCACAACCGTCGGGCTCGGCGATGCGTTGAACCACATTGGCAAAAAGGCGATTATTTGTTTGCGTGAGCCCTCCTTGGGTCCGGTGTTTGGCATGAAGGGCGGGGCGGCCGGCGGTGGTTACGCGCAGGTTGTCCCGATGGAAGATATCAACCTGCACTTTACCGGCGACTTCAACGCCATCGCCCTCGCCAATAACCTGTTGGCGGCGCTGATTGATAACCATATCAACCACGGAAACGAATTGGGATTTGATGTCAGGCGCATTACCTGGAAACGGGTGATGGACATGAATGACCGCGCCCTGCGGGACATCACCATTGCGTTGGGCGGGCCTGGCAACGGCTATCCGCGCCAAGACGGATTCGACATCGTTGTTGCCTCCGAAATCATGGCGATTTTTTGCCTCGCCACGTCGCTCAAGGATCTGAAAGCGCGTATCAGCAAAATCGTGGTTGGCTATACCAGCGATCAGAAACCGATTTTGGCGAAGGATTTGAATGCGCAGGGCGCCATGACGGCGCTGCTGAAGGACGCATTGCACCCAAATCTTGTGCAGACGCTGGAAAACAATCCGGCGTTTATTCATGGCGGCCCGTTTGCCAATATCGCGCACGGCTGCAATTCCGTAATCGCCACACAGACCGCGCTCAAACTTGGCGACTATGTTGTCACCGAGGCTGGTTTTGGTGCCGATTTGGGCGCAGAAAAGTTCATCGATATCAAGTGCCGCAAGTCCGGGCTGCGCCCCGATGCGGTGGTCATTGTGGCCACCATCCGCGCACTCAAATTCCATGGTGGCGTCGACGTCAAGGACGTCTCGACTGAAAATCTTGCGGCGTTGGAAAAGGGGATTGTCAATCTCGAGCGGCACGTCAACAATGTCATGAACAACTACGGCCTGCCTTGTGTGGTGAGCGTCAATCACCGCACACACGACACCGACGCCGAGGTGAAACTGCTGATGGAGCGGGTCGGTAAACTCGGTTGCAAGGTGGTGATGGCAAAACACTGGGCGGAGGGTGGCAAGGGCGCCACTGAAGTGGCGCAGATTGTGGTTGATCTATGTGAACAAAAGAATAATTTCAAGTTTGTTTATGAAGACGACATGCCGCTTTGGGACAAGATGAAGACGATTGCGACCAAGATATACGGCGCGTTGGATATCACCGCAGACTCAAAGATCCGTAATCAAATCAAAAAACTGCAGGCTGATGGTTACGGCCACTATCCGGTCTGTGTGGCGAAGACGCAATATTCGTTTTCGACCGATCCGCAGCTCCGTGGCGCCCCGTCCGGACACGTATTGACGATCCGCGAAGTGCGGCTGGCGGCCGGCGCAGAGTTTGTGGTGATGGTTTGTGGCGACGTGATGACCATGCCGGGCCTGCCAAAAGTGCCGTCGGCAAATTCGATTGACGTGGATGACAACGGCAAAATTATCGGCCTGTTTTGAGTGTGCCCAGGGGCCGCCTTGACGGCCCCGCCCAGAATTGACGCCGACGGCCGCCCCCCCTGATGAGGGGGCGGCCGCCTGTTGCGAAGCGACCCGCTTGCCGTAATAATGGGTACGAAGCCGGCAACCGGCCGGCAAGGGATACCTGACGCGCATGGATGCAATCGGCAAATATAAAGTTATCAAGAAACTGGGCGAAGGTGCAACCAGTGTGGTCTACCATGCCAGGGACCCGTTCACGGGCCGCGAGGCGGCGATCAAGGTAATGTTTCCAGAAGCCCTCAAGGACTCTTCCGACGGCGGAGATTACCGGCAGATGTTTATCAATGAGGCGGGTCTGGCCGGCAAGATCGACCATCCGCATATTGTCGGCATCCACGATGCGGTTGTTGCAGACGATATGAGTTATATCGTCATGGAGTATGTCGAGGGCGGCACGCTCGAAAGGTATGTCCAGCCTGAAAACCTGTTTGACCCGCAGATTGTTGCTGAAATCATCTTCAAGGCGATTCGTGCGCTGGATTTTGCATTTTCGCAGGGCCTGATTCATCGCGACATCAAGCCGGGCAACATCCTTTATAAGTCCGGCACGGATATCAAGATCGGTGACTTCGGTGCGGCGGTCCAGTCTTCGGCCAGCACCGCGACAACCATTGTCGGCTCGCCGCTTTACATGGCGCCCGAGGTATTGCAGGGTGGTGTGTCGAGCATGCAATCGGATATTTATGCGCTCGGCATGGTGATGTACATGCTGCTGGCCGGTCGTCCGCCTTACGAGGCGTCAAGCCACGCCAGCCTTGCCTACCAGATCGTCAATCATGACCCCGAGCCGCCGTCACGTTTTCGTGAGGGCATTTCTGCGCCGATGGAAGATATTGTCAAGCAGGCCATCGCAAAGGACGTGAGCCGTCGATTTCAAAACTGGGGCGAATTCGCCCGCGATTTGTCGGCAATCTGGCGCAGTGAACACACGCCGCAAAAACAGCAGGGCGAGGTTTCGGATACCGAGCGATTCGGCTTTCTCAAACAACTTTCCTTTTTCAAGAATTTCCCTGAAAACGAATTGTGGGAGGTGGTTCGTATCAGCAAGTGGCGTGAATTCCCCGCCAATGCGCCGCTGATCAAGGAGGGCGACGAAGGCGACTCGTTCTTTATCATTGCCGAAGGCAGTGTCAAGGTGACGCGCAATCAAAAGATGCTGAATATGCTTTCAGCCGGCGATTGTGTCGGCGAGATGTCGTATCTGGCGATCCGTGCCGGGCCGCGTTCGGCGACCGTTACAACCGCGTCGCCCAGTGTGCTGATGAAAATCCCGGCAGCCGATTTGAACGCTGCCAGCGACTCCTGTCGGGCACTATTTGACCGAAAATTTTTGGAGACGCTGGTGGAACGTCTGGAGACGGCAAATCAACGCCTGACCGTCACTTGAATGCGGATCCGGCATTTGGACGGATACCGCGGGCACCGCGCCGCGTTCATTTGCCTAGCGAATGAAATAGGCAAGCGCAAACACGCCGACCATCGTCAGCGCAATGGCGAGCTTCGCCAATACACCAACCATCATTCCCAGCCAGGTGGCGATGCCGACCCTTCCCGCCTGACCGAGGTGGCGGCGCGTGGTGAGTTCTCCCAGGACAGCGCCGACAAATGGAAATACCAGCAATCCCCACAGGCCGGAAAAAATACCGATCACACTGCCGATCGCCGCACCCAACAATGCGGCTTTTGACGCGCCTGCGCGCTTTGCGCCAAGCAATGTCGCCACAAAATCGACCGCAATGGCCAGCGCGGATAACACGCCCAACATCGTCAACGTCGGCCAGCCGATTTGTTCGAAATTGCCAAGATATGCCGCTAGAAATAACCCGGCAAATACCAACGGTACGCCGGGCAGCGCGGGCAAAATGGTGCCAGCCAGGCCGAGCAGCACCAGCGCGCCGACCAACCCCCATATCAGGTAAATGCCAATGCTGCCATCCATTTTTTATTCCCGCATGATTGTTGTCGCCATGTAGATGTGGGCGACGTAGATTAGTTCAATACGATTGCCTGCATGGCATTCGGGCTGGCATTACGGCTATTCCATACGACCGGATATCAATCGCTTTTGCCAGCGATGGCTGCGCCAATACGATGAATAGCCTATTATTCAACGTCTACAACCATGACACGAATAATATGGCAGCCGTCATCGAAGACAGTTGGCAGCAGCGGCATGCAACGCGCCAAACACTCGCAACCGCATTGCATGCCTTTTTGCCGGCCTCGTCGGTATTGATCACCAAGGAAGACCTGCGGCCGTTTGAATGTGACGGTCTGGCGGTCTACCGAGAATTACCCATGCTGGCGGCGATGCCCTCGACCCTTGACGAGGTTATGCGCGTCATGGCCATTGCCAACGCACAAAACGTAAAGGTGGTTGCACGCGGTTCCGGCACCGGCTTGTCTGGCGGCGCAACGCCGCTTGCCGACGGCGTGTTGTTGTCGATGGCAAAATTCAGCCGCATTGAAAAAATTGATGCCCTTGCACGTACGGCCGTGGTCGGTCCGGGGGTGCGAAATCAATTGATCTCCGAGGCAGTGGCGCACCTGGGTTTGTACTACGCGCCGGACCCCTCCTCACAAATTGCCTGTTCGATCGGCGGCAACGTGGCGGAAAATGCCGGCGGCGTGCATTGCCTGAAATACGGGCTGACGGTACATAACATCCTGAAGATCGGCGTGGTGCTGATCGACGGTGAAGCGGTGACAATTGGCTCCGACGCCCTCGACAGCCCCGGCTACGATTTGCTGGCGCTGATGACCGGCTCTGAAGGCATGCTCGGCATCACCACCGAAGTCACCGTAAAACTCACACCGAAACCGCAACTGGCGCGGGTGGTGATGGCCAGTTTTGACAACGTCGAAAAAGCCGGCGAGGCGGTTGCCGCGGTCATCGGTGCGGGCATCATCCCGGCGGGACTCGAAATGATGGACAAACTCGCCATTCACGCCGTTGAGGATTTTGTGCGCGCCGGCTATGACATGGACGCGGCGGCGATTTTGTTGTGCGAGTCCGACGGCACACCGGAAGAAGTTGAGGAAGAGATCGCCAAAATGGAAGCCGTCATGGCCGCCGCCGGTGCCACCGCATGCCGGGTATCGAACAGTGAAGCCGAGCGTCTGAAATTCTGGTCTGGACGCAAGGCGGCGTTTCCGGCGGTCGGCCGCATCTCACCCGACTACTACTGTATCGATGGCTCGATCCCGCGCAAATCGCTGGCGCACGTATTGCGACGCACCGATGAACTGTCGGCAAAATACGGACTGCGTTGCGCAAACGTGTTTCACGCCGGCGATGGCAATCTGCATCCGCTGATCCTGTTTGACGCGAATATTCCGGGTGACCTGGAAAAAACCGAGGCGTTTGCCGCCGAGTTGCTGGAGTTGTGTATCGAAGTCGGCGGCACCATCACCGGTGAGCACGGTGTCGGCATTGAGAAAATAAACCAGATGTGCAGCCAGTTCAGCGATGCCGAACGCGAGGCGTTCTTTTCAGTCAAGCGCGCGTTTGATCCAAACATGTTGCTCAATCCCGGCAAGGCCATCCCCTCGCTGAATCGCTGCGCAGAATATGGTCGAATGCGCGTGTCCGGCGGGCAAATGCCGCACGCCGATATACCCAGGTTTTAATCCGATGGAATCGTTCATTCAATCGGTGCAGAAAACGGTCAGGGCGGCGGCTGGTTCAAACACGCCACTGGCGATTCATGGTGGTAACACCAAGGCGTTCTATGGTGGTGCGGTCGTTGGTGATGCGCTTGATATGCGCGCCTATTGCGGCATCATCGCCTACGAGCCGCGCGAATTGGTATTGACGGTACGCGCCGGTACGACGCTGGCCGAAATTGACGCGGTCATGCAACAAGAACAACAAATGCTTGCCTTCGAGCCGCCACAATTTTCCGGGGGCGCAACCATCGGTGGGACCGTGGCCGCCGGTTTATCCGGCCCGCGGCGTCCTTATGCCGGTGCGGTGCGCGATTTTGTGCTCGGGGCGCGCGTCGTCAACGGTGTCGGTGAAGATCTGCGATTTGGCGGGCGCGTCATCAAAAACGTCGCCGGCTACGACGTGTCACGGCTGATGACGGGCGCATTGGGTACGCTGGGCATTCTCACCGACCTTTCGTTCAAAGTCCTGCCCAAACCAGCGGCGGAAGCGACGTTACAATTTGCCTTCGATGAAGGTACCGCCATCCGCTGCTTCAATGAGTGGTCGGGCAAGCCGTTGCCGATTTCCGGCGCGTCATGGCACAACGGCATTGCCACCCTGCGCCTGTCCGGCGCGGCGGCAGGGGTTGCCGCCGCCAGAGAAAAATTGGGCGGCGATATGCTGGACCCCGATACGGCGCTGGTATTTTGGCGGGGTCTGCGGGATCATCAGCAGGCGTTTTTTCAAACGACATCAACAATCTGGCGAATTTCACTGCCTTCTACCACCGCGCCGATTTTGCAAAATATGCCGCAGTTGATTGAATGGGGCGGTGCACTGCGCTGGGTGGCGGGCGAGACCGACGCAAAGACCTTGCGTGAAACGATTGCGGCGGCCGGCGGCCACGTCACGCTGTTCCGCGGCCACGCCAAGGGCGCCGGCGTGTTTCATCCCCTGGGCGGAAAGTTGGCGGAGATTCATCGCAATCTGAAGGCGGCGTTTGACCCTCATCACATTCTGAACCGCGGCCGTCTGGACAATTTTTAGCCCGCCAAAATATGCAAACCAATCTCGCCGCTGAATTTGTTGGCACCCCCCAGGGCATCGAAGCCGAGGGCATTTTGCGCAAGTGTGTGCATTGCGGATTTTGTCTGGCGACCTGCCCGACCTATAACCTGCTGGGTGACGAACTCGATTCGCCGCGCGGCCGTATTTATTTGATGAAGGAAGTGCTGGAAGGTGCCGCGCCGACAGAAAAAACCCAGCTTCATTTGGATCGATGCCTCACCTGCCGTGCGTGTGAAACTACCTGCCCGTCCGGCGTGCAGTACGGACGCCTGGTTGATATCGGCCGCGAAATTGTCGATCGAAAAGTAGGTCGGCCGGCGGTGGATGGCCTGCAACGCAGCATATTAAAAAATGCGCTGCCACAGACTGCTTTATTCTCGGTTGGTCTTGCGTTGGGCCGTCTGCTGAAGCCGCTGTTGCCCGCGATGTTGTCAAAAAAGATAACGGCGAAACGGCATGCCGGCGTCTGGCCCACCGCTGTTCATTCGCGAAAAATGCTGGTGTTGGCGGGTTGTGTACAGCCGGCAATGGCGCCGTCGATCAATGCCGCGACGGCGCGGGTACTGGACCGACTCGGCATTTCACTGGTGGCCGCACCAAGCGCCGGTTGTTGCGGGGCGATTCCCCATCACTTGAACGACGCACATGCCGGTCACGTTATGATGAAACGCAATATCGACGCATGGTGGCCGATGATTGAGGCCGGGGCAGAGGCGATTGTGGTGACGGCGTCCGGTTGCGGAACGATGGTCGCTGAGTACGGCCATATTTTGCGCAACGACAAAGAATATGCGGCAAAAGCCGAACGTGTCTCACAACTGTTTCACGATGTCAGCCAGGTGATTGCCGGTGAAGGCCCGGCGCTGACAAAATTGCTGTACGCCAAGCCGGTTCGCGGCAGGACCAAACTCGCGTTTCAATCGCCGTGCAGTTTGCAGCATGGCTTAAAAATCAAGGGTGTGGTCGAGGCGCTGTTGCGCGATGCGGGGTTTGAATTGACCCATGTAGCCGACGGGCATCTATGTTGTGGTTCGGCAGGCACCTACTCGTTGTTGCAGGCGGCGTTGTCCCAACAGTTACTCGCCGGCAAGGTGGCTGCGCTCGAATCAGGTGCGCCGGCCGTTGTCGCGACGGCAAACATCGGCTGCCTTGCACATATTGAATCGGGATTAAATGCCAGTTCAAAAACGCCGATTCATCATTGGATCGAATTGATCGATCAGCGTTTGTGATTAAAAGTCGTTGCTGGTCGTGGCATTTCAGCCAAAAATGGCTGAAAATGCCCGTCAATAAACGAGTTTGCTTTTAGGAAGGCTGGCGACGATACAAACGGAATTGTTCAACTTTGTCGCCCGGTCTGGCGCCTTCCCACTGCAGTGACCACGGCGCAGCAATGTCCGGTGCGTTTGTCTTGGTACCTTGCACCAACAGCCAGCCGCAGTTTGCCGCGGCTGATGATTTAGCCGGCGTGAACCGTAGCGCGGCAAAATAATCAAACATGGCGCGTTGCGGCTCACCGACGTTTAGACCGATGACACACACCGACGCGGCGGCACCTTCAGGTTTAATGCGGCCGGCGATTTCTGTCACCGGTGCACGGTAGCTGCGAACGTGGTCTACCGCAGGCAGTCCAAGCAGATTTAACAGTACCCATAACAATGTGATGCCCGCCGCCCAATTGACCACGGCGCGGCGGTTGTTCCGATGCGCCATGGCCACGGCATAGATCCACACACCGGTCAGCGTTGCCGCCACAACCACCGGCAGCCACGTGAAGGTGAAGGTAAATCCCGGTGCGGCGCGAGCGACCGCGCCCGCCGCCGCACTTGGGGTGCCGACGACCGCCGCCGTCCAGTAGAGCCACAGGGCCAGCGCGGCGGTGCCAAAGAACACCAGGCCGAACCAGTCGACAAAACTCGCCACACCCTTTGGTAATCGATCGAGCGAGTTGGCAGCGGCAAGTGCCAGCGGCAACAGCAAAATCATTGCCGCGGTGTCGCGTGCTTCGCGAAACAGTGAAACCCATACCAGCGCGACGGCAAACGCCGCCAATGGCAGCGCAAGCTCAATACGTTCCCGGATGATTTTTCGATCCTTGCGCCATAACCAGATTGCCAGCGGCAGCGTCGGCAGTGCGTACCATGGCAATATTTGTAATATATACAGCGGTTGTATGGCACCGCGTGAAGTTGGATCAAACATCGGTGCGCCAAGGATGCCGTCGATCAAAAACGCGCTGCCGAGTCGACCCATCGACAACAGAATCAATGGATAGACCGCGGCTCCCGCCAACAGCACGACCATACAAATGACGATGCCGCGTTTGAATGCGCGGTTTTGCCAATCGTGCAACAAAACCATCATGGTCAGCGCAATGGCTGGCACCACCAAGGCGGGCAACAATCCTACCGACAGGGCCATTACCAGCGCGCCCATCCCGACTGTGAGACCCTTGTTGGCTTCAAAACGAATGCGGGTCAATCCGTAAAGCGCGATCGACATGCCCGCCATCCCGGCCACTTCCGGATTCATTTCGTGGGCGCGCAACAGCAAACCGAGTGACCCGATCAACAGTGCCACCGCCACCCGGCCGGCGCGTTCATCAAATAGCTTGTTTGCCGACTTGTACAGATAAAAGATGGTCACAAACATGAATAGCCCGCTGGCGAGCCGCGCGCCGTCGTGCGCCGGCAGGACCAATGCCGTCAGCGTTGCCGTCAGTGCTGAAACCCAATAATAAAGCGGTGGATAGTCAAGATTGGCAGCCCCCGCAATCTGTGGGACCAGCCAGGCGTCAAGACCGGAGAGCATCGAATGGACGATACCCATCGCCATTGCCTCATCAGGCTTCCACGGGTCGTGGCCGATCAGACCGGGAATCAGCCAGGCAAAACATACAATGATGAACAACGTATTTTTGACCGGTGACGCGTTTCCATCAAAGACAATGGGCCGCCTCATGGTATCAGCCAGACCGGAATTAACCGCGGCGCCGCGGTTGGAGTTTGATTGTTTCACGTCGGATTCATTGGATGGTCTTGGTCGACTGGCCTGGCGCCCGGTGTCGGGGTTGTTGGTGGTTGCACACCGGCAAGCAATATCAAAATGGCGGGCGCAGTTTTTTGTATGTTGGATACCGGCATGGACATGGGTGGCGTATTCAGTCGTTGGTTGGCCATCCGCAAAATTGTACGCTGCCGGGTTGGGATGGGCCACAAACAAAAAAGGCAACCTGACGGTTGCCTTTTTTGGCATCGCGCATTGCGACCTACTCTGCTGTGTCAGCAGTCTTGCCAGCGCTGGTGCGCGAATAACGCTGCTTGAACTTGTCGATACGCCCGGCCGTATCCATGATCTTGTGTTTGCCGGTGTAAAACGGATGCGATTCGGATGAGATCTCGATACGGATAACCGGATACTCTTTGCCGTCGGTCCACTTCATTTTTTCTTTGCCCTTGGTATCGGCAGTGGTCTTGGTCAGGAATTTGAAATCGCACGACGAGTCAAAAAAAATGACTTCTTGGGTCGATGGATGGATGTCAGCTTTCATTTGGAATTACCTTTCTTTCCGTAAAGGGTTCACCGTTGTGAACCTCTATGCGAACAAGCGCTTGTGCGTAATGGTGGACGTTTGGCGGCCAATACCGGCCCGCGATGGCCCTTGAGCCATTGAATTGGCCCCGGGAACCCGAAATTATGCACAAAAATGCCTAATTAAGCAACGTGTTAGCTCTGTTAAAGTGCTGGGATGGACAAAGATAAAAATACAGTCGGCACCGCTGAAAACAGTGCAAAAACAGACCAAAAAGCACTTGAACCCAAGGATTTGGTCGTCAAAACCCGCCATAAAGCCAAGATCGGCGGCAAGATGCTCGCCTATACGGCGACCTGCGGTACTTGGGTGATGAGCGAGGAGCACGATAAAGACGGCGAACATTTGGGCCAAAAACCCAAGTCAGCGATGTTTTTCACCGCCTATACATTGGACGGCGCCACGGATCTCGCCAAACGCCCGGTGATGTTCTGTTTTAACGGCGGGCCAGGCTCAAGCTCGGTATGGGTGCACATGGGGCTGTTTGGCCCCAAACGTGTCGAACTGGATCATGACGGCAATGCCGGTCCGCCGCCATACCGCCTGATTGATAACAACTATTCAATGTTGGCTGAAACGGATTTGGTGTTTATCGATCCAATCGGGACCGGATATTCACGCATGGTCGAGGGTGAGAAGACCAAGGAATTTCACGAATATCAGCGTGACCTCGAAAGCGTCGGTGCGTTTATTCGTTTGTATGTATCCCGCAATCAACGTTGGGCGAGTCCGAAATTTATCGCCGGCGAAAGTTATGGCACGACCCGCGCGTGCGGATTGGCCGGTCTGTTGCAAGAAAAACACGGCATGTATTTGAATGGTCTGTTGCTGATATCGGTCGCGCTCGATTTTCAAACGTTGCGGTTTGACCAGGGCAACGACATGGCGCCGACCATGTACCTGCCAACCTACGCCGCGACCGCGTGGCAACACAAAAAATTGTCTGCCGATTTACAAAAGAAATCGCTCGCGACTCTGTTGAAAGAAGTTGAGGCATTCACCGAAACCGAATACGCCGCCGCGCTGTTCAAGGGTGACAAATTGCCGGCGAAAGAATTCAATTTGATCGCCGATAAAATTGCCCGCTACACCGGGCTGTCAACGGCATACGTGAAATCGACCAAGTTGCGTGTGCATATCCATCGTTTTTGCAAGGAACTGCTGCGCAGCGAAGGTAAAACCGTCGGCCGTCTCGACAGCCGCTTTACGTCAAATGACCGTGATAGCGCCGGCGAACATTTTGAATTTGATCCGGCCATGGTTGCCATCAGTGGCGCGTTCTCGTCGACATTTAACGACTACGTGCGGAGTTCGCTGGGGTTCAAAACCGATCTTGATTACCGTGTGTCCGCCGGGTTCTATTTGAACTGGGGTTGGAAGGACTTTTCGAATCGTTACGTCAATGTTGGTGAGACCTTGCGTCGTGCGATGACCATGAATCCCCATCTAAAGGTGTATGTCGCAAACGGTTATTTTGATCTGGCCACGCCGCACTTTGCCAGCGACTACACCATGAATCACCTGATGCTCGATGCGGCGCTGGACAAGAATATTTCGACCAGTTATTACGAAGCCGGACACATGATGTACGCCCACGCACCGTCACTGATCAAGATGGCGGCTGATATGCGTGGGTTCGTCAAGGACGCATTGCGCCCGTCCAAGAAATAGTCGCACGCGGACGTCCGCTATCATTTCAACGGAGAAAATATGAGCCCAGCTGCAAAATCATTGTTTGCCTTTGGCTGTTATCTGCTGCCGCTGGGGCTGATACTGTTGTTGGTTCCCAACCTGCTGCTCGGGCTGTTTCAGATCCCGGCAACGTCGGAGGTGTGGATACGCATTGTCGGCATGCTGGTGCTTTTTCTGAGCGTTTATTATTTCATCGCCGCCCGCGCCGAGTTACGCCTGCTTATTCTCTGGTCCGCGCGGCTGCGCGCTTCCGTTTTTGTATTCTTTTGTGTGTTTGTATTGCTCGGGCTTGCGCCGGCCGCGTTGATCTTGTTGGGCGCGGTTGATCTGGCGGGCGCTGCATGGACATGGGCCGCCCTGCGCAAGCAGCCTGTTATCGCCTAAAGGCGGTTTACAACGGCGCTAGCCTGCATATTTCACGGGTCGACCTGATTCGTGATGGCTTTTCGCTCTTGGCAACCGGCATTTTTGCGCAATCCATTTTGTACTTCGACAGAACGATGGCCTACGCACTCGATAGCGGGCGCGCAATGGACAACCGCGGCGGCGCATCATTTGCCAACTGCGCGCTTACGCGCCTCGCCAGAGCCGGGGCGGTTCGAGCGGCGCGCCATGAAGCAGTTCATGACGCGAAACCCCGCTCTCACTCCTTGCAATATCTCGATATTGCGCAGTCAGTCGAGCGAAAAATCACTCGCCGAGTTTGCCAACAGCCACCCACTCTCGATCGCGTCCCCGTGAAATATGCAGGCTAGTCGAGTGTTACGCCGCGTTGCTTGATCAGCCTGGCCCACACCGGTGCGTCGCCTTGCCGCTTTTGGATAAACCCGTGCGGTGGCAAGAACGCGGGCGCAAAACCGTAGCCGGCAAACCGCTGTTGCACCTCGGCGGTCGCCAAAAATTCACGCACGATATTGACCCGGCAATCGATGATGGCCGACGGTAAACCCGCCGGCCCGACCAACCCCACCCAGCCTAGCGTGGTGAAGGCGACATCGGTTGCGCCCTGCTCGTACAACGTCTTGACGACGGGTTGCGCCCGACTGCGACGGGACCCGATGACACCGATGGCGTTGAGTGCACCACGGCGAATGTGTGGACCCGTGTCGCCAATGCGCCCGCGACAGTGAGAAACGTTCGGCGCGGATTGCCGTTCATGGTGCCATGCTCATTGATTGTTGGTCGGCAATATAAATCGTGAACCCGACAGGACACCAAGCCCGAATTGTTCGAGAACCGCGCGCAAGCGTTCGGCAGACGAATGTTTTGGCTTGCCGGTATGACGCGCGATGATGAGTTCGTTTTTCATGCTGTGTTCCCAACCGACCAATTCAGTCACAGTCACTTGGTATCCCCACGCTTCAAGGTAGAGGCAGCGCAAGACATTGGTGATTTGGCTGCCGATTTCGCGTGTGTGCAGCGGATGCCGCCAGAGTTCGGCCAGTGGTGTGCGTGATAACGATTGCGCCTTGTCGGCATTTAATGCGCGGGAAATTTCGGCCTGACAACAAGGTACCAGCACCATGAATTTGGCGTGTTTGCCGAGACCAAAGGCGATTGCATCGTCGGTGGCGGTATCGCAGGCGTGCAAGGCGGTGACAATATCAAATTGCGCGGGCAACACATCGGATTGGGTTGATTCGGCCACGCTTGACGCAAGAAACATCATCCGGTCAAAGCCCAGCTTCGCCGCGAGGTCGCGTGACTTTTCGACCAGCTCCGGGCGTGCTTCAATGCCATAAATTTGGCCCGCTTGTCGCGGCTTGAAAAATAGATCGTAAATGATGAACCCGAGATACGACTTGCCCGCGCCGTGGTCGGCGAGCGTAACGTTGCCACCGCCTTCGGCCAACTCAAGCAACAATTTTTCGATAAATTGATACAGGTGATAAACCTGCTTAAGCTTGCGACGCGAATCCTGATTGAGTCGGCCATCGCGGGTGAGAATATGCAGCTCTTTGAGCAGCTCGATCGATTGGCCGGGGCGGATTTCCGCGGCGATGGCATCAACTGTCGGGTGTGCGGCTTTCATTTCAGGACATCCTTAAGCGGCAATGGTTGTGCTTCATCCGTTGGTTCCGTTCGTCCGACTGCCAGCGCGGTCCAGCCGGCATGCCCAAGTTTTTCCAGCGTCTTGACATTCTGCTCAAAGATGCGCGCCGCATCCGGAAATGCCTCAACCGCCTGATCAATACTGTCTTCACGCAACAAATGGAGGGTCGGATATGGGGCGCGATTGGTGAAGTTGGAAATGTCGTCAGATGATGTTCCGGCAAACTGAAACTGCGGATGAAAACTGGCGAGTTGAATGGTTCCGTCAAGCTCAAGATCTTCAAGCAATGCGTCGGCAACGGTCAGAAAGTCGTTGAAGTCCAAAAAATCCGATAGACAATCTGGTGCCATTAATAGTGTCGTGCTGCGGACGGACGCTTCAATCGCCATCAATGATTTCAGTTCTTCGGCAAGATCCTCAAGCAACGCATATGGCGTCTCGGCATGGCTGACGGCAAAGTGGATCTGCTCCTTGACCATGACCGCCTTGGCGAATGGACACAGGTTCAGTCCGATTACCGCGCGCGCCAACCAGCGACGCATGTCTTGCTCGATAACGGCGTTCGAATTTCGCGGCAGTGTGTTGGGCATTTTGAGGTTGCGAAATGGCGGCCGGCGTATGCCAGACTGGATTGTCGCTTATCGGATTTTAGGCGTAATTAAATGCTGCGCTGGAACAACACCAGATTGGGCGGGCATTCGCTAGAATTGATATCGCAATGCGCGTTTGATGCGCCGACAACCGGAGGATCGACATGCTGGAAATGCGACCGTCGTGTGAATGCTGTGACAAAGACCTTCCGCCGTCGTCTTCCGAGGCGCGAATTTGTTCGTTTGAGTGCACTTTCTGTTCGATGTGCGTCGACACCCTGCTGAAGGGCAAATGCCCAAACTGCGGTGGTGAATTTGTATCGCGACCCATACGACCGGATGCCAAATTGGCAACTTCGCCGGCATCAACAACGCGTATTCATAAACCGGCCGGATGCAAACGTGTGGCATAAAAAAACCCGGCGCACGCACCGGGTTTTTGAGGGGCAGGCAATCTTCTAGTCCAGTTTGATGCCTTTCTTGGTGACAATGGTTTTCATCTTCTCGTACTCAACCTTGATTTGTGCCGAGAATTCTGCGGGTGTGTTGGCGACCGGGTCGGCACCTTGTGCCGCGAGTTTCTCTCTGACGGCCGGGTTGTTGACCGCTTTGACAGCTGCAGCATGCAACTTGTCGACGATCTCTTTTGGTGTCTTGGCAGGCACCACCAAACCATACCAGACGCGATCATTCACATCCGGCAGGCCGGCTTCAGCGAAGGTTGGAATATTTGGATAAAACGAAAGACGCTTTGGCGCGGCAACAGCGAGCAGACGCATCTTGCCCGCATCAATGTGTGCTTTCGACGAGGGCAGATTGTCAAACAGTACCGGTACCTGCCCACCGATCACATCCAACACGGCCGGGCCGGCGCCTTTGTATGGAATGTGGACCAAATCTGTTCCCGTCGAGGACTGGAATAGCTCGCCCATCATGTGGCCGATACCAGCCGTTCCGGATGAGGCAAAGCTGTATTTGCCCGGGTTCTTCTTCAACAGATCAATAAATTCTTTGAGATTCTGTGCCGGTACCGATGGATGCACCGTCAATACATTAGGTACCGCGGCGAAGTTGGTGACCGGAATGAAGTCCGTCATATTGTTATAGGGAATCTTCGCATTTGCCGCGGGATTGACCGCCATCGTTGAGACCGTTGCCATGCCAAGTGTGTAACCATCCGGTGCCGATTTGGCGAGTTCATTGGCGCCAATCGAGCCACCACCGCCACCCCGATTTTCAACAATGATCGCCTGACCCAACTCGACGCCAAATTGGTTGGCGATAATTCGCGCAACGATATCGGTGGTGCCGCCGGCGGCAAACGGCACGATCAGTTTGATGGGTTTGTTCGGATATGCCTGCGCATTGCTGACAGCCGGCATCAGTGCGGCTGCGGCGGCCGTTACAATCGTTGCCAGTAACGCGGGTAGTTTCAGTTTGCTTATATTGCGGTTCATATTGTCTCCTCGTTTTTTTGGGGTGGTGCGGCACTTCGATGCGGATCAGGGAAAATCGTTCAATATGTTACTGGTTGCCGGTGTGTTTGGTACAAAAATCAGTCTAAGGCACCAATACCGTTGAGCCGGTTGTCTTGCGATCTTCGAGGTCACGGTGCGCCTGGGCGGCATCCTTTAGCGCGTAGGTCTGGTTGATTTCAATCTTGACGATACCGCGTGCGACCACATCAAACAAGTCGTTGGCGGTATCAACCAAGTCTTGACGCGATGCAACATAGGTGTCGAGGGTCGGACGGGTAAGGTATAACGAGCCGCGTGAGGTCAGGTCGCCAACATACACCGGCGCCACCGGCCCGGATGCGGCACCGAACGATGCCATCAAGCCCAATGGCGCGATGCAATCGAGTGACTTCATAAAGGTATCTTTGCCCACGCCGTCATACACCACCTGACACTTTTTGCCATTGGTGATTTCGGCAACGCGCGCGACAAAATCTTCGCTGCGGTAGTTGATGACATGGTCGTAGCCATTGGCCTTGGCAACGGCGACCTTTTCGTCCGAACCAACCGTGCCAATGACCGTGGCGCCCAAATGTTTTGCCCATTGGCCGAGTATCAAGCCAACACCACCGGCCGCCGCCTGAAACAGAATCACGTCGCCCGGCTTGACGCGATAGGTTCGGCGCAACAGGTATTGTGCCGTCATGCCCTTTAGCATCATCGACGCGGCCTGTTGATCGGTGATGCCGTCGGGAATCTTTACCAGGCGCTCGGCCGGCATCAAGCGCACCTCGGCATATGAGCCAATCGGTGATGACGCATAGGCGACCCGGTCGCCGACTTTAAATTCGCCGACATCTGCGCCGACCGACTCCACCACGCCCGCAGCTTCACGGCCGATCACGCTCGGCAACGGCACTTTGTACATGCCGGTGCGGTGGTAGGTGTCGATATAGTTGAGCCCCGCGGCGGTCGTGGTCAATCTGACTTCCTTTGCCCCCGGCGCCGGCACCTCGACCTCTTCCCATTGCATCACTTCCGGGCCGCCGTGTGCATGGATTCGAATGGCGCGGGCCTTGATGGTGTGATTCATGACTGTCTTTCCTCTTCAATAAACTGTTGGGTGGCGTTAAGTTTTGATGCGGCGATGGCGTCTGCGACATTTTCCGGGTGCGTTTTGGCAACGTTGCCAAAGTCGAGTCCCTGCAGACGTTCCAGCGCGCGTTGCAGGTATGATTGAGGTGGATATGGCGTGCCCGCAAAACCAAGCCGACCGTGGTGATCACATGCCGCCGCTTGCAACACATCATTAAACCGCGCCGGGCGGCGCAGTGCATCGCAACCGTCAAGCAGGCCGCAGAGTCGTTGCGCGTCTAACGCCAGCGCGTTGTGGATGTCACCGTGCCAGCGCGCAACCGTCAGCGCAAGATCGCGGCAATCAGCGGGAATTCTCAGTCGCATACACATGGCGTCAATCAGCGCAACACTGTGTTCCTCGTGTCCCGGGTGTCGCGGCAGAAACTGGCTCGGCGTCATGGCCTTGCCGAGGTCGTGGGTGAGTGCGGCAAACCGGACAGGCAGGCTGGCGCGAATGCCCGCGGCATAGTCGAGCACCATCATGACGTGCACACCGGTGTCAATTTCCGGGTGCGCCACTTTCGACTGGGGCACCCCCCACAGCCGATCGACCTCCGGCAGAATGTGGCCCAGCGCACCGCACGTGCGCAAAATGTCGAACATGCGTGACGGCGTGTTTTCCATCAACCCACGCGCGATCTCCTGCCAGACCCGTTCGGCGACCAATGCGTCCACCTCACCGGAATCAACCATCTCACGCATCAGCGCGACTGTTTCGTCGGCAACCAAAAAGTCAAGCGCGGCGAAGCGGGCCGCAAAACGCGCGGTGCGCAAAATGCGCACCGGGTCTTCGCGGAATGCCGCACCAACGTGGCGCAATAGTTTGTGATTGATATCTGCCTGCCCGCCGTACGGATCAATCAAGTGGCCGTCGATATCTTTGGCGATGGCATTGATGGTCAGGTCGCGGCGCGCCAGATCTTCTTCAATGGTTACTGTTGGCGAAGCGTGAAACACAAAGCCCTTGTAACCAGGCGCGGTTTTACGTTCAGTGCGCGCCAGCGCGTATTCCTCATGCGATTGAGGATGCAAAAATACCGGGAAATCGGCACCGACCGGTCGATATCCCGCTTCGATCATTTCGTGCGGCGTCGAACCGACCACGACGTAGTCACGATCGGTTACCGGAATTTTAAGGAGCTCGTCGCGGACTGCGCCGCCGACGGTATAGATTTTCATGGACTAATTATGTCGTGAATCGGTCGCCAAGGGTTTCGGCGCACATGATTGGACCATTGCATGCGCAGTTTCCGCGCGCAGATTTCGAGCGCAAATCAATAACGCAGTCTAAATAGGATTTCTATAACGGCTTTATGGGCGGGCATTCTCAGCAAAAATTGGTTGGAAATGCCCGTCTACACTAGACTTTATGTCTTGGCCGGGGCGCTTGCATACGGTTCGTCGTCTGCGACAAATTCCGTCTCTTGCCGCGCATCTGCAACCCACGCGACGACGGCCGGGTGTGATCTGACGGCGGCGCAGTATTCTTCTGTATCAGCGGCAAGCGACGGTGCATAGGTCGCAAAACGCATCACAACCGGCGCAAACATCGCGTCTGCCGCACAGAATGCGCCGTACAAAAACGGCTGGTCATGGCCGCGACTTTCGGGCGCGCGAAAATTGGTGCGCGCTTCCCGCCAGACGGTCTCGATGCGCGCGATGTTTTTTGCGACATCGGCATTCATCCCCAGTCCGGCATGATTGGCGCGGATGTTCATTGGCATTGACGATCGCAGCGGACGAAAGCCGGCGTGCATTTCGGCAACGATGGCGCGGGCATGCGCGCGCGCGGCGCGGCCTTCGGGCCAGACGGGTTTTTGCGGAAAAACCTCGGCGAGGTATTCGTAAATGGCGTTTGATTCCCACACACAAATGCTGTCGCGATGGCCAACCGCGCCGTCCCATAACACCGGCACCAATCCCGATGGCGAAACACGCGGCAACAATTTTGTCCATTCGTCGGAATGGAACTTCAACATGATTTCGTCAAACGGAATGTCGATCGCCTTGAGCAATACCCAGGGGCGCATCGACCACGAAGAATAATTCTTGTTGGCGATGACGAGTGTCAGCACCGAGCACTCTTGCCGGCATTGCGAGCGGGCCTGATTTGTTTCATTTGATACCACCCTCCCGCAGCCGCTGGTAACGTCCGCGCCCGGCACCGCCGGACATATAGGCGGGTACCACACCCTCCATGGCGCTGGCGGCGCCAAAAATTGCCGGGAATGGCGTGCTGCTGGTGCTGGGTAAACGCATTGAGGCAAGGTTGTCACGCGTGATGAGTTTGCCGGGTAACAATTCAAACACCGCGGCCTGTAGTGTTGATAGTCCGGCACCCAGGCCGATCACCTGACATCGGGTTGCCGTCAAGCCGATCACAAATTCAATCAATTCCCGCAGCGTATAGGTCTTGGGGCCGACCAGACGATAGGTCTGGCCGCAACACGCCGGCATTTCGATCGATACGGCAATTGCGCGTGCCACATCCTCGACCCACACCACCTGAAACTCGGCGTCGGGCGAACCCAGCGGAATCACGGGGAACAACTTGACCAGTCCGGCGAACATATTCAGAAAGTGGTCCCCCGCGCCAAACACCACCGATGGCTGAAATATTGTCACCGCGAGGCCCGTGGTCTTTGCCACTGCCAGAACAGCTGCCTCACCGCGGCCGCGCGAACGCAAATATTCGCTCGGGCCGTTGATGTCGGCGTTTAGCGCGCTCATCTGGATCAAACGTTTGACGCCGTTTTGTGCGCAACTTTCGGCGATCATCTTTGGAAAATACGCGTGCACGCGCTCGAAGTCGCCGTGCAAAATGCCAAGTAGATTGATCACAATATTGTGTTGGCTGATCAAGGCATCGAGCGTGGCGCGGTCAAACACGTCCGCCTCGATAACTTCACATGTCGGCAGTGGCAACAAATGTCGGGCACGCTCACGCTGACGGGTGGGTACGGTCACCACGTGCCCGCGTTTGGTGAGCGCTTCGGCGACGGCGCTGCCGATAAAGCCGCTGCCGCCGATAAGCAAAATCTTGGCTGGATTCATGATGGGACCAGGCTATGGGTGAATTGCGACGGGGCTGTTGGAAACAGGCGCGGTCGCCACATTGGCAGGTGCGCCTGTCAGTGTTGTGTCGACCACTTTGACGGCGGATGCCGTCATTTTTGCCGGAACGGAGCCCATGATTTCGCCCAGTTTCAGCGACTGGCCGTTGATGCGATGGCCGTAGAACCACTTGTTAACCATGACTTTTTTCACATAGTCACGCGTCTCATTGAACGGGATGGACTCGGCATAGATCGCGCCTTCCAGCGGGGTATCGGCCCGCCAGCGGCGGGCCCGGCCCGGCCCGGCGTTATAAGCGGCCGTTGCCAGCACCGGATGGCCAAGGTCATCCAGCACATGCCGCAAATAAAACGAACCCAACGCCAGATTGGTCGGCACATCGACCACTTTGGCCGTTGGCAGCTCTTTGAGGCCGATTTGTTTTGCCACCCATTTGGCGGTTGCGGGCATCAATTGCATCAGTCCTTGCGCGCCGACACGCGAGCGCGCATCGGTAATAAAGCGGCTCTCCTGGCGGATCAGACCAAACACCCACGCTTCGTCGAGCCCGTTTTGTTTTGCACTCACCGACAGTGGATCACGATGCGGCAGCGGATAACGGCGGCCAAAATCGTGTACTGCTTGTGTCCGCTCGGCGGTGTTGATGGCGCGATCGGGAAGGTCGTTTCGCAGCGCCACTTCGGCGGCGGCGAGCAATGCCTGGTCATCCATGCCGCGGATCAGTACCTGCCATTCGCGTAACGCGTCGTTGCGCAGGTCGGTCTTGTAGGCCGAAAGTTTGTACAGCAGCACCGCGCGTTTGGCGCCGGCAAGGGCGGCAATTTTGGCAACATCGTCCTCGGCCGGAATGGCGCCGGTGAAATTGGGTGCCTGGCGCAGGCCGATTTCTTCGGCGGCCAGCACGCCGTAGAAATTGGTTTCACGCGCGAGTGACTCACGCAACAGGCGGGCGGCGGCAGCCTCGGTGGCATCGCCGGATGCACTCAGCGCGCGCGCCAGCCAGTAGCGCCAGGTGGATTCACGTTTTTCAGCTTCAGACATGGCGCTGATCGCGCGCCGGACATTTTTCCACTGGGTATTGTCCAGCGCCGTCTCGCGCAGTGCCGCGCGCGCGAACCAGGCGGCCTGTGTGTCATTCAGTTCGGCGTCACCGGCGCGTTGAAACCACGCAATCGCATTGGCATCCTGCTGCATCGCACCGAAATAGCCGATTTGTGCCCACGCTGATTGTGCGTCTGCCCGGCCAAACCGGGATTCATTTTTATTCAGCCATTGCGCGGCGCTATCAGCGCTGGTTCGCGCCAGTCGCGACACTGCAAAAAGCGCCAACTCAACCGACGCACGATTGGTTGCCTTGATATTCTGTTTGTCCAAAAACCGTTTTGCATCGAGATTTGCCTGCGCACTGCTCGCGTCAAAATTAGCCGGGACATCGGTGGCAAAAACGGCGCTGCGCCTGGCGTCATTAATCTGGCCGTTGTCGAACAGGGTGCGGGTACGCCGCCAAACATCGTCATTGGTCAAAGCGCCGGAAGCGCGCAACTGGTCGGCAACGCGCGCAAATAAATCGTAGCAGGGCGCGGCAGCAGGTTTTGCGGCCGTCCACAATGATTTGGCGTCGGCCAGCGCGGCAGGCGTCACCGCACGGTCATCGCCGAGTAGCCGATAGCGCAGCCGTTGGCACGCAACCTCGGCGTCATCGCCACGATATGCGGCCTGATTGGCGGCAAATGGCGTCCAACGGTTTAAGCTGCCCAATGCGCGCAGGTAATCACGACGCAGCTGGTCGGCAAATGGCGTTTCGGGAAATTGGGCCAAAAATGTTTCAATTTCCGGGCCGAGGCTGATCGCGTTTTGGGCGGATTGCGCCAATTGTGCCGAAAACCACCACCAGTCTATGTATGGTGCAAGCGGAAAGTCTTTGCGGGCGGTGGCAAATTTTGTGCGGGCAAGCGCAAGCGCCGCAACATCCCGGCGTTCAAATGCGTCGCGTGCCGCCAGAAATTCGCGCTCAACAGAGACTTGAGGAACATTTGGTCTGTTCGCAGCTTGTGCGTGCGCCTCAATGGGAAAGGCGCTTCCACCTACCCAAACGAGCAAAAAGTTGCTGAATATCAATGAGCGGATATTCGAGGAGGCGTAAAACCGTACTGGCTTCGCTCGAAAACCAGAATTGCGCAACAACTTTTGTTTTAAATAATACAAAAACATTTTACGGGAGAGACTTTCAGCGTTGATTGGGTATTATTGTATCTCTTCGCTGAACAAGAGTTGCCATGGATTTTACCGACCCCCTTTTTTTCGCCGCGCTTTTAAAGATTATTGGCATTGATATCGTGCTCGCGGGTGACAATGCGGTTGTCATCGCCTTGGCGGCACGAAGGTTGCCGGCCAAACAGCAAAAGCTGGCAATCTTGTTCGGGTGTGCGGCAGCCGTCATTATTCGCGTGATTCTGACCATCGCGGCCGTATCACTGCTGACAACGCCATATTTGCGGATCGTTGGCGGTGTATTGTTGCTTTGGATCGGTGTCAAATTGCTTCAGCAAAATAATGATGTCGGGCATGTTTCCGAGGCAAACAACCTTTCACAAGCCATAAAGACCATTGTCATGGCCGACGTTGTCATGAGTGTCGACAACATTATTGGTGTTGCGGGCGCGGCGGGAGAGTCAACTGCGCTGCTTGTCATTGGGCTGGCCATCAGCATTCCGCTGGTAATCTTTGCGAGCGCGGTGATTTTGAAAATCATGGAACGCTTTCCGATTGTCATTACGATCGGTGCAGCACTGCTTGGTTATGTCGCGGGCGAAATGCTGGTTACCGATCCCGCCTCGAAGGATTGGATAGTCGCGAATGCGCGCTGGATGCAGTATGGCGTCCCGATCGTTTGTACTGTGCTGGTGGTCGTCGCAGGACGATTGGCGGCCGCCCGGTCTCTTGAAAAGCAATAGATTGATTTTGATTTGGTTTTTGCGTATCGAAGTTGAAAGAGCTGTCTGTTGCATCATAAAAAATACAACCACCATCAGGGATTTTCCTCGGAGAAATGATTATGAAAAAGAAAATCGGTTTTAGACTCAGCATTGTTTGCAAATCGGTTGTTGCCGCGCTCGGGGCCGTAGCGGCAATTGGCGTGTCGGGCGTTGCGTTTGCCTGGGAACCCACCAAAACGGTGGAGTTTGTGGTGCCGGCCGGTACCGGCGGCGGTGCCGATCAAATGGCGCGATTCATCCAGGGCGTGATCAGCAAGAACAACCTGATGAAACAATCAATGGTGGTGGTGAACAAGAGTGGTGGCGCCGGTGCCGAGGGATTTCTCGACGTCAAGGGCGCCAACAAGGATCCGCATAAAATCATCATCACACTGTCTAACCTTTTCACGACACCGCTGGCAACCGGTGTCCCGTTTAACTGGAAAGAGCTGACGCCGGTGCAAATGATGGCGCTCGACCAGTTTGTATTGTGGGTGAATGCCGAAACGCCGTATAAAACCGCCAAGGAATACGTCGATGCGGTGAAAGCGGCGGGCCCGAGCAAAATGAAAATGGGCGGCACCGGCTCCAAACAGGAAGACCAGATCATTACCGTCGCGATTGAAAAACAATCCGCTACCAAGTTCATCTATATCCCGTACAAAGGCGGCGGTGAGGTCGCCGTGCAGCTGGTTGGTAAACACGTTGATTCAACAGTCAACAATCCGATCGAGGCGGTTGAGCAATGGCGCGCCGGCAAACTGCGTGCGCTTTGTGTGTTTGACGACAAAGTGATGCCATACAAAACCAAAGTCACGCCGACCATGGCATGGGGTGATATTCCCACCTGCGCGAGCCAGGGTTTAAGTGTTGACTACCAGATGCTGCGTGGTATTTTTATGGCGCCGGGTGTCACCAAAGAGCAGGTCGCCTACTACGTCGATTTGTTGAAAAAAGTTCGCGAAACGCCTGAGTGGAAAGAATTTTTGGAAAAGGGCGCGTTTGACGCCACCACGCTGTCGGGTGATGACTACGTGAAATGGTTGACCAAGGAAGAGCAGCGCCATCAATCCTTGATGGCAGAGGCGGGCTTCCTGGCGAAAAAATAGTGTCTCCGGGCAATAGACGCACGTTGCGGTGTTTTTAAGAAAATAGACCGACATCAAGTCATTTTTTCCGCGCTCACGCCACAATAAGAAAAAGCCGTGGGCGCGGTAATCGCAACGTAACAGGTTGGCGATCCGCGTTCTTACAGAGTTTGATAAGCCTTCGAGGAGAACTGCCCTGTGAGTGATTCCGCAGAAAAATCTGCCGCATCGGTACGCGCCGTTGATTTAGCCACGGCCGTCATAATTTTTGTGTTCGGCGCAGTTGTTCTTTTGGATAGCTACCGAATCGGCGCAAGTTGGAGCTCTGACGGGCCGGAGGCCGGCTATTTTCCGTTTTACATCGGCGTCATCCTGTGTATTGCGAGTGTGGTGAATTTTGCCAACGCCCTGCGTCAGAGAGGTGTTGATGATGGTGGTGCGTCATTTGTCAGCATCACATCATTAAAGCTGATCATGTCGGTGTTGATCCCGACCATTGTTTACGTCATGTTGATTGCCGGTATCGGGCCGGTTCCCGGTTTGGGCATTTATGTTGCGTCAGCGATTTTTGTCGCCGTGTTTATGGTGTGGCTCGGCAAGTACGCATGGGGCATCACTACCGCCGTCAGCCTTGGCGTCCCCGTGGTGTTTTTCCTGATGTTCGAGATTTGGTTCAAGGTGCCGTTGCCAAAAGGCCCGCTTGAAGCCTTGCTCGGACTCGACTAAGGGGCCCGCCATGGACGAACTCAACAGCTTGATGCATGGTTTTTCGGTCGCCCTGACGCCGATGAATCTCGGCCTGATGATGGTTGGTATTCTGCTCGGTGTGCTAATCGGCGTGTTGCCCGGCTTGGGTGGCGCCAACGGCGTGGCGATTCTGCTGCCGCTGACGTTCGCCATGGGCTCAAGTCCGGCGGGGCAGGTCAGTGCGATTATTTTGCTGTCATGTATTTACTGGGGCGCGCTGTTCGGCGGAGCGATCACCTCGATTTTATTTAACATTCCCGGCGAACCGTGGAGCGTCGCGACCACCTTTGACGGTTACCCGATGGCGCAAAAAGGCAAAGCCGGGGAGGCGCTGACGGCGGCGTTCACCTCGTCGTTTGTCGGTGCGTTTGTGGCGGTGCTGATGATTACCTTTTTGGCACCCATGGTCGCGCGATTTGCGCTGCGCTTTGGTCCGCCCGAGTTTTTTTCGGTCTATTTGCTGACGTTTTGCAGCTTTGTCGGCATGACCAAATCGCCGCCCATGAAAACAGTGGCGGCAATGATGCTCGGCTTTGCCTTGGCGGCGGTCGGACTCGACACGGTCACCGGTCAACTACGCCTGACGTTTGGTTTTACCGAACTGCTGAAAGGGTTCGACTTCCTGATTGCCGTGATTGGTCTGTTTGGCATCGGTGAAATATTGCTGACACTTGAGGAGGGGCTGCACTTCAAGGGCGCGGAAGGAAAAATGCGCATGAAGGTGGTATTGGAAACGTGGAAGGAGTTGCCGAAGTATTGGAAGACGTCGGTGCGCTCTTCACTCATCGGTTGTTGGATGGGCATCACGCCGGGTGGCGCGACGCCGGCATCTTTCATGGGCTACGGCGTGGCCAAACGCCTTTCGCCAAACGGCGCCAATTTTGGCAAGGGCGAAATAGAGGGCGTCATTGCGCCGGAAACAGCCGCACATGCCGCCGGCACGGCGGCATTGTTGCCGATGTTGACGCTTGGCATCCCGGGTTCGCCGACGGCGGCGGTATTGCTCGGTGGTTTGCTGGTGTGGGGGCTGCAACCTGGCCCGTTGTTGTTTGAAGAAAAGAAGGATTTTGTCTGGGGACTGATTGCATCCATGTATCTGGGCAACATCGCCGGGCTGATCGTTGTTCTGACAACGGTGCCGCTGTTTGCCTCGATCCTGCGCATTCCATTTTCGATTATTGCGCCGGTGATTTTGGTCATATGCGCCATTGGTGCGTTCACGGTGCACAGCTCGATGTTCGACGTGTGGTTGATGATGGTGTTTGGTGTGGTCGGCTACGTGTTTAAGAAGTTGGACTATCCGTTGGCGCCACTGGTGCTGGCGATTGTGCTCGGCGACCGGGCGGAGGACGCGTTTCGCCAGTCGATGCTGATTTCGCAGGGAACGGTGACGATCTTTTTCAGCAACAGCCTGGTCGGCGGAATAACATCGTTGGCGCTGTTGATGTTGTTTTGGGCACCGCTCACCGCCATCGTGCGCAAGCTCCGTGGAAAGTAAAGTCAGCCAAGGACGTGCCGTTTGGCGCATTTCTGGCTGGAACGGCCCGCCAAGTAACGAGTTTGCCAACTCGGGAGCGCCGGATATTACCTTGCCAAAATCGCCTGAATCTTGCCCTTTTGCTTCAGGCGCGAAAGTGTTTCAGCGGAAAGGTTCAGATGCGAGGCGAGTTCTTTCATCGGCACACGTTCATATAACTCCGGGTGTTTGCGCAGGAATCGCTGCACACGACCCTGGGCATCGAGCAGGTGCAGTGTGATGGCGTGGGCCATCACCTCCGACATCAAATGCATGACCTCGTATTCAAAATCGCCCTTCATGGTTGGATGGTGCTCCAAAAAATCCACCCATATTTCCATGGGCAACATCGCGACACGCGTTTTCATCACGGCACGAATCGCATATGGGGTGGGGGTGCGAAGCCGCCATGCGGCGTAACAGGTTTCCATGTCATCTTCGGCGGAGAAGCGAAGGATCATCTCCTTGCCCTCCTGGTTCGACACCACGCGCTTGAGGATGCCGTCAAGCACAAAGTATTGGGTCATGTCGTGTTCGCCCTGCCCCAATAACAAGTCGCCTTTTTTGTACTCTGAAATCGAAAGCAGCTTTTCCAGGTCGCTGAAGGCCCGCGCCTTCAGTGTCCGCAACACAATATTGCGTTGGAGCAGGGTGCGGATTGAATCACGTTGTGGATGGGAAATGAGCGAGGTCATCAGGGTTTCCAAAGTTGATTGACAGGAATCAAGGCGATCTTATTGTGGCATTTTTATGATGTGGGCTGGCGATCCTGCATTTTTTTGGGAATAGGCGCCAACACAGTCTTATGTCGTAAAGGAATGGCAACGTAAACGTCAATGACACTGACAGCCTGACAACCGTTGCCGCGCTGATTCAGCGTGTTCCACCCTTTTGTCCGATGCAAAATCACTTGTGCAATTGATGGCTTCAATTGACCAAGATAGCCCAAGGCGGCCCAGTATGACAACTGAAGCACATTCAAACGAAATGACCGACGGTTTTCACCTCGTCATCGATGCCCTGAAGCTGAACGGGATCAACACCATCTACGGTTTGCCCGGCATTCCGATTACGGATCTGACGCGCATGGCGCAGGCGGAGGGCCTGCGGGTAATCTCGTTTCGCCATGAGCAAAATGCCGGCAATGCCGCCGCGATCGCGGGGTTCATCACCCAAAAACCGGGCATCTGTCTGACGGTGTCCGCACCGGGTTTTCTTAACGGACTGACCGCGCTGACCAATGCGACCACCAACTGCTTTCCGATGATCCTGATATCCGGGTCGAGCGAGCGTGAAATTGTCGATCTGCAGCAGGGCGACTATGAGGAAATGGACCAGCTTGCCATCGCCAAACCGCTGTGCAAGGCTGCCTTTCGTGTGCTGCACGCTGAAGACATTGGCGTCGGTGTTGCACGCGCCATTCGTGCAGCGGTATCGGGCCGTCCGGGCGGCGTGTATCTGGATTTGCCCGCCAAGTTATTTGCGCAGACCATGGACGCGGTCGCCGGCAAGAATTCGTTGATCAAAGTGGTCGACCCGGCGCCACGCCAACTGCCCGCGCCGGATGCGGTCAAACGCGTGCTTGATTTGCTCAAAACGGCCAAGCGCCCGTTGATTTTGTTGGGCAAGGGTGCCGCCTACGCCCAGGCAGACGCACAAATCCGCGCGCTGATCGAAACCACCGGTATCCCCTACCTGCCGATGTCCATGGCCAAGGGATTGTTGCCCGATACCCACGAGCAGTCGGCCGCGGCGGCGCGATCCTACGTACTGGCGGAAGCCGATGTGGTGGTGCTGATTGGTGCGCGCTTGAACTGGCTGCTTTCGCACGGCAAGGGCAAGACCTGGGGCGGCAAGGACCACAAGGCATGGGGCGGTCAGAAATTTATCCAAATTGACATTTCACCAACCGAAGCCGACAGCAACGTGGCGATCGATGCCCCGCTGGTGGGTGACATCGGTTCATGTGTTGCCGCGATGTTGGCGGATATTGGCGGCAGCTGGAACCGGCCGCCAGCCGAATGGCTGGATGCCATTGCCGAGCGCCGCAACAAGAACCTCGGCAAAATGGCCGAGACCCTGGCAAAAGACCCGGTGCCGATGAATTACCACAGCGCGTTGAACGTGGTGCGCGATATTGTCAAAGCCAACCCGGAGGCGATGCTGGTTAACGAGGGCGCCAACGCGCTGGACTTTACACGCAGCATTGTCGACATGTATTTACCGCGCAAACGCCTGGATGTGGGCACCTGGGGCATCATGGGTATCGGCATGGGGTTTGCGGTGGCCGCCGCCGTTGAGACAGGCTTGCCGGTGATTGCAATCGAGGGAGACAGCGCATTTGGCTTCTCCGGCATGGAGGTCGAAACCATTTGCCGCTACAACCTGCCGGTATGTGTTGTTGTGTTCAACAACAACGGGGTGTATCGCGGCACGGATGTCAATCCAACCGGCGGCACTGACGTCGCGCCCACGGTGTTTGTCAAAGGTGCCCGATATGACAAACTCATTGAAGCCTTTGGTGGCGTCGGGGTGAATGCCACAACCCCGGCAGAGTTGCGCAGGGCGATGGAAGAAGCCGTGCGATCACGCAAGCCAACGTTAATCAATGCCGTCATCGATGAGACCGCCGGTACCGAAAGCGGCCGTATTACCAGCTTGAATCCGCAAACCGCGAAGAAAAAATAGTTGTCGTCAATAATTAGTCGCCTGAAATTGTAAAGACCAATCCGAAAGAGAAAATGGAAGCATTAAAAGGCATCAGAATTCTCGACATGACGCATGTGCATGTGATGGCGTGAGGCGTAAGAGCAGGGGCCCCGCGCGGCTGCGCGGGGATGCGATAGGACGAGTCGGCATGGCGGCTTGCATAAAGAAATCAGGAGCGTAATGGAAGCATTAAAAGGTATCAGAATTCTCGACATGACCCACGTGCAAGCCGGACCGACTTGTTCACAATTGTTGGCTTGGATGGGCGCGGACGTGATCAAGTTCGAGCCGCCGCAGGGTGATGCAACGCGCGGCCAATTGCGCGATATCCCCGGCGCCGACTCACTGTACTTCACGATGTTGAATTGCAACAAGCGATCAATCACAGTCAACATGAAGTCGGCCGAAGGCAAGACGGTGTTTATCGACCTGCTAAAGGAATGCGACATCGTCATGGAAAACTTTGGCCCGGGCGTGCTTGACCGGCTCGGCTTTACCTGGGAAAAAATTCACGATATCAACCCGCGCATCATCATGGGTTCGATCAAGGGGTTCGGTTCGAGCGGACCCTATGCCGAATTCAAGGCGTATGAAAACGTTGCACAGGCGATGGGTGGTGCAATGAGCACCACCGGTACACCGGGCGGGCCGCCGTTTGTTACCGGCGCACAAATTGGCGATTCTGGTACCGGCCTGCATCTGGCGATTGGTTTGCTGGCTGCATTGCAGCATCGCCACACCAGCGACAAGGGGCAATATGTTGAAGTCGCGATGATGGACGGCGTAATGAACCTGTGCCGAGTGAAATGGCGCGATCACCAGCGGTTGACGCGCGGTCCGTTGCCCGAGTATTCGGTGCCGACCGCGCAGGGTATGGGTGATGTGCCAAGGGCGGGAAACGATTCGGGTGGCGGACAGTTGGGCAATGCCATTCACTGCAAACCGCACGGGCCAAACGACTATTTATATGTGGTGGTGCAAGAGGCGGTCTGGGTGGGGCTGGCGAATCGTATCGGCCCTGATTTGGGTCAACCGGAACTGGCTGCCGACCCGCGTTTTGCCGCCATTGGCGACCGCCGCAAGAATCAAAACGAGATGTGGGCATTGATCACCCGGTTTGCCGCCAATTACACCAAACGTGAATTCATGGCGATTCTGAACCCGATTGATGTGCCATGCGGCCCCATCATGTCGACCGAGGATCTGGCCAATGATGAGCACATTCGCGGACGCGAAATGTATGTCGAGATCGATGACCCGAAACGTGGCAAATGGTGGAATGTCGGCATGCCGATCAAACTCTCGGCATCGCCGGCAAAAATCAAACGTTCGCCGCTGCTTGGTGAACATAACGATGATGTTTTGAAGAATGTTCTCGGATACGAGGACACCAAGATCAACACGCTTAAAACTGCCGGCGCGTTTAGCGCCCCACCAAAGAAGACCATATGAAAATTGCCATCATCGGCCAGCAGGATTTCGGCAAGTCCACCCTGGATGCATTTCTTGCACGAGGTGACGAGGTGGCGGGCGTTTTTTGCGCACCGGAAAAGGAAGGCGCGAAGCCGGATCCGCTGCGGGTGCTGGCACAGGAAAAAGGGTTGCGGACATTCCAATTTCCGTCATTAAAAACACCTGAGGCTGTGAGCGCGATGCGTGAATTAGATGTCGAGATTGGTGTGATGGCGTTTGTGCTGCAATTCGCACCGCAAGAGTTTGTCAATATTCCGAAATACGGCACCATCCAATTTCACCCTTCGTTATTGCCAAAATATCGCGGCCCCTCGTCGATCAACTGGCCGATCAGCCGGGGCGACACCGAGACGGGGTTGACCATTTTTCGCCCGACAGACGGATTGGACGAAGGCGCGGTGATTCTGCAAAAGCGGACACCTATCAGTGAAAACGACACATTGGGAACCGTCTATTTTGACCGGCTGTTTCCAATGGGTGTGGCGGCGATGCTGGAAGCGGCGGATCTGGTTGTTGCGGGCAAACATATCGAAACCATTCAGGATGAGTCACACGCTAGTTATGAAGGTTGGTTCCGCGCTGCCGAGGCAAAAATCAACTGGCACAACCATGTCGACAATATCCACAACTTGATTCGCGGTTGCGATCCTGCTCCAGGTGCTTGGACAACGCTGGCAGGCAAGAAAGTGCAACTGTTTGGATCCAAAAAACATCTGGTTCGAACATTCGGTGCAGTCAAAGGCAAGCCGGGTGAAATCACCACAATTGCTGACTCGATGTTCATTACCGCCCAGGGTGGACAAATAGAGGTCGCGAAACTGAAACACGAAGACGGCAAGAAAGTCGGCGCGGCCGATTTCGCCACGGCATTTGGTGTGACGGCAGGTACAATTTTTGGCGGTTAGTCGACTGTTGGATTGAGTCTTATTGTCGCCAGATTGAGACGCTTCTGCCGAATTTGACGGCATTTTCCGGCCAATACAGGATTGCCCGCACGTCCGGGCAATGAGTTGTTACAAGTTACCGTGTACCCAAACGGTTGTTCGAACCGTTGGTGCCTAGTATCATTCCTGTTAAATGAGATCAACACCACATGCTAGGCGTGGCGGTGAAATTCTAGGCCGGGGTAGAAAATGGAAATTCAGTTGAAAAATTGCACCGATGGCGTTCGTCGCATTCGTGTTGCGACTTCGATGTTGTTGGCAACGGGTTCTTGCTGCGCCTTGTTGATGAATCCTGCGCATGCGCAAACGGCAGGCACCGTTGATTCAATCGAATATTACAACGCCAGGACCGGGCAGTACTATCGCACCGATGTCGCCAATGAAATCACCGCAACCGACCAAAACGCGGTGGCTTCCGGGTGGGCCCGTACCGGACAGAGTTACAAGTTATGGCGCACCCAGGCTGATGCACCGGCTGGTGCCGTGCCCGTTGCCAAATTAACCTCCCTAAACTTTGCCAACCCAGCCGCGCCACAGGTTTGCAGTCTCAGCAAGACGGGAAAGCTCACACAACTCGGCGTCGTTGGCAGCGGGTGCGTACCGCAGACCAGTGTGACGTATGCACTGATGCCGGACGCTGGCGGCAATTGTGCAACAGGCACACAACCGGTTTATCAGGCCAGTGCGTCGAACAACAGCAGAATGGCAAACCAATTGTCGGTTTATCAGGACATGTTTGACCGTGGTTGGAATCCCACCGGGATCAGCCTTTGTGTGCCGGGCACTTCGACAGCGCAGGACGCCGACATTTACCGACTGTTGAAACAAGCCACGTTTGGTGCCAACGAAGCCTTGATGAATCAGGTCAAGCAGGTTGGCATTACGTCTTGGGTGGATAACCAGTTGAATATGGCCGCGCAATCGTCGATGCCGGCGTTGGGTTTTTACCCTACGCAGCAGGCCACCAATTGCACCAATAACAATGTGACTGGTTCAGCCGAGCAAATATGCGCCCGTGACAATTACTCATTGTTCCAGGTGCAACTGCGATTCACGCAAAACGCGTTGACCAAACAGGATCAGTTGCGCCAACGCGTGGCGTTTGCGCTGTCACAAATTCTTGTCACCTCCGGCGCCGACAGCAGCATCATGCCGTATGGCATGGCCAAGTACCAACAGATGTTTTTGGACAATGCCTTTGGTAATTACAAGGATTTGCTGACGGCGGTGACACTTTCGCCGGTGATGGGAGACTATCTCAACATGGCGAATTCAAACAAGCCTGACGCGGCGCGCGGCATTGCGGCCAACGAAAACTATGCACGTGAAATCATGCAACTGTTTTCAATTGGGCTGTATGACCTGAACCTCGATGGCACCGTCAAGAAGGATGCGCAGGACAATCTCATTCCGAGCTACACGCAGACGACGGTTGAAAATCTCGCGCGGGTGTTTACCGGCTGGACTTACGCAAACTTCAATAACGCGACGCCGCCGACTCGCAACAACGCCAGCTATTACGACTTCCCGATGCAGCCGGTTGCCTCCAACCACGACACCACGGCAAAGGTGTTGATCGGTGGATTTGTCCTGCCGGCCAATCAAGGCGCCACGCAAGATTTGAACATGGCGGTCGACCACTTATTTGCCCACCCCAACGTCGCGCCGTTCATTGCCAAACAATTGATTCAGAAACTGGTGAGCAGTGATCCGAGCCCGGCATATGTCGCGCGGATTGCGACTGTCTTCAACAACAACGGCGCTGGCGTCAAAGGCGATTTAAAAGCGGTGGTACGCGCCATTCTGTTGGATGCCGAAGCGCGCGGTCCCATCAAGACGGTTGCGGGCGTTGGCAAACTAAAAGAGCCGGTATTGCTCGCCTTGAGCGCGTATCGCGGTTTGGGCGGGGTCAATGATGGCGTCTGGGTGCGCACCCAATATGCCGCCATGGCGCAGGATTTGTTCCGGGCGCCGACCGTGTTTAACTACTACGCACCGGACAACACGATTTCCAACGGGAAACTAGGCCCAGAATTCGAGATTCTGACCTCGACAACGGCGTTTGCCCGGGCGAATTTTCTGCGCAACGTCACCAACGTCAATTACGCGATCGATGCGACCGTGACCGGTGCAACCGGCACCACCGTTGATTGGGCGCCGTGGCAGGCGTTAGCAGCAAACCCCGCAGCGCTGGTCGACAAGCTGTCATGGATATTTGCCGCAGGCGCATTGTCAACCTCGAGCCAACAACAGATCGTCAATGCGGTCAACGCAATTACGTCGACCGACACGCTGTCACGTGCGCGGACCGCCGCCTATCTGGTGCTCACCGCCAGCCAATTTCAAGTCGATCGGTAGGAAAACAATCATGAATGCTCCATACATCATTACCCGCCGCCGTTTGTTAAAAGCCATCGCCGGCGCGGGCGCGGTTTCGGCCACCGGCACACTCGAAGGTCTTGGCCTGTCCGCCGCACTCGCGCAAAGTGCGCCGGTTACCGACTATAAAGCGCTGGTTTGTGTGTTTTTGTTTGGCGGTAACGACGCCAATAATTTGATCGTGCCAATGGACACCGCCGAATACAATTTGTACGTCACCGCGCGCGGTACCACGGCTAGTGGTGGTGTCGCCATTCCGCAGGCGCAACTACTTGGCATCACGCCACGAACATTAAACAAGAATTACGGTCTGCATCCGGCCATGACCAATATGAAGTCATTGTTTGACGCCGGTAAAATGGCCATGCTGACCAACGTCGGTACGCTGGCCGAACCCCTGACCAAGGCGGAATATACCGCGGCGACCAAAGCCCGGCCAGAGCAATTGTTTTCGCATTCGGACCAACAATTGCAATGGCAGACATCGGTTTCCAAAGGCATCGAGCGCACCGGTTGGGGTGGCCGGTTGGCGGACGTCGTTGGCCCGTCAAATGGCAGTAATTTCCCGATGATTACCTCCATCGCCGGTTCGGCGGTATACCTGAACGGCAATACGCCTCGGGTGGTCGCCATTCCGTCGACCGGTACCTTCGGCCTTTCGACCTTCGGCGCAGCCGCGGCAACCACCGCGCGCGAAACAGCGCTCAAGAACATCATGAATTTGAACGCCGGCAATGATTTTGTTCGCGAATCGGACGATTTGTTTGCGCAGGCGATCGGCGCCTCTGACGTCATCAATCCGATCATCACCGCAACCAACACCACCATCACGCCGATTTTTGCCAATGCAACATCGAATATCGGCAATCAACTGCGCCAGGTGGCAAAGTTGATTGAAGCGCGCAACACCATCGGTTTGAAGCGGCAAATCTTTTTTGTATCAATCGGCGGCTTTGATACGCATACCAACCAAATTGCCTCGCACAACACCTTGTACGGACAGATCGACGCGGCGTTGAAGGCGTTTTATGACGCAACGGTGCAAATGGGTGTGGCGAATCAGGTCACCACATTCACCATGTCTGACTTTGGCCGTACGCTGAAACAGGCGTCCGGCGGCGGCTCGGATCATGGCTGGGGAAATCACCAGATGATGCTCGGTGGTGCGGTCAGGGGACAGGAGTTTTACGGTACGTTTCCGAATCACACGTTGGGTGGCCCAAACGATGTTTCAACCAACGGCCGATGGGTGCCCACCACGTCAGTTGACCAATATGGCGCGACGCTGGCGAAATGGTTTGGCGTTTCACCATCAAATATGGCGACTGTATTTCCAAATATCGGAAGGTTTTCCAACACGGACTTGGGATTTCTTTCCTAACGGCGGTCATCGAACACGATATCCACCCGACGGGCCGCATTTGCGGCCCGTGTTGTGTCCGCTGTCGCGCGACGCGACGTTGGCAAATGCCGACGCACGCGGGATGTTGCGAAACACGGTTACTTTTTGTCCCCCATTCACGGTAGGGACGATGTCCGGCATTCTTGATAGAATCGACCGGAAGGGTATTACCCACGGGAGAACAAAATGAAAAAAGAAGGCTTTTGGTCAAAGGACTGGTTTTTTGCCTTGATTATTGTGGTGGCGGTGCTTGGTATCAATTTCGCCACCAATTTTTTCGGCGCAATCGAAACCCGGGCGTACGATCTGGCCGTTTCGGCAACCTCAAAATCGCCGTCTGACCGTATCGCCGTGGTTGCGATTGACGAGCAGTCGATCGCCAATTTGGGTCGTTGGCCGTGGTCACGAGAAATCCACGCCAAGATGATTGACAAATTGGCGGGCGCAAAAGCGAAGGTGATCGGCCACACGGTCTTTTTCTTTGAGCCGCAGATTGACCCGGGGCTTCTTTACATCAATAAATTGCTCGACGTTTACGGCAAAAGCAATACCGCAACGGATGCCCAAGCCAAGCCGGTACCAGCCAACGCAACGGTCGCCGAGTTTGGCTCCATCTTGACGGAGGCGGAAGAGGCGCTAAACACTGATCGTCGTCTTGCCGCGAGTATCAAGGCCGCCGGTAATGTTGTGCTGCCGATGAATCTTGGCGCCACCGACCAACAACCCAACGGCAAACCGGACAAACCATTACCCGATTATGTAAAAGGCAGCAGCGTCCCATCAGGTGCGGTGTCCATTTTTGCCGGAGAGCAATTTGGTTATCCGATTGAACAAATCGGCAATGTTGCCGCCAGCGTCGGTGACCTGAGTCTGTTTGTTGATTCCGACGGCGGCATCCGCCGCGATATCACGACCGTTGATTTTTTTGGCACACAACAGTTTCCGTCGTTGGCGCTTGCCATCGCGGCAAAGAGTCTGAACCTCGGGGCCAAGGATGTGCGCGTCACCCCGGGTGAAAGCGTGACACTCGGCAATCTTCGCATCGTGACCGATGAAACCGGTTTGATGTTTCCGTACTTCTATAAAAATATTAACGGCAAACCCGCCATGCCGGTCGATTCGTTTTTCGACGTGTACACGGGCAAAATTCCGGCGGCAAAATATCAGGACAAAATTGTCTTGATCGGCGCAACCGCCAAGGGTATCGCCACCGATGCGGTCACCCCGATTGGTTTGCTGACGTCGGTTGAAACACTCGGGCACTCGGTTTCTTCAATTCTGCAACAACATTTTTTCCGCACCCCAACCTGGGGCCTGTGGGCAACCATGCTGGCGTTGGTGTTGGTCATTGTCTATTTGATCGCTGTATTGCCAAAACTGCGTGCGGGACCGGCGGCGATGCTCACGCTCGGCCTGTTCGTGGTGTTTTTTGCGATTCACTTCGGGCTGATGATGGGCCCGGGCATCTGGCTGAAACTGATGCTGCCGGCTGCATTATTGGTGATTGGCCACTTGTTGCTGACCACCAAGCGATTCCTCGTCACCGAGCGCGGCAAAGAACAATCCGATCTTGCGGGTGCCGAATCCAACCGTATGCTGGGCCTGGCATTCCAGCAACAGGGACAGCTCGACATGGCGTTTGACAAGTTCCGCAAATGCCCGGTTGATGAACAATTACTGGAAAATATTTATTCGCTGGCGCTCGATTTTGAACGTCGCCGGCAATTCAACAAGGCTGAATCTGCATTTGCCTATATCAACCAGAATGATCCAAAGTTCAGGGATGTTGCCGATCGCATGAATCGCGCAAAGGCGATGTCGGAGACGATTATTCTGGGCGGCTCATCAAGTGCGCGATCCGCGCAGGCAACCATGATGTTGTCCGGCACCGGTGAAAAACCGACGCTGGGCCGATATACGATTGAACGCGAGCTTGGCAAGGGCGCGATGGGTGTGGTTTACCTGGGTAAAGACCCCAAAATTGGTCGCGAGGTGGCGATCAAAACCATGGCGCTGGCGAATGAATTTGACGGTGAGGAATTGCAGGAGGCCAAGGATCGGTTTTTCCGCGAGGCCGAGTCGGCGGGCAAGCTTGACCATCCGAACATCGTGCGCATTTTTGACGCCGGTGACGAACATGATCTGGCTTATATTGCGATGGAGTTTCTGAAGGGCAAGGATCTGGTTGATAACACCAAGATACCCAACCTGCTGCCGTTTGATGAAATGTGTGACATCATGATCAAGGTAGGTGATGCGCTCAATCATGCCCACGAGATGGGTGTTTATCACCGCGACATCAAGCCGGCTAATATCATGTACGACCCCGAGGGCAAAGTGCCCAAGGTTGCCGACTTTGGTATTGCGCGGGTGACCGACTCGTCCAAAACCAAGACCGGCATGGTGCTCGGCACGCCGTCGTATATGTCGCCTGAACAGCTGGCTGGCAAAAAAATTGATGGTCGTTCCGATCTGTTTTCGCTGGGCGTCAGTTTTTACCAATTGGCCTGTGGTCGCCTGCCGTTTACCGGCGAGTCGATGACACAGTTGATGTTTGCCATCGCCAACGAACCGCATCCAAACATCATGGAATTTAATCCGGCATTGCCGGCGTGGGTGCCTGATTTTATTGATCAGGCGCTGGCGAAGGATGTCGAGCAACGTTTCCAAAATGGTGTCGAATTTGCCAATGCAATCCGCACATACCGTAAACTTGGCTGAATAGTCGTTCATTTCATTACCGAGGAAAGCGCCCTGCGGGGCGTTTTTCGTTTTTGGACTGCTCGTATCTGCGTTTTCCTTTAATTGGCCAGGATTTAGCAATGCCCCTTTCAGCACCCGCCCCACGCAGTCCGCTTCATCATCGTGCCATTTCAATACGCGGCTACAAACGTGACGACGGCCTGTTTGAAGTCGAAGGCCATTTGCACGATACCAAGGACGTGCCGTTCAAGCTGGTCAGCGGTGAGCGGCCGGCAGGTGCGTCTGTTCATTCGATGTGGTTACGTATTACTTATGACGCAACGCTGACGATTGTCGGTGCCGAGGCGGCCACGGATGTCATGCCCTACGAGGGATATTGTGAGACGATTACGCCGAAATATGCCATGCTGGTTGGGATGACGATGCGTCCCGGATTCAGTGAACGTGTCCGTACAACCTTTGCCGGTACCAAGGGTTGCACCCATTTAACCGATCTGATTGGCCTGTTGGCGACAACAGCTTTCCAAACGTTGGCCGGGCAGGTAAAACACGACGCCACCCGCAAACCGTTTCCACTGGATCGGTGCCACGCGCTGGCCACCGACGGCGCGGCGGTGGCGAAGTTTTATCCGAATTGGATTCGGCGTGAGGCAGCAGACACGCCGCCGGACCAACCGCGCCCGGCGACCGGCGGCATTTGATATTGCGCCAAGCTGGTTTTGCCGTTCGGCGCTGGTAAAATGATCGTTGGTGTCATGCGCAAGATGATTTTTAATTTTTCAGGCAATCCCCGGTCTATCCCATTTCCAAAGGTTTTCCATGAACGTCCATGAATATCAAGGCAAGGAAATCTTGCGCAAGTACGGTGTCGCCACCCCCCGCGGCGTCGCATGTTTTTCAGTTGATGAAGCCGTCAAGGCGGCGGAATCGCTCGGCGGCAAGGTGTGGGTCGTCAAAGCCCAAATTCACGCGGGTGGCCGCGGCAAGGGCGGTGGCGTCAAGGTTGCCAAGTCGATTGACGAGGTGCGCGCCGCCGCGACACAGATTCTTGGCATGACATTGATCACCCATCAAACAGGACCGGAAGGCCGCTTGGTCAAACGCCTGCTGGTCGAAGAAGGTGCTGACATCAAGAAAGAACTTTACGTGGGCATGGTGGTTGATCGCGGATCCCAGCGTGTGACGCTGATGGCATCGAGCGAAGGCGGCATGGACATTGAGCATGTTGCCGAACATACCCCGGAAAAAATCCATAAGGTACATATCGACCCAAACGTCGGCTTGACCACAGCCGCGGCGGAAGAAGTCGCGCGCAAGATCGGCGTGCCGGAGCAGGCGGTTGCACAGGGCGCGGCATTTATGCAATCGCTCTACAAGGCGTTTGACGAATGTGATTGTTCGCTGGCGGAAATTAACCCGCTGATCTATACGGGCGACAACAAGGTGCTTGCGCTTGACGCAAAACTGAATTTTGATTCAAACGCACTTTATCGTCACCCCGATATCGTCGCCATGCGCGATCTGGACGAAGAAGACCCCGCCGAAATCGAAGCGTCAAAATTTGATCTGACCTATATTTCGCTCGACGGCAACATCGGTTGTCTGGTCAACGGTGCCGGATTGGCCATGGCGACCATGGATGTCATCAAGCTCTACGGCGGCTCGCCGGCGAATTTTCTCGATGTGGGTGGCGGCGCCACCACCGAGAAGGTGACCGAGGCGTTCAAGATCATGTTGAAAAACCCGAACTTAAAGGCGATTCTGGTCAATATATTTGGCGGCATCATGAAATGTGATGTGATCGCCAACGGTGTCATCGCCGCAGCGCGCGAAGTCAAGCTGTCGGTGCCGCTGGTGGTGCGCATGAAGGGCACCAACGAAGATTTGGGCAAACAGATTCTGAAGGATTCGGGCCTGCCGATTATCTCTGCGAACAATATGGCTGAAGCGGCGGAGCGGGTTGTTGCCGCCGCCGAAGGAAAATAATCATGTCAATCCTGATCAATAAAAATACGCGTGTTCTGACCCAGGGCATTACCGGCAAAACCGGCATGTTCCATACCAAGATGGGCCGTGAGTACGCCAACGGCGCCAATTGTTATGTTGCCGGGGTCACGCCGAAAAAAGGTGGCCAGTCGTACGAAGGCATCCCGATTTTTGACACCGTTGCCGAGGCGAAAAAACAGACCGGGGCAAATGCCTCGGTGATTTATGTGCCGCCGCCGTTTGCCGCCGCCGCAATTGATGAGGCGGTTGATGCCGGCATCGAACTGGTCATTTGTATCACCGAGGGCATCCCGGTGCGCGACATGATCCGGACGCGTGAACGCATGCAGGGTCGGGGCACCATCCTGATCGGGCCAAACTGTCCCGGCGTGATCACGCCGGACGAAATCAAGATTGGCATCATGCCCGGCCATATTCACAAGAAGGGTCGCATTGGCGTGGTGTCGCGCTCCGGCACCCTGACTTATGAAGCGGTCGGCCAGTTAATGGATCTGGGGCTGGGTCAATCCACCTGTGTCGGCATTGGCGGCGACCCGGTTAATGGCCTGAAGCACATTGATATCATGAAAATGTTTAACGATGACCCAGATACTGATGCCGTCATCATGGTGGGTGAAATCGGCGGTGACGCCGAAGAAACCTGCGCGCGCTGGATGAAGGACCACATGAAAAAGCCGGTGATTGGGTTTATCGCCGGCGTCACCGCGCCGCCCGGCAAACGCATGGGTCATGCCGGTGCGATCATCTCCGGTGGCAAAGGTACGGCGCAGGAAAAACTTGCCGTGATGGAAGAGTGTGGCATCAAGGTCACCAAGAACCCGGCCAAGATGGGTGAGTTGCTGAAATCGGTATTGCAGTAGGCCCTGTGCGCGACAAAAAAAGCGGCTGCCACGGCAGCCGTTTTGTTTTGGCGAACAACAGCCGCTTGCTTGATCGGGGCGATAGCGTACAGACGAACCGTCGGTGCCAGACTATAAATGGGTTCCTTGCAACAGGAATCCGCCATGCCCGAACGTATCGATTTTCTCAACCACCCGCAAATTAATTTTTTTGGCGCCTTCTACCCGGTGGGTTACGCCGCAATCGCCTTCCGCGACCGCTCGGACGCGGAAGAGGTCAAAGTGCGGTGGGGTGAAGCCGGCCACCCGGTAGGCGATGCAACCATCGTGCTGGCCAGAGAATTGGCACGCGTCGAAGGCGGTACCCCGCAAGATGGCGACGCGAATGTCGGCGTTGTGGCCGAAGCGATTCAGGGTGAGACCAAAATCATGGATTTGCATCAAGCGCTCGCCCGCGAAGGTGCCACCTTTCTGATGGTTTATGTTCCGGATGACGAGACCAACGCGCAGCTTGCGACGATCCTGATGGCGTTCACGCCGCTATCTGCCATCAAGTACGATCAGCTGACTACCCGCAGCGTGTAAAGGTAAGGCAAGGTGAGGGAGGTCGCGTTCGACCGGCCGACTTTCCGGCAGCGGCGGCCGGCCTTTTGCATTGGCATCCGATATGCGGCATAGTGCGTTCACTGCTTTTTGAGAGAACCCCTTGACCGCCCCCTATCCCCATCTTCTCGCCCCGCTCGACCTCGGCTTTACGACGCTCAAGAACCGTGTGTTGATGGGCTCCATGCACACCGGGCTTGAGGACAAGGCGCGTGATTTCCCAAAGCTGGCGGCGTATTTTGCCGAGCGTGCGCGCGGCGGGGTCGGCCTGATTGTCACTGGCGGATTTGCGCCCAATGTCGAGGGTTGGTTGTCGCCGTTTGGTTCGCGCTTGGCATCAAGCCGTGCCGCCAGGACCCACCGGGTCATTACCGACGCGGTGCATCAAGAGGGCGGCAAAATTGCGCTACAAATTTTGCACGCGGGCCGGTATGGTTATTCACCTTTCTCGGTCGCGCCGTCGCGCATCAAGTCGCCGATCACGCCGTTCACCCCGCGTGAATTATCTGAACGCGGCATCGAGCGCCAGATCAAATGTTTTGTCCGTGCCGGCAAGCTGGCACGCGAAGCCGGCTACGATGGCGTCGAGGTGATGGGCTCGGAAGGATACTTCATCAACGAATTCCTGAGCCTTGCCACCAACAAACGCGAAGACCGCTGGGGCGGTAGCTACGAGAACCGCATGCGGTTGCCGGTGGAGATTGTTTCGCGTATGCGTGCGGCGGTCGGCAAAGATTTCATCATCATCTACCGTCTGTCGATGCTGGATCTGGTTCCAGAAGGACAGTCATGGGATGAAGTGGTGATGCTCGCCAAAGCAATTGAAAAGGCGGGCGCCACCATTATCAACACCGGTATCGGCTGGCACGAGGCGCGGGTGCCAACCATCGCCACCTCGGTGCCGCGCGGTGCCTTTGCCTGGGTGACAAAAAAACTCAAGGGCGAAGTCGGTATTCCGCTGGTCACCACCAATCGCATCAACACCCCCGAGGTTGGCGAAGAAATTATCGCCGGTGGCAGCGCGGATATGGTGTCGATGGCGCGGCCGTTGCTGGCCGACCCGGAATTTGTCAACAAGGCGGCGGCTAATCGTGCGCTCGATATCAACACGTGTATTGGTTGCAATCAGGCTTGCCTAGACCATGTATTTAAACAGCAACTGGCGTCGTGCCTGGTCAATCCGCGCGCGTGCCACGAAACTGAATTGGTGTTCACCAAGGCGGTGAAGAAAAAACGTATTGCCGTGGTTGGTGCCGGCCCGGCGGGGCTGGCGTGTTCGACCGAGCTGGCGTCACGCGGGCATGACGTTGCGCTGTTTGACAGCGCCGCTGAAATCGGCGGCCAGTTCAACATGGCAAAAGTCATCCCCGGCAAAGAGGAATTCCATGAAACGCTGCGCTATTTTGGCCGGCGTATTGATGCCACCGGCGTCAAACTCACCTTGAACCACCGTGTTAAGGCGGAGGATCTGACGGGATTCGATGAGGTGGTGATTGCCACCGGTGTGACGCCGCGCGATCCAAAAATTCCCGGCCAGGATGGCCCGAACGTGTTGAGCTATATCGACGTGCTGTTGCACAAGAAGCCGGTCGGCAAACGTGTTGCGGTGATCGGTGCGGGTGGTATCGGCTTTGACGTTTCCGAGTTTCTGGTTGAGGACCATTCGCCGACCATGAATCTTGAATTGTGGAAAAAGGAATGGGGCGTCGGCGACCCTTCCGTCCATCGTGGCGGTCTGGTCAAGCCGGAAGTCTCGCCGCCTGCGCGACAGGTTTATTTGCTGCAGCGCAAATCCACACAGCCCGGCAAGGGTCTCGGCAAAACCACCGGCTGGATCCACCGTGCCGCGCTAAAGAAAAAGCAAGTCGAAATGCTGGCGGGGGCGAACTACGACGCGATTGATGCGCGCGGCCTGCATGTTTCGTTTGGCGAGAAACGCGAGAACCCTTCGCTGCTCGAAGTCGACACAATCGTGCTGTGTTCGGGGCAGGAGTCGTTGCGCGAACTGGTGGCGCCGTTGGAAGCGGCAGGCGTCAAGACCCACATCATTGGCGGCGCATTTGAGGCGGGTGAGTTAGATGCCAAGCGGGCAATTGACCAAGGAACACGGCTTGCGTATTTACTCTGAAGGATTGTGTTTCTGTGCGCTGGTTTTCGGCATAAAGCACGAATTTTAAAGTCGTTGATAGACGGGCACTTTCAAGCCTTTTTGCGCCAAAACGCCCGTCAATAAACGGGTTTGTCCTGATGATATTGCCAATCGGCACTTGATTCCCGTCATGGGTGCGATTGCGCCGCCCCGTTATCCTATCGTCAAATTACGTATTTCTGGACAACGTGCCGAGCAAACGCCACTTGACCAGACCTGCGCCGCGTCTCCATACGCCGGCAAGAATAGTTAGCCCCCACGGAGAGTTTCCCGATGACCGGTCGCGCCACGATCAATATCCCCATCGCCAACGTTGGTGGCCGCATGAAGGCCCGTCACACGCCGAAAGGTCGCCAGGTCGACCCCGATGCGCGTGCTGCCATCGCCCAACTGCTCGCTGGAAGGGAGGTGCGGCGTGACCTGCTAATTGAATTCCTGCATTTGATTCAGGATCAATTCGGCCATCTCAGGGCGACGCATCTCGCCGCGCTCGCCGAGGCAATGAAACTCTCACAGGCGGAAGTCTACGAGGTGGCGACGTTTTATCATCATTTCGACGTGGTCAAGGAGGCCGATATTGCGCCGCCTGTGTTGACCGTGCGGGTATGTGAAACACTGTCGTGCAGCATGGCCGGCGCGGATGCACTGCTGGAGAAGTTGCCCGGCATTCTTGGCAAAGACGTGCGGGTGGTTGCCGCGCCGTGTATCGGCCGTTGCGCCGAAGCGCCGGCGGTGTGTGTCGGCCAACACGCCTTCGGACACGCCACAATCGAAAATGTCGCGGAGGCGGCACAGCTTAACGCCACCGCCGCCGTTGCCCACGTGGCGCATGTTGATCTTGGCGGCTACCTCGCCGCCGGCGGCTATCAAACCCTGCTGGATATTGTGCGCGGCAAGCGCGAGATTGAATCGGTGATCGCCGAAATGGAACACTCCGGCCTGCGTGGTCTCGGCGGTGCGGGATTTCCGACTGGGCGCAAGTGGCGCATCGTACGCGCTGAAACGGCGCCGCGTTTGATGGCGGTCAATATTGATGAAGGCGAGCCAGGCACCTTCAAGGATCGTCACTACTTGGAGCGTGATCCGCACCGCTTTATCGAAGGCATGTTGATCGCATCGATTGCGGTCGGGATTGACGCCTGCTACGTTTATTTGCGTGACGAATATCATCATTGCCGCAATGTCCTCGAAGCCGAAATGGCCGCCGCAATCGATTGGGCGGAAGACAACGGCATCAAGCTGCCAACAATCGAACTGCGACGCGGTGCGGGTGCCTATATTTGCGGCGAAGAGTCGGCGATGATTGAGTCGATCGAAGGCAAGCGCGGCATGCCGCGCTTGCGTCCGCCATATGTGGCCCAAGTTGGCCTGTTCGGCCGGCCGACGCTGGAACATAATTTTGAGACGCTGTATTGGGTGCGCGATATCCTTGAACGCGGCGCGGCGTGGTTTTCTGAACAAGGCCGCAATGGCCGCAAAGGCCTGCGTTCGTTCTCGGTGTCGGGACGGGTCAACAAGCCGGGCGTGCATCTGGCGCCCGCCGGCATTACAGTGACCGAATTGATCAACGAATTTTGTGGCGGCATGATGGACGGGCACACGTTTTATGCCTACCTGCCCGGCGGCGCGTCAGGTGGCATCCTGCCCGCCGGCATGGGCGATATCCCGCTCGATTTTGATACGCTGCAACCGCATGGCTGTTTCATCGGCTCGGCTGCCGTGGTGGTGCTGTCTAACCACGATCAGGCGCGGGACGCGGCGCTGAACCTCATGAAATTCTTCGCGCACGAGAGTTGCGGTCAATGTACACCGTGCCGTGTCGGCACTGAAAAGGCCGTCACGCTGCTGGCGGAATCAAAGTGGAAGACCGGGCTGTTGGAGGATTTGTCGGTGGTCATGGCCGATGCGTCGATCTGCGGACTGGGGCAGGCGGCGCCGAATCCGATCCGCTGTGTGATCAAACATTTTTCACATGAGATCTCAGCATGAATGCAAAGCTGCTGCGCTCGACATGGCGTCGTTCTCGGCTGACTCGGCCATCCTCATTGCGCACGACAGGCAACTCCGGTGGCCTCGCAACCTGCGGCCTTGCCCTGCCTTCGCTCGCGACGCTTTGCTCCTCCGTTGTGCATATACCAAACCAAGACCAAAAATGAACATGCTCTCCGAACCGCTCATCGAACGCACCACCGTCGAATTCACGCTTGACGGCGTCCAGATTACGGCCTTCGCCGACCAGACCCTGATTGAAATTGCGCAAGAGCATGGCAAGGAAATCCCCCGCCTTTGTTATAAGCCGGGCTACCGCGCCGACGGCAATTGCCGCGCTTGTGTGGTCGAAATCAAGGGTGAACGGGTGTTGGCACCGTCGTGTTGCCGCCATCCCGCCAATAATATGGACGTGACAACAAATTCTGCACGCGCCGTGCATTCACAAAAGATGGTGATGGAACTGCTCACCACCGACGCGCCGCAAAAAAACCACAAGCCACAGGAAAACGAGCTCACCAAATGGGCTGCCGTGCTCGGCGTGACGCAATCCCGTTTTGTCTCGCGATCGCAGCCCGCGCCCGATGTTTCCCACCCGGCGATGAGTGTGAACCTCGACGCTTGCATCCAGTGCACACGTTGCGTGCGCGCGTGTCGTGAGGAACAAAACAACGACGTCATCGGTTATGCCTTCCGTGGCGCGGAATCCAAGATTGTGTTCGATTTTGACGATGCGATGGGCGCATCCACCTGTGTGGCGTGTGGCGAATGTGTCCAAGCTTGCCCGACCGGCGCGCTGGCACCGGCAAAGGAAGCGTATGCCATCATCGCCGACAAAAA